>JACRHC010000102.1 GCA_016217675.1 Nitrospirota bacterium
ACCAAGATGGTTCGCTTCAATGGCCACATACCAGCGGCGTTGTTGTTCATCCAATCGGCTGAGCAATAGGTTCATTTGGTGGTGATGGTGCTTGTCAGGATGTTCTCCTGACTGTTGGCAGTTCGCGCACTGACAGATATGAATTCCTGAGATCGGCATTGGGTACTCCCAAGTTAAGAGTGAGATCAGTTTTCTATTTTACTCGCCTTTCGGTCTCGTTATTCAAAACACGGAAGATGTTTTTACATGACTCCTATGGTGGCGTGCTGTGTACAAGCACATGACCATTTTCAACTTTTTGATTTCTCCCTCGCATCATTCGCTCTTTAATTTTGTCACGTTCAAACTCGGAGATTACAGCTCGAATATGTTTGTTGAGATTGCCCTCCGGTGTATCCGGATACTCCCCCAAAACATATTCCAGATCAACCCCGTAGCGTTTCAACTCGCTTTCCACAATCAATTGTTTAGCTAGATTTCGGCTCAATCGATCTACTTCACGTGTAATAAATACGTCACATTCTCCTGCTCTAGCCATTTCGTATGCGCGCTTTAGCTGCGGCAATTCGAAACTTGCCCCCGATGCTCCCCGATCATCTTCTATAAGTTCAGCTACGATGCTGTAACCCTTAGCAAGCGCGTATTCACGGCACATTTTTATTTGCCCATCCAGGTTCCGACCTTCCTTATGTTGGTCATCTCCGGAAACTCTTCCATTGAGTAATGCGCGTCGAGTTTGATTCTCAATGGTCATTGGATTGTTATTGAGCGGTTTACGTTTTTTACTCATGATCTCATTCTCCTTTGCTATGAACTAAACTTTTCTTAAACAAAAGCGGCCTTCAGCTGTAGATAAGCCTGAAGGCCGCACGTGTTACAATGCAAAAAGCCCTAAGCTGGATACCTCAGCCGATTGGGTCAGGGCCGTTGTGGTGGTCGCACACCGCTCGGCCCGCTTCTTTCCAATTAATTACCCTACTTGTAGGGTAATTATATCACACTTTGCTAAGCAGTGGCTTCGGACCTCGCTTGGAACCTAATTTGCCAACGTTGTTTAAGTATTGCCGAAGTCCTTTGCGACTTACCTGCCAATCGCGCCCCCATTTACGAGCCTCGATTTCTCCAGATTGGACCAATTTCCTGATGGTGTCTGGATGATACCCGGCAAGATCGGCAGCTTCTTTTACGGTGAGCCAGAGGCTATCCATAGCCTGATTGTATCCTTATCCTGATTGAACACAACGGAAACCCAAGATGGCGCGCTTAGATATTAAGGTTCAAGTGTCTTAACTGCGAATTGCCTACGGTGTTCGTGATCGCCTTGGTTGCCTTTTGCTGCCACGTAAATCGATATCCCCTTCCTTCTGTTCTTTAGTGATCACTACATTTTGTTGTTTGCTTTGTGTCTGTGCTGTATTCGCCAAAATAATGCGATAGACAATTCCCAATCGTCGCCGTAATTCGGCGTCTGAATGGAGCTGGTGACTTGCATTAACACTTGTGTTGCCGTTGCTCATGCCACCCATTTTATGGGTCGACTTGGGGGAAGGCAAGAAGTTCTGGAAAAAAATAGGAAAAAAACGGGAAATGTTGCGCGTATTTGCTGTTTTTCCTAATGGGATTCGAAGTGGATATGTTACAAGCGGATATTTATTTACTCGGCTTGATAAAAGGAGCGTTCGCCTTTTCTGTGGCTTCCAATAGGTCTAACGGAGAGATCGGAAACGTTATGAAGCACCACCTTGTGCAGGGTTCGCGGCGAATGCTTGATGCAAAACCGAAAAGATATATGCGCCAAAGGGAGTCTCGCACTCCATGAGTTCTGGATGATTGTGATCGGTATTCCTCTGGAGGCTGTTTTTGCGCCATCCAGTGCCAAGCGAGCAACAAGAACTACTTGAAATGGCTTGGAATTTCCTAACTTTTTCCTAGTTTTTTCCTACACATGTTGCTATGCGGATATCGCGGAGCTATAGTGAGACACAGATCGTCAAGTGGGAATCCCGTATTGCCGTCACGAGTTGACCGCCATTTAGCGCGCGTAAAAAGCGATTGGAAATACGGAGGATTCACGAGATCGTGCCAATGCCGACTCCGACTTGCACGCATAGCACCACGTGAGGAGGTAGAAAACTATGTCATTTGATTTTGTTCCATCAGCGGCTTTGCCGCCGAAAACTAATATCAGCGAACCATTGTGCCGTCTGGCTGAAGTAGCTGCGGCGAAGATCGGCTGTGGTGTTAATGAGATTATGCCGGCATTGCGACTATTATCTCCGTTCGGAAGTGTTACCGGGTTAGGACACGTAGTCAGTAATCATTCGTTGCCTCTCCTATGCATCATACTGAATCATTTTGCCCAACATTATGGTCGTTCCAAATCAGCAGTGTCCGAGTTGGGGCAGGTGCTTCTATTGAATGATCTGGTCAAGGTTTTTCCGGCACTACCGTTTTATCCTACACCCAACTCAAATATTCTTTTCGATGTACATGCCCGATTGGTTCACGCCCCGTCGTATCGCTTGCTGGCGATAGATCTTCAGCATGGAGTCGTCGCTTTGATGAATCGTACGCAATGGCAACACTCCTCAGAGATCTCGAAATCTTTAGATGCCCGTTTATCTGGGGTATTTCGGATTGTTCCTCTCCTCAACGCCGAATCATTTGAAGTGGCGATCCATGATCAGGATCCTGAACTATGCGGACAAATTATCTGGAAAGTCGCTGAACAGCTCCATCATTTTAAGAGTGGAAAGTTGTTGGCATCTAACACGCGATCCGCGTACTTTCTCGATGCGTGTCGGTTGCTAAATCATCCGGAGTGGGCTGAGACGGTAATCCATGACACACCCCTTGGAACCGGCAAGCGCGATTTTTTCGTTAGAAAGCGATCTCATTTTTCTGAAAACACGGAGGTTGCTTCGGAGGATGCATCTCTCTACGACGACTCAAACATCGCGAAAATTGAGCGTCAGGTGCGACGTGACTTGCATCCGGGGACGAGTTTAGAAGAACTAGGTGAGGAAGACGCTATCTCGTCGCGGCTGTCCATTTACAGCGAGGAGTTGAGTGTGATGCGCGAGTTCCTCCACTATGATGCTTGGAACTGTGCTCATCCGAACGATGTTGTCGACATGTTTAGGTTGATTCTCCTGCCGCTAACAAAATTCTTGGCGCTCGATGAAACCAAACTTGCACTCCGCACCTTGATTTTGAGTATTTTGCTAACGGGTCGGGACTCTGACTGGCTTTTGCAAATTATAGTTGGCACATGGTCCGAAACCGAAAAAAATCCGGGTAGCACAATTCCCACTTACTTTCCAGAGTGTGATGCGATTGCATACTTCCCTACTGCTGCTCCCGATCTTCCAACGACACCTTTGCACCACCCGGATTTATATGAACCCGTATCTGAAATTTGGTGGCTTCCGCTGCCTCAACCGCTGATTTCGTTGTGGCGAGAACTTGCGAGCCGCCGTCGTATGGGAGATAAGTTATTCGGTGTGTCGGAGAAAGAGATTCGGAATGCGCTTGCTTGGTTAACTGAGAAATTGCGTAAGCGTTTGCCACATCGAGCTGCTATGACTGAAGGTCGGCTGCGAATGGCATATACCACACTGATGGTTAACGTCGGCATGCTTGATCCACTTGTGGCAGCTTTTATTTCCGAGCAATGGTCTCCTGCTCTACGCGTACCACTTTACTACACCACGTTGCGTTTATCTTTTTTGGCAGAGCAGTATCGCGCAGCGACCCAACGAGTGTGGGATTTTCTAAGACGGTTATCTGCCGATTTTGATCTCCCGTTCTTTGAGTGTGAACCTAACCATCTCCCAGAAATGCGACTGGGCTCGCCCTATCTGCCGAAACTGCAAGGGATTAAGGACGTGTGGTTGGTGATCGAATCAGCCATCGAGACTGCTCTGGATGAAGATCGGCACCACAATGCATTGTTACTTAAATTATTTTACGGTTTCTCAATTTTCTTGGGGCTGCGTATGTCGGAAGCAGAAAGCATTCGTCAATCGCAAATTGACCTCTCAGTCCATTGGGGCGGTAGGAATATGGCTTGGCTGGTTTTGCCGCAGACACGTAGCAATTACTGGACTACCGCGTCGCGCATTGTGTTTATACCATGCCAGTTACACACGCTCGTTAAGTGTCTTCTTTCAACCAACGCCGATGGTTTTGCTTTCCACTTCCGTGTTAATGGTGTTCACCTTCCGGCGACAGAATCAGTAATCCGCGACCAACTGGCGGCACTTCAGGTCGTGATGTCGAAGTGGCATGGTGGGCGTCACTTGTTCCGGTCGCTCATGGTGGAATATGGATTTCAATTTGATGAAGGAGGTGCAGTGATCGGGCATCAATCCAGTGGACATGAAATTTTCAACTTCTATTCGCCGCATCAACTCAGCAGGGCTTGGGAGTCATATGGAAAATTTTCTGACCACATTGCATCGCTGATCGATTGGAAGAGTGAGTATCATGATTGAATCTCAACTACCATGTGATCCTACCGGTGCAGTTTCTATCTTGCTAAGCGCTATACCTACACGGCTATCACGCCCGGGAGTGAAGACACTCAAGCGGATTTTGAATGAGGTATTGCCCTCTCTTCCATTGGCACACAACGCCAAGGACATTATCAATATCGATTGGAACCGCATCTGGAAGGCCTGTCTGGATTCATCTCCTAGCTACCGCACCCGGCAAAGATTTAAAGCATTGTTAGTTGAGATAGCCGAACGGTGGCATGAGGCGAAACTGATTGCTGACATCCCTGATTTCGCCGTTCCGCCACAACATCAAAGGCGAGGAGTGCTTTCGGTCAGCAAGTTGCAGGGTTATCGTTACAGTGATTACAGGCAGTTGATCGCTTTTATCGTCCAGATAATCATCACTGGTTTTGAGCAATGCCCATCGGTGACACCGAAAAACGTGAGCGAGTTGTCAACGTGGTTAGCGCTGCTGTTGATATGTTCGGGAGTGTGTCAGCATGCACCGCTTGAATCTTTGTTAGGTCTGAAATGGGGCGATGTGCTTGCGCTGTTCGATCCAAACGTTGAGTTGATCCCTTTGATACGCTTACCACGCCGCAAACGAAGGGGATATATGTGGCTGCGGCTCTCGATATTAGTCTGGTTGTTTCTGTTGGCGTTGGCTTTTCGGCAGAAACGATTGACAGAGTTTGTTTTTGATCGCTCAGATAAACAACTGGACGAAAAACTGCGCCAGCTGCTTGAACGATTGTGTGAGCGTGCAGGAGCGCCGAGTCTGCGCCCATCACAATTGATTCATTTCGTTCGCCTTGACCTGTTACAGATTCTTCCTAACCTTAATCTGGCAGTCTTGACGGGTCAGATCCCTTTTGCTCCGATGCCGGCTGATCAAGTCTACGAACAGCAGACGGGAAAGCCGCCCACAGAATCTTTACGTGTGTGGGATTCGGGAAACGGCTTAATGCCCGCGCTGGTCGACGATTGCGAAGTGATTGACAGCGCGGCCGATGACACAACATTGTGGAGCATGTACGATGAAGCGCTTACTGAAAATGCAGTTCTCACTTCGCACTTGGAGTCGCTTTTCCACTCAACACCTCACCGAGTCGTGAAACAGCTCGAAAAATGGTGCAACGAGCAGGATGAGCAACTATCCATGGGGAGCAATGTGCCGCGTTTCAATGTACTTTGGCTGGTGCAGTGGCTGTTAGATATGACTCGCGATCGCGCCATCAAGCCACCTTCACGAGGGGCGTATTGGGCCGCCGTGCTGCGTGTTCTGCGACTCTACCCAGTAATAGTCGTTAATCAAGTTGATCAGAATCTGTTGCAAGAAGCATTGGAGTTTTTACCTGGACAGACGGCTAAATTAACCAAAACGGCTTGGAAGCGACTCGCGAATTTTCTCAAACGTTCGGGCTTAGCTGTGCCAGACATACAGTGGCGACGTATTAAAGTGAGTGTCACCTCTCAACCCGTGCGCATCCTCGACGAACGAACTTTCAATGAAACGCTTAACCTGCTGGCGAGACCTTTTCGGCGCGCCTTACGCGCGGGTCGGTGGCTCGGACTTCGTGTGAGTGAAGTATGCAAACTGCGGTGTGACGATTTTGATCTGACGGGAATCCCTTATGTGATAGTGCCTTGTTCGAAGCGCGGCCGCTCTCGCCGTATTTCACTAGATTCCTTGCCTGGCGAACGCCTTGATACGTTGCGTCAATACATTGAACACCAACGCAAGAAATTTGGCGCAGACGCGCCTTTCATTGATGATCAGGGGGAACCGCTTGACCCAGAACAAGTGTCGAGTGAAGTTGGATCAGCATTTGAGCGAATAGGTAAACGCGGCAAGCAACTGGAAGGTTTATCATTGGTGTTTCATGCGGCGCGCAAGGGGCGGGCGTTCGAATTATATGAAAAGGAAGGGGATGTGAGGCATGTCTCATTAGAATTGGGGCATGCTTTACCAGTTACCACAGTGGGATCGTATTTGCATCCACTTGATCTGCAAACAGCTTGCTTGATGGCGAAGTGGGATACGCCACTCAACACGGAACCGTTACACCTTCCCCTAACGGCATTAGCGATCTTGTTGGGAGTTGATCGCAGCCGTATAAGGCAATTGATTAAAGAGTATAGCAACGCAGAACGAGAGAAAAAAGTATACGTTATTTCGGGGAAGTCGATGCCTAATAAAGACCAACTGAGTGGAGCCGCTCTGCGCGCTCATTACCTAACTGTGTCTGATGCGATTCGTTTGCTTGTGAATGTTCTGTGCAAGCAATGCGTCATTTGATGCGACTCTTTGTCACGAACGTGTTGTTATCTGTGTAAGCACTCAGCCAAATGGTGGACCGGCAAAGATCGTACTCAGAGCGATGTCATTCATGTGATGTTTGATAAGGCGGTTTGTCAAGCCTGCTCAGTGTAAGCCAAGTGTACTCGTGGTGAAACCCGTGAACGTTCGATGCAGTGACGCCCGCGTGAGCAACACGAAGCAATTCGGCGGCGGCGGGTAATGCAAACCACAAATGAGTTTATACGGAAGTAAATATGAAGCGACTCGGCATCGAAGGGACGATCTCACAAGCCGTCAGAGCCTATGGTGTTCGTCGAACTCGCTATACCGGTTTAGCCAAAACTCATCTTCAAATGGTCGCGACAGCCGCTACGATCAATCTGTCATGCTTTGGGGATTACTTGTTGGGCGCACTTTCTGTTACGAGCAGAACATCACGATTTGCTGCGTTCTCTATGTGAAGAGTTCGCCAACAGAATCCAGTTTGTGGCACCGCGGGCTTTCGCTCGAACCGTTCCATGCAAGCATAAACTGCTAAACAAGTCGTTGATATTTTGGATGAGATCGAAGCGCAGGGATCACGGCTTTATAGTCCAACCGATGCCAAGGCGATTCGTTTGATGTGCATCACGGGATTGCGGATTCAAGAGGCGGCTTATCTGCGTGAGAGCAACATTGATTTAGAGGCGCACAGAGTTTGTTTGGAGAAAAATGTAAACCGCACCAAAGGTGGCAAGCCACGCATTACTGAAGCGTTTGATAAAGAGTCGTTAGCGTATATGCGAGAGATGAAAGAGATGGGGCAACAATGCAAGACCGGACATCTTTTTGCAGACCGCGCGGGTTTGCCGAATCATGTGCGGGCAGAGATTCGACGCGCGTGCCGAACATTGGGGATTACGTGTTTAGGTTCGCACGCTTTTCGCAAATACAACGCGCAGAAACTCTATGATGCCTTATGCAACGAAGGGTTGGATGATGAAACGGCACGCCGTCGCGTATCGCGCCATCTGGGGCACAATCGGATTCGCGACACGAAGGTGTCGTATGTGCCACTGCAAGAGCGGCAGTTAAAGATGTAAAGCGAAATTATTGTTCGTGAGTGAGGCAACCAAGTGATTGCCTCACTGTAGCAGCATAGAGTCACAACTCTTCTAGGTGAGCAGATTTCTGGCGATCCACTTTTGGCGAAGTGTCGTAGAATACCTGCAATACCCTCGGCGTATCGCAAACCCACAGTATGCGAGCGGCTTTGGAAGAAATTATTTTGACAGTTTTCTCTCCCCTGACTAAACTTGTGGGGAGGGAGTTCTTAATTGTTTTGAGTGCTTGCTGGAATCTCAATCTATGATCAAATTGATGATAAATGAAGATTTGATTGCTTTGCCCCGTCGGCTTGAGCAGGATCTATCGACACAACTTGCCGTGAAATTTTCGCAGACATTAGAAGATGCATTGCAAGTATTGGATTTTTCCCGCAAGGACGCTTCATATAAGGATTCGGTTCAGCTGCTATCTTCTGCCGCCATATTTTCTCAAGCCAAAGATAGCGAACGCACGGCATTGGCGTTATGTCACTATGCTCATGTACATGGCGTCAATTTAATCAACGCAGGCGAGACGCCTCTTGGACGTGGTTATGTTGCTTCCAGCGTGCAGCTCTTTTGCCAAGTAGTGCCGTTTCTCACGCGCCATCGTGATGTCAGCCGCCTCGTTGAAGAAATCCGCGAAATTTTTGGAGACTATCTAAAGTCTCTCAAGCAAATACCTACAGCGCAACACATCGCGTTAGAAGCGATATATATCATCGAGACCATTCAGTGTTTTTTGCCATATGCTTCGCCCCCATTGGCGAATTGCCTCCGCGAGATCAATGTGGTCCTCGAAAGCTTAGATCGCCAGCCCCAAACTTATCTATATGCGGCGAAGAAACTCAAGCAGACTCGGCAGCGTGCCGAAACGGTGATGCAACGTTCATCTGATCGTAGCCATTTGCTCGAGTTAGTGGAAACGTGGGAACAACTGTTGGGGGAACATCCGATGGATGATATGGCTAGTATTCCAACATCGGCGAGCGAGATCGAACTGGAAGTGCGTCAAAGCATCAAGAACCTTGAACAAGCGTTACGAAATTTAATAGAAAAGAAGTACAAAGAACTATTCGGCGCAAGCTGGGTCGATCATATTCGCGCCAAGCATCCGGAGATGTTCAAATCTTGGGAGATTGCTCAAAAGAAAGATCGTGCGGCATTCCAATCGTATCGCGATTACGAACCGGCTATGCTGGAATATGCCTATTTTAAAGACTTATCGGATCTGATCAACGCACAATGGCAAGCATTTCGTACCGAACTCGATTTTCGTGAAGGCAAGGGCAACAAAGGGAAGTTTACCGAAATGATGGAAGCGATTGCTCGAGTTCGCAACCCCATTGCCCACCATCGCGCCATTCCACCAACAGAACTATACCGGGCGAAGGTCTACTGTGATGATATTCTAAATGCGCTTCACAAAACTGCCTTGTAACAGAGGGATTATCCAGTTATATTAGTTTGAGACGTTCTTATTAGGGGTTGCTTTTGTGATAGTTGGTGTTAAGATAGAGTATGTCGTAGTAATCTAACATAAAGTTCTCATCATCATTTTGAAGGCAAAAGGGTATGGGCTTCCTGTCTCCCTTCACATCAGTGCCACTACTCAGGTCAAAAGTTATTCTCCGACCTTCCACGCCACACGACCTCGACCAGTTGATCACGAATATTAATTCTATCGCCGCTGAACAAATCTATTTGCAAACCACCACCTTCACTTCAGATGCGGTGTGGGATGCGGCCATTCGAGAAGGCGACAATCCTCGGACAGGACAGTTAGTTCTTTTGCCAATTGTTAATGACAAAGCGATAGGCTATTTGCGCATCTTCCCAGGCAACTATGGTGAGAGGAATCGCCATGTCGGTTCTATTGGTCTAGGACTTTTGCCGGAATATAGAGGGAAGGGGATTGGCTCTTCTTTAATGTCACACGCTCTCCAGTGGGCACCGTCGGCCGGTTTTGAAAAACTCGAAGCACAAATTATCGCTACCAATTATCCCTCGCGACGATTGTTCGCTAAATTTAATTTTGTGGTCGAGGGATTAAGACGGTGTCAATTAAAAATCCGCGATGAACTTGTAGATGAACTTGTTGTCGCTCTCCTTTTAAGAAGTGAAGCATCTTTCCACTGTTTAAAATCGTTTCAAAACCTTACTCTCGAAGGGGTATAGCCCGATGACCCAACCATTGCCCATTTTTGTTGATCGTGAAAGCGAGACCGAATTTGTCTTGAAGGTGTTAGACGAAGTAAAAAGTGGAAAACGTGAATGTGCAACGTTCATTAATTTTTACGGGTTGGCTGGGATAGGAAAAACAGCCTTATTGAATCATATACGTGAGCAAACGTTAAGTAGGGGACTGGCATCACTGACTATGGTCAACTGGAAGTCTTTGGGAACGTTGGGGCATGGGACGCGATTGAATTTAATGGAACATTTAATTAATCAGTTCGCCCTACAAGGTGGTTCTGATACAAGCGATTTCACTGTGGAGTTGGAAAATGCTCGACAAAAATCTCCAATGATAGAGAACCAGCCAACTCCCGACGGAGTGCTTCAACCCGTAGCCACAAAGTTTATTGAATACATAAGGGAATACATTTCGAAAAATTCCAAAGCGCTCCTCCTTATATTTGATGACACCGGTCAGACGGATGTGAATAAAAGAGTTTTTGGCTGGCTCAATCAAGATATCTTTGCTAATCTCGTACCGTTGAACAAGTTGGTGGTGATCTATGCTGGGCGGAAGCGATTGGATCCGGAACAACTAAGTCCGGTTCTGATGGCGACAAAACCCGCTTTTATTAAAATCGAACCTTTTTCTTTAGAGTATACGCGGGAACAATTGGGAAGTGATCTAGCAAGCCGCCCCTATATTGCGGAATCTTCGCACATCTATAGATTAACGCATGGGCATCTTAGTAGTAACCGAAGAGTTATCCGCTACTTAGGTGAAACGGAGCCTGAGCGAGGCACGCTCGGTCAAGCTCAACGTCAGGCTGAGATTGCTCAAAGTGTGCGGACAGAAATAGTTAGAGAACGGATTCTTGAAAAGATAAATAAGGAGTGGCGTTTAGTTATAGAAATCGTCGCCTATCCGAGACGATTCGATGCAGACTTGCTGCCCGCGTTGCTCGATCACTTCAACATCAAAACCGGCTACGATCTTTCATCCACTGCGGGCATAACAACTCTTATTGCTGAACTCATCAATCATACTTCTGTGGTGGAGTACTCTAAGGGTGAAGAAGGATATAAACTTGATGGCCTGTTGGCAAAGATGATCACTACAAGCGATCTCTATCTGAATGAAACATTAGCTTCTATCATCCAGGATATAGACTTTCACTCCGACACGCCGCGATTCATCGATGCTCACAGTTTTTTGTTTGACTCGCGGCTGAAATTAACGGAAAAGCAACCCTTTAAAATTCGGGATTTTGGCGATGCCTTCTATCACTTCACACAGACTTTGCGCGGCAAAGTTTTTATTGGAGAGATTCTATCGGATGAAGATGCACTCAAGCAATTAAGGGAGCATTTCGATAATGAACTCACAAAGCGTTTTGTATTCCCCAGCTCACATAACCTTGCCGAGTTAAGTAAATTAAAAGACCACCTTAATTCCGACGTTGAATTGAACGCCGGTTTATCGGGCGCACAACAGACGCTACTCTTTATTTTGGGCGAGTTTATCAATGACCTCAAGCCAACACCTTGTACTCAACTGGCTTTGTTGTACCGCCGCCCCACACTTGACGTCACTTTGCATCTTCCTGATCTACCTATCTTACCGCAAAGCCGCACTACTCTTAACAAAGCAGCATTGCCAGAAGTGGGAAAAATTATGGATGAGTTGGGCGGCGATGTTCCTTCGCTGTCGTGCCAGCGAATGTTCGAGTTGTGTTTACCTCAATTTATTCAGGAACATCTTCGAGATATAAAGACCCCTGTCGAAATTATTACCAACTATGCTAACCCTCCCTGGGAATTGATGTTCGATGGGAAGGAATACCTTTGTCTGCGTCTTTCATTAGGCAGGTTGCCGGCAATGGAACGTCAACCGCGCCTCAATGATCACCCTGCCCAAACGCCTTTACGCTTTTTGTTAGTTGCAGATCCAAAGGGAGATCTAAAAGGTGCACGCGAAGAAGTAGAGGTAATCGCCAAAATGTTGAAGGATAAAGCGGAAGTTGTGGTGTTGCAAGGCAAGGACGCTACGTCTGAGAGAGTTAGCAATTGCCTACTGGGCGCCGAAGGCGTGTTTGATGTTATTCACTACGCCGGTCATGCCGCATTCAATATCGAGCGCCCTATGGAGAGTGTACTTCATTTGCATGATGAAGATATGTATGCCGAGCATATTGAGCGTCTACTTACATACCGCCCGTTGGTGTTTATGAATGCTTGTGAAGCAAGTAAAGAACAGTCAGGAGAATACGTTGGAGGGTATTTGGGATCGTTTACCGAAGGGTTGGCGACATCATTTTTGCTGGGTGGGGCGCGGGGTTGTATTGGACCGATGTGGCCTGTGCCAGATGGGGCGGCAAGAGAACTCGCCTCAGATTTCTATGCACACGTGATAAGTGGAAAACCTATTGGTGAGGCTTTGCGTTTGGCGCGTGTTCAAAGTCATGACCGCATCCCCAAAAACACGATCTGGGCAACCTACATTTTGCATGGCGACCCGACAGCCGGTATCAAATTTGGCAAGGAGAAACGATATGGTGCCATCACTAATGGAAACTAACACAAAAGGAATATTTGTAGGACGCAAGTCTGAGCGAGAAGACTTCCACAGATTATTACGTTCATCGGCCGTGTCGGACAAGCATCTTACCTATCATCTCTATGGCGGTGGCGGCACTGGTAAAACGCGCTTGCTGGAGTGGATGGTAAATGATGTCCATTTGCTGAATCAGGCTCTTGACGGCTCTGACATGGCAGATGTTGATTTAGCGCCACTCGCTGAATACTTACGAGCGAGCGAGATCGAACAAGTTTTAGTGACGGCGGACCTGGTGGATTTTCACCAAACAGGAGTTCACACGATCTTTGGTTTGCTCGATGAGATCGTGCGCCAGATAGGAGGTCAAGATCGCTTTCGGAAATTCAAGGACACGACAAAAGATTTTGACCGGTCATTAGAGAAAGAAATGGATCCGAGCCAACGAAATGAGCGGGTGGAGGAAGTTAAACGGGTTTTTGCAGAAGAGTACAAGCAATTGACCGAGACCTCTATTGTCGTTTTGCTTTTTGACACCTTTGAAGCGGCAGGCTGGGTTGGCGAGAAACTATTAGGTGAACTGTTGCCTACGATAGGTCGTCGCACTGTCGTCGTCGTCGTTGGACGACAGAAAGTTCAATCTCTTGAAAGTGCATCACACACCCTTGACGCATTACAAGATGTAGACGCAATTGGAATAGTGCGTCAACGCGGACTAAGTGAGCAGGTGATCACTGACAAACAAATAACCGACGCTAACGACTTAGTGGATGGCCGCCCCATCTATATTAACTTGATTGCCGATTGGTTGATCGATTCGGAGGGCGCTATTGCGGAGATACTTTCGCCTACTTCCAACAAGGATTTAGGGCGCACACTCGTAGAACGAATTTTACGACTGAGAACTCCAGAAGATCAGGCGATCCTTTATTTGGCTATGGTTTGGCGGCTTGGTCATCCGGCATTGCTTGCTTACCTGCTAGAAAAACCTGTAGATCAAGTGACTTCTTTAATTCAAAAGCTGCAGCGATTTTCGTTCATCAAGTATCGTGCGCCTAGTCCTGAGACAGATTTCCCGGGGAGTTGCCTATTGCATGATGAGATGCGCGATCTGGTCGCACAGTATTGTTGGCCTGGATTCGATAGTGGGGGAGTACGTAGACGCTCTCTTTTTAATTTAGCCATTGAATACTATGAGACTCTTCTAAAGGAGCAAGAAAGCATAGAAGTTGCACGAGGTGAACGACGTGCAAGTAATCGTGAGATGCGCAATTATCAAGTCGAGTGGCTGTACTATCAACTCCAATTCGACTTTGAGTCAGGTTTCAAAAAACTGGACGGACTATTCCGCGATGCTGCCCGGCACCGTGATTTAGCCTTCTGCCAGCAACTCCTTGATGAAATACGTCGAAAGGAGTTCTGGGAGCATTTGACGCACGAACAACGAGCCGAGTTCTACTTTCGTCAAGGTTTGGTGTTGGCGCGTCGTGGTGAGTATGGCGAAGCAGAAAATTTCTGGAAGCGTGTGGTCGTTCCTAATCCTGCCAGCCGTAAATACAATGCTACTGCTTTGCAAGTGTGGGTAGAAATCTGCGGAGAACAAAGGAAAATTGAGCAAGGGTTGGAATATGCCAAGCGAGCGGAGAAAGCCTATCAAGACTTGTTGGTCGAGCACCCAGCTGACCTTACATTGAAACAAGAACTCGGTGAGACCTATAACAATTGGGGTTGGTTGTTGCGCCTGCAAGGCGATTTGGCTGGCGCGCAACGCTACTATGAGCGCGCATTGGATGCTTATAAAGGACTTCCAGAACAAGAGGTTGTTAAAGCGAAAGCGCGCACACTTAACAACATTGGATATATCTACAAAAAAAATGGGGACATCGCAAAAGCCAAATCCTATTGTGGACGAGCCTTACACATGCGGAAAGATCTGGTGGATACCCCCTACGAGTTGGGCTTGAGTTACATCACAATGGGGTCTATATTCGAAGAGGAAAATTTGGAAAAAGCGAAGATGTTTTACGAAGATGCACTGGCAATTTTTGGTGACCCGCTTGCTGGAGGCGGGGACGGTTTGGGTTGGGTATTGATCGCTTTGGGGCATGTGCATCGGCGGCTGAACGATTTGGAGCAAGCCCTTAAGTTGCTCAAGCAAGCCCAAAACATTTATGAGCTGAGAGCGGACAAAGGCACAGGTGATCTTGCTATTGTCCTCAATGAAATAGCTTGTGTTTACCGAGAGCGTCGTAAGCCTAACGATGTTGAGGTGGCGGCGAGACTTTTTCAGAAGAGTATTGAGTTAGCAAAGGCGAGAGGAGACGAATTACTGGTGGCAGACAACTTGGTGAATCTGGGCGTACTGCATACCCGACAGAACAATAAGCCAGAAGCTGAGAAGTATTTAGCTGAAGCGAAGCCGTTGATAGACAAACATAACATTCACTACTTTCGCAGTTGGCTATATTGGGCGGAAGGATTGTTGAAGTGGCAGGAGGGAGAAGTGGCTGAGAAACATGGAGAGATGGAGAAGGCAAGGGATAATTTCTTGACGGCGTTGTTAATTTATATCGAGGCAACGGCGGAATGTGTGGAGAGCATCAAAGATGGAAATCTGGGGCGACGGGCGCGGCGGCAATATCGCCATGTGCTGGATGAGATTGATCGTTGGCTGAATTTGCGACCACCACATGAGGTCAGCCTCTATGTGGCGCGGCTGAAAGAGAAGTGGGCAGAGAAAAAATTCGGGGTGGAGTTCGAGAGTGATATGACACAAATTTGTGACAATGCGCTAGCTGTGGCTAATCTGGTCGAATAAGGAGTTGTTATGACTGAAGAGAATCAGCCACAAATAATTTTTGAGGCACCTGCAGTTCGTCAATTGAATATGACCGGCGATTGTCCGGCGTGTGCTGATTGGACAGTTCGATCAAATCGGTTAGCAGACACAGTAGATTTGGGTGGGCTATATATCCGTAGTGAATCACTGCGCTCAGTCTCTCTAACAAACGCTTATTCTCTTGCTTTCGATATGTTATCCGATTACAGCGCAGCGGTTATAAATCGTCCTGCGTGGCAGATATTAGATCGCTTTCACTTCCCCGCGAAATTTTCTACGCTCTCCGACGTTGAGGATCACAAAGCGGCGCGCGCATTAGTCGAATTGGGGTTTCTAAAACCGCTTACTGAGCCGCATCGCCACAAAAACACCACAACACCAAATGAGATGTTAGTGGCATGGCTTCATGTCACGGATAAATGTAATTTATCGTGCGATTATTGCTATCTTCCAAAGTTAGGCGATTCGATGTCGCCCGAGACCGGGAAGGCATCTATTGATGCCGTTTTTGCGGCGGCAAAACAACACGGTTTTCGCCATATCAAGCTTAAATATGCTGGTGGTGAAGCGACGCTTAATTTTCAGCGTGTGCTGGCAATGCAAGAATATGCGCTAACGCTTTCGGAAGAGCAGGGCGTGCCTTTTGAAGGTATTGTGTTAACGAATGGCGTGGGGATGACTTCACGAATGATCGATGAAATCAAGCGGTTGCATCTAACGGTCATAGTTTCGCTTGACGGAATTGGTGCCTATCATGATGCACAACGTGTATTGACGAATGGGCAAGGTTCATTTGATTTAGTAACGAAGACGATAGATAAGTTAATTGCGGAAAAATGCCCCCCGCAAATTTCTATTACTATCACGGATCGCAATGTGTGTGGATTGGCGGAAACGGTTGACTGGGTACTTGACCGCGATTTGCGTTTTAGCTTGAACTTCTATCGCGAGAATGAATGTTCATCCTCTTTTGCGGATTTGCGATTAGCGGAACAGCGCTTGGTTGATGAAATGCAGCGAGCGTACGCTGTCATCGAACAGAGATTACCACGCTTCAGCTTAATGGGTTCATTGTTAGATCGAACTCATTTTTCCAATAAACATGAATATGCGTGTGGTGCCGGACATAATTACTTAGCTATTAATCAGGATGGCGGCATTGCGAAGTGCCAAACACAGCTCGCTCATCCTGTCGCAAACGTCCACATGTCCGATCCACTAAATGTTGTGCACACAGATGAATCTTGGCTGATTAATTTACCCGTGACTGAAAAAGAGGGTTGCCGTGAATGTGAGTGGCGATATTGGTGTGCCGGGGGATGTCCGATTGAAACTTTCCGTGTCACAGGTCGTTGGGATGTGAAATCTCCTAATTGTCGAATCTATCAAACTTTGTTGCCAGAAGTTTTACGATTAGAAGGGTTACGCTTACTCAAATACTATAGCCCTGCCAGTTTCATCTCATGACCGCTCTTGAACCTTTCGATACTGGCGCGACCACTGAAAGTGCGCGGATTGCTGATCTCGTCATTCATCTCCTTCTTCACTTCGAGAAAAAGTGTGACCCTAACTTGCATGTATGGTTAGGCGAACGATATACGCTCACATTACAGAATACGGCATACGTTCTGGAGGCGATTCAACAACTCAATCTCCAAGGTATTATTAACCCTTTAGTGGAACATGCGACGGAATGGCTTTTAGAAATGCCAGGACGACATGAGTTTTCTGCCGAGGAGTCAAATGCGCTACGTCCTCATCCGGCGCGCATTAAAACTTTAGCCTTGTTGGGGAAAGTTGACGCGGATTTGCTCAGTGACTTTGCCAAACTGAGTGACTTGCTTGACCCACGAACTGGCTGGATTAGTGCTCCGCCAATTGATTTACATCCCGTCTTGGTCACCCTCATTTGGTCAGAGACTACCCTTTATCTTGAAAAATTGGGGTTCGTTGATGCAGGCTTACGCTTGAAGCAGGAAAAGGCTTTTTCAGTTATTGCCTCAGCCTTTGAGGCGTGGGTAGAAAAATCGCTTCCTCTCTTACAGAGTGGCAACTTGCCTGTTAGCGAAGTAGGACGTAATCGACCGGGTGAGATTGTCAGTTTTGGCGATGCCAGTTATGCCTTATATCTTTTGTTGCGCTCTGGGCAATTACGGCTCGATTCGCCGCAAGCCGACGCTGCGCGCCAGATTCTAAGCGAATTCATTCGTAAACGGAGTAGCAAGCGCCGTTACAATTTCCTGCATTGTAGTATTCACTTGCAAACCTACTTTGGGCAAAATAGCGAAACACGCGACGTATTAGATGGGTTTGTGGGAGAGCTTTTTGAAAATTATCGGAACAACAATTATCAGGACGAGTCGATTCCTTTCCATGCCTTGGCGTTGCGCTTGTTTGCGATGCACGAGGGTGAATTATTACACCAGACAATATTAAGTAAACTGTGGCAACACAACCGAGAAACGGTTGAAGATCATCGCCACTCTCAAGAACAACGACTCCGCGAAGAGCTAATGAGAGTGATACGGCAAAGTATTGAGGTGGACCTGACGACTTTTCAGAAGATCACCGGGACGCGCGCGCGAGGGGAAGTGTATCGCCTCAAGTTTGATCTAATGACAAAGGCTAAAGACGAATTGGATGTTCCGGTGCACTCGCGCGAGCTTCGTTTGGTGGTCAAAAAAGGTTCGCCGCAGATGTTAGAACGCTCGATAGAGCGTTATCACAAACTCCACGACTCGTTGAAACATCTCTTTGCCTCTCATACAGGTGTCCAGAAGCATGATGAAGGTATTGCATACTTGCTCATGCATGATTTAGTTGCCATGCGTCCGCTCTCGGAAGTGCTCGTGGATCTCGATCATCGGACGCACTCTGATCGATTGCTAAGCATAAAGACCGTCGCGCAAACTGTTGCCTCCTCTCTCAACGCGCTGCACCGTCAAAGCGCAGCACCGAGTGCGGTGGGGCAGCTGTATTGGACCTATTTGACTCCGATCTCAGATTCTATTCGGCAAATTTGCCATCCCCTTGCTTTCCCAGAAATAAAACCTTGGTTGGACAAACCTTTTAATGTGAATGGACACTCTTATGAAAAATTAGATTTCTATGTAAAACAATTGAAGCGTTTTGAGCAGCGCCTACAATTCTCGAAGGCGGGTTATGTCCATGGGGATTGTCATAGTCGTAACATCATGTTGGGGGATGATTTGCTCTCGGCTGTGTTTGTTGATATTGATACTTTATCCAGTTCAGATGATTACATGGTGGATTATGGTTTATTGTTAGAGGACGTGATGATCTATCAATCATTACCGCGCGGCGACAAAGTGAGGCAACTGGATTGGAATATTATTCGAACGAATGCGGCAGATACTGCCGCACTTGAAAGTCACATTGCTTATCCCCCTTTCCCATACAAATCAGAATCGGCGATGCTTTTTCAAAAGTATATGCTTGGGCATTTAGAGCAATATGCCGTGTCTACTAAAGATCGGAATTGGAAAAGTCGCTTATGGTTAGCGATTGCTAGAGGGCTTTTGTTGTTAGCCAGCCGACAACTTGATAGCACGGCTATCGAACCACAACGGCGTAATAGTAGTCGCCCAGAACAGGAAATTAAATTGATACAAGTGGCATGCGCTGAAGCGGTCAGGTTATTGCACGAACTTATAGTGCATCTCGATCGGCAATCTAATGTGTCTTTGCCTGACCTGCCTTTCCCAAATCCCGATTATTGATCATCCTCGTAAGTAAGTCAGAGCGCATAGCAGCATACTTCCTATTCCCAGTACCAGAAAAATAGCCGCAACTTGAAACGCCACCTGTTTAATTCGGATAACGCGTTCATAGACTATTTTGCTGGCTTCGGCGGAAGTAAAGTTAAGCCGATATCGGTCTGGCGCAAAGACGATCAACGCCGCAATGAGACTCGCCAACAGTAAAACTATTGGTAAGAGGTAGATGATCAACAAATCATTATTGATTTTTCCACGCAGATCGCTGAAGGTGATAGCGTGAAAATATAACCCCTCTAGCAAGCTAATGACACCTAGCATCTGTTTAGCCGCCTCGTCAATTGTGCCAATCGATTCGCGAATCATTGATTTGCCAATTTCACGCCAGAAGGCGCGCGTTTCATCAAGTAACGGGTCAGGTTCTGGAGGAGTGATGAGGGGTGCCTTCATTGACTCGATTCCTTTCTCTGAATATCATAGTGAAAAGTGTTTTGGCATTTGGCACACTTAATGTCCAAGCGGGCATTTGCTTCATCTAACTCAACGTCGCTAAAAAAAGTTTTAATTTGTTGTACTGCTTTTTGGATTTGTTCGCGGACGCCGCGTAACATATCGGCGGTGCCGAGTTTAGATAAGACTCCAATATCTACCATTTTCTCTGTGCCGCAATACGGGCATTGGATTTTGTGTGGGTTGGGGTTCATAGGTTGCCTCCTTGTATAGGTGTTCCAATTCTAGCACTCATCCGAGCCGAGCGTTTTGACAACACTGTGCGCGATTCGGTTTTTTTACTCCAGTTCCGTATAATATACATTCAATGACCCAAACCCGACCTTTTTCTTTCATTGACCGCGAAGCCGAAACTAAACTTGTTTTGAGAGCTATCCAAGACGCTAAAGATGGTAAACGCCAAAGCGCCACCTTTATTAATTTATATGGTTTGGCTGGGATAGGCAAAACTGCTTTGTTAAACAAAATTCGAAGTGAAGTTCCCAATGGGGTTATTTCAACAATGGTGAATTGGCAGACATTGGGGGGACCAGGACGGGGAATGAGATTAAATTTGATGGAGATTCTTCTTAATCAGTTAGTTGGTTCAGGTCAACTAACCCCATTGAATTTCTTTGAAGAGATCAATGTTGCGAGAACTAAATTGCCGTTGGTTGAAATGCAAGTAACTCCACCTGAGATATGGATGCCTGTAACGGAAAGGTTTATCGAATATCTTAAGGATTATTTGTCGCAAAATTCTAATGTGCTTCTCTTGATCTTTGATGACACTGAGCGTATTGACAGGCGAACCTTCACATGGCTAAACAAGGAAATCTTTGTTGAACTTACGGCGCTGAGCAATTTAGTGGTGATATTGGCTGGGCGAAAGCGACTGGATTCGGAACAACTAAGCCCGGCCCTGATGGCGACAAAACCCACTTATATTGAAATCGAACCTTTTTCTTTAGAGCACACGCGGGAACAATTGGGAGGTGATCTGGCAAGCCGCCCATATGTTGCAGAAGTTTCGCACATCTATAGTTTAACGCATGGGCATATTAGTAGTAATAGAAGTGTTATCCGCTATTTAGGTGAAACTGAACCTGAGCGAGGCACGCTAGATCAACATCAGGTTGAGATTGCTCAAAGAATACGAACGGAAATGATAGAACGCATTCTTGAAACGACAAATAAGGAGTGGCGTTCAGTTATAGAACTCGTCGCTTATCCGAGACGATTCGATGCAGACTTGCTCCCTGCGTTGCTCGATCACTTCAACATCAAAACCGGCTACGATCTTTCATCCACTGCGGGCATAACGACCCTTATTGCTGAACTCATCAATCATACTTCTGTGGTGGAGTACTCCCGGGGTGAAGAAGGATATAAACTTGATGGCTTGTTGGCGAAGATGATAACTACAAGCGATCTCTATTTAAATGAAACATTAGCTTCTATCATTCATGATACAGATTTCCACTCCAGCACGCCGCGATTCATAGATGCACACAGTTTTTTGTTTGACTGGTGGTTGAAATTAACTAAAAAGCAACCCCTTAAAATTAGGGATTTTGGCGATGCCTTCTATCACTTCACGCAAGCGTTGCGCGGCAAAGTTTTTGTTGGAGAAATCCTATCGGATGAAGATGCGCTCAAGCAATTAAGGGAGCGTTTTAGCGATGAACTAGCAAAACGTTTTTCTACAGGTTCTTCCGAAAGTGTGACTAATCTCGAAAGACTAAAAGATCACCTCAAGAGCGACTCGGAATTGGATGATGTATTACGTGGCGCTCAGAATACAATGCTCTTTGCGCTTAAAGAGTTTACCGAAGCGGTTAAACCTGCCCCGCGAGCTCAGATTGCTTTGTTGTACCGCCGCCCCACACTTGATGTTACCTTGCATCTTCCCGATCAACCCACTTTACCGCAAAGCCGTACTACTCTTAACAAAGCAGCATTGCCAGAAGTGGGAAAAATTATGGATGAATTGGGCGGCGATGCTCCTTCGCCGTCGTGCCAGCGAATGTTTGAGTTGTGTTTACCTCAATCTATTCAGGAACATCTTCGGGATATAAAGATCCCTTTGGAAATTATTACCAACTATGCCAACCCTCCTTGGGAATTGATGTTCGATAGGAAAGAATACCTTTGTTTGCGTCTTTCATTAGGCAGGTTGCCAGTAATGGAACGTCAACCGCGCCTCAATGATCACCCTGCCCAAACGCCTTTACGCTTTTTGTTTGTTGCCGACCCAAAGGGCGATCTAAAAGGTGCGCGCGAAGAAGTAAAGGTAATCGCCAAAATGTTGAGGGGCAAAGCGGATGTTGTGGTGTTACAAGGCAAGGATGCCACGTCTGAGAGGGTTAGCAATTGCCTGATTGGCACCGAAGGCGTGTTTGATGTTATTCACTACGCCGGTCATGCCGCATTCAATATCGAGCGTCCTATGGAGAGTGTACTTCATTTGCACGATGAGGATATGTATGCCGAGCAGATTGAGCGCCTGCTTGGATATCGTCCGTTGGTGTTTATGAATGCTTGTGAAGCAAGTAAAGAACAATCCGGAGAATACGTTGGAGGGTACTTGGGGTCGTTTACCGAAGGGTTGGCGACATCATTTTTGCTGGGCGGGGCGCGGGGCTGTATTGGACCAATGTGGCCCGTGCAAGATGGCGCGGCAAAAGAGCTCGCTTCATATTTTTATGCACATGTGGTAGGTGGAAAGTCAGTTGGCGAAGCATTGCGTTTAGCGCGTGTTCAAAGTTGTAATCGTGATCCCAAAAACACGATCTGGGCCAGCTACATTTTGCACGGCGACCCGACAGTTGCGCTTAAAGGTTCGCTATATGCAGATTCGTTAAGGCAAACTTATTCCGAGATGACAGAACGAGAATTGATTACCGCGCCCATGCTGGAAATAGTTTCTATGGAAGAGGCAAGAAGTCGCATCTTGGCAATCGAAGAGATGTCTTTTGACCAATTACTGAAGCATTGGAAAGCGATTGACAATGACCGACGCGAATAGTGAGCCGAATTATTTTCACTTCGAACACCTGACACGGTTCTTGATGCAAAGCGCCAGTTTGGAATTTGTTGATGCTCGCCTCGCCCAAAACCGGAATTTTTATATACATGTCGTGCGTGTAAGTGAGAGCTATCATCGTGTTGGCATCCCCGCTCAGTTTCCCATTATCTATCCGAATATTACGGCAACTAATAAGTCTTCAAGCCTGAGTGATATTCTGGAAGAGATCATTCCTATGCTCAACGGGTTGGTAGAAGGTAGCAGACTTTTGGGAGTATTAGTGCCAGTCACCGTCCCGGTACCAGAAGTGCGTCAGTTGCTTCGCCGCCGTGGATGGCAAAACTACTTTGTTGTTTTGGATAAAGAGAATTTTCATAAAATTGAACGTGGTGGCTTTTCTGAATTTGAAAAAATAATATCTACTCAACAAAGTCTAAAAGTCCTCAACCCTTATACCAGTCATGGTCCTGTGACTGAAGATATGTTTTTTGGGCGCGAAAAGGAAACGATGTATGCCATAGAAAAGATATCCGATCACTGCCTTGTATATATAGGTGGGCGGCGTATAGGTAAAACATCATTTTTGCTTCACCTTTCAATCGAACTGAACAAACGAGGTACTTATAATACTTTCTACATCAATTGTGAAGTATTTGATTCGGCTCAAGGCTTTTATCACAAGGTTCGCGATCTCATTATGGACAATTTGGTAACGCCTACGAGAATTGGTCGGAGTATGGTGAAGGGCGAAGGGGCTAGCGTAGGTGATGCCGCCAACGATAAACATAGAGAATTGAAAGGCAATGCGATTACAAACCAAGAGCAGTTTGCGAGTTTTGTTGAGGAGGTCTCAGCGTTTCTTTCAGGCAAACAGATCGTGTTGCTTCTGGATGAGGTGGATCTGTTGGTGCATGCTCATCCTGAGATGTTCAAGGCTCTAAGGAGTCTTTATATGGGTGGCGTGATCCGATGTATTTTTTGTGGAGAGCGCGGCTTGGATAATGCAGTGCATGATAGCGATCATTCAATGTCCAACTTTGGCGATGTCCAACCCCCATTTAGGTTTTTCTTGCCGGATGAAACATCTAAATTAATCGTTGAACCGTTCGAATATCTCGGCATTAAGATCAAATCCGAGTCTGATGTGATCCGCGTCATTAAAGAAAATACAGCTAATCGCCCCAATTTAGTACAGGAGTTGTGTCGCCGTCTTGTGGATGATCTAGCGGATCGTATCGGTGACGAACAGCCAATGGGAAAACGTGTCATAACTGTTGCTGACGTTGCGCGTGTGACTTCAGCCGTTAAAGTTGAAAGGATAATTTCAGCACGGGCGCACCAGCCGTATTTTGATGTTTATATCGAAAGTATGTGGGGTAGGTGCAACTTATTAGCGAGGGCGATCAGTATCTTGTTTGAACCGGGAGACCAGGTTACACCTAAAGAAGTTTTACAAAAAATGCGTAAAGAAAAATTTCGGGTAACGCAAAAGCAATGTGAAGACGCCCTAGGTTGGTTGTGCCTTTATAATTTGGCTGAGGACAAGGGGCGTCAGTTTCGGTTTGTTCATCACGGCTTCCGCAAAATCCTTGAATTAAGGACTTCGGCTGAAGATATGTTAATCAGTTTGCGGGAAGAGATTGAAGAAAAGGTGTCACATGGGACTGTATAAATTCACGGGACCACTCGATCCAGTCAACGATTCGCAGATTGTTGTTAAGCGAGACGCGCAAGCGCTTATGTTAGATTTGATTGAAACAGTAAGAGCATTTCCGCTTCTAATAGCTCCTCGTCAAAGTGGTAAAACCACGCTTTTGTTTAGTTTGCGACACGCTCTGGAATCTTTAGAGCGATATAAATCTTCTTACTACCCTGTGTATGTCAATATGGAGCACTTAGGTGCCGTTGACTCTTATGAGCATCTATACACAGCATTTTTGCAACAATTCAAAAAAGCAGTGCCCTCTTCTCACACCGATGCGCAGATAGTGACAGATGCCTCTTCGTTCGCCGCGCGGTTAAAAGAAATAGCTGGTAATGGTAAATTGGTATTAATGTTGGACGAGCCAGAGGCTTTACCAGAAATATTCGCTATCCAGTTCATGCATCTGATCCGCTCGCTTTTCAACGAGCTTGATTTTGAGCGCCGTATAGTTTTTGTTTTAGCGGGTGGGCCACGCCTCCAAGAATTTGCGGATGATCCTGAAGGAGCTTTATCCCCACTAACAAATGTGACTGAAAAAATCAGTCTACCTGATTTTTCGAAGGCGGAGACTTTTTCTTTGTTGGAGGAGTCCGAAGTATTACGGCAACTCGCGGCAGTTGAGAAAGAAAAACTATATCAATGGACGGAAGGACATCCTTATTGGGTGCAGCGTCTCGCGAGCCAAATTGAAGAGACAGTTCAAGACAAGCCTGTTCAGGTCGATCAGATTATTGCTGCCCTGACATCTCAAAGGGATGATCAAAATTTAGGATATGTGCTCAGCCAAATCGATCAGCCAAAGCACTTGTTCAAATATCTCAAGATCCTCGAGGATGTTTTGACTGGTAAACGGTTGACGTTTAATCCTTACGACAAAAAGCTCAAAGCATTAGAACTCATTGGCGTGATCAAACCCTCTGCGGACAACGCAGTGGTTTTTCGTAACCCGATCTATCAGAAATTCATCGAAGAGAATATCTCTTTACTCCGCGAGTCGTATTATTCCCAGCAAGTTGAGTCGACCGAATCTTCTCTTCAATATTCAACCGACCTGAGCGATTCTCGCACTCGGTGGATCGCTATCATAATCACATTTCTAGTGACGGGCGGTTTGGTGTTTGGGGTGTATTTGTTTTTAAACAGTGCCCGATAACTTGGAGGTTACAAGGTGCGGCAATTTCAACAAAGAGTCTCTATGACAAAGAAAAAGATCGTCCAGCAGACCTCCGTTTTAAACGGCCAATTTCGCCGTTTGTCCTTCCCGGGTGCGTTTTTTCCGATAGGCTCAATTCTTTTCTGGGGAGTTGGTTTGCCGCTTGGCATAGTGTTGGGATTGATCTTTCTCTTCATTGGTAACGCGCGCGCCACACCCGGTAAATTTGGCTCCGCGAATGATTTAGAGATTGTCACAACGTATCCGCAATATCTCTTTGCTGAACAGTCTGCCAATATCGTCGTCACCTTAACTTCTAACATCCCGGTGACTGATACTAAGATTCTGGTGGAATATTTGGGGCCGGCGATGCTCAGCACCAAAGCAGGAAACAGTACATTGATCACCATGCCCCGCATAGATGGGGGTGAACGACGAACATTTGAAGTGCCTATTATCCTTGAACAACCTTTGCCCGGATGGCGACCAGTCTTCATTCCCTTGCGAATTCATGTTTGGTCCTTTGCACCGAATTTAGATCGTGTTCAAGAATTTGATCTGATCGCTATCCCTTTCTTGAGTGGGTGGGTTTATAAGTTGATCGGCGTGATTGTTTCGGCGTTTGTGGGAGTTCTTCCTGTGGTTATCAATGAACTTGCGAAGAAGCAATTTGTGAAAGCGGCAGAAGAATCTGCTTCAGGTGAGAAACCTCTTGAAAGGAAAATCTGATGGTGTCATCACTAATGGAAACTGACACAAAAGGAATATTTGTAGGACGCAAGTCTGAGCGAGAAGACTTCCATAGATTATTGCGCTCATCAGCCGGGTCGGACAAGCATCTTACCTATCATCTCTACGGCAGTGGCGGCACTGGTAAAACGCGCTTGCTGGAATGGATGGTGAGCGAAGTCCACTTGTTGAATCAAACTCTCAAAGATGCCGCTACAGCCGATGTTGACTTGGCGCAACTAGCCGGTGAATTAAAAACGAACAGCATCGAACAGATTCTGGTGACCGCTGAGTTGATTGATTTCTACCAAACAGGCTTGCACACTATCTTTGGCGTGCTCGATGAAATCGTTCGGCAACTAGGGAATAATAATTTTCCGCGTTTTAGCGATAAAGTAGAAAGTTTTGACCGGTCATTAGAGAAAGAAATGGATCCGAGCCAACGAAACGAGCGGGTGGAGGAAGTTAAACGGGTTTTTGCCGACGAATACAGACAGTTGACTGAAACCTCCATTGTCGTTTTTCTTTTTGACACTTTTGAAGCGGCGGGGCAGGTTGGTGAGAAACTGCTAGGGGAACTGTTGCCTACGATAGGGCATCGCACTGTGGTTGTCGTGGTTGGACGACAGAAAGTTCAATCTCTTGAAAGTGCATCCCATACCCTTGATGCATTACAAGATTTAGACGCAATTGGAATAGTGCGTCAACGAGGATTAAGTGGGCGGGCGATCACCGACAAACAAATTGCCAGAGCTAATGACTTAGTGGATGGCCGCCCTATTTATATTAACTTGATTGCTGATTTCTTAAATGATGGAGGCACTTTTGACGAACTGCTCCCCCAATCTCCAAGTGAGGATTTTGGGCGCACACTCGTTCGGAAAATTCTGCACCTTAGATCGCCTGAAGATGCGGCGATACTGTTTCTGGCTATGGTTTGGCGGCTTGGTCATCCGTCATTGCTTGCTCACCTGCTGGGAAAACCTATAGATGAAGTGACTTCTTTGATTCAAAAGCTACAACGATTTTCGTTCATCAAATATCGTGCGCCTAATCCTGAGGCAGATTTTCCGGGTAGTTGCCTGTTGCATGATGAGATGCGCGATCTGGTCGTACAGTATTGCTGGCTCGAATACGATCGAACTGGAGAGCAGCGACGGAAACTCTTTAACAACGCCATTGAATATTATGAGGAGCGCTTGCAAGAGAAAGAAAGCATAGAAGCTGCACAAGGTGAACGACGCGCAAGTAATCGTGAGATGCGCAACTATCAGGTGGAATGGCTGTACTATCAACTTCAACTCGACTTTGAGGTGGGTTTCAAAAAACTGGACGGGCTGTTCCGCGATGCTGCTCGACACCGCGATTTAGCCTTCTGCCAGCAACTCCTCGATGAAATTCGACGAAAGGAATTCTGGGAACATTTCACGCACGAACAACGAGCCGAATTCTACTTTCGTCAAGGTCTGGTGTTGGCGCGTCGTGGGGAGTATGGCGAAGCGGAAAATTTCTGGAAGCGCGTGGTCGTTCCCAACCCTGCTAGCCGCAAATACTATGCTACAGCTTTACAAGTGTGGGCAGAGGTGTATGGAGAGCAAAGGAGAATTTCAGAAGGCTTAAAATTTGTTCAACGAGCAGAGAAAGCATATCAAGAGCTGCTTGTTGAACAACCCGACAACCTCACCTTAAAGCAAGAACTCGGTGAAACCTACAACAATTGGGGTTGGTTGTTACGTCTGCAAGGCGATTTGGCTGGCGCGCAACGCTACTATGAGCGCGCATTGGATGCTTATAAAGGACTTCCAGAACAAGAGGTTGTTAAAGCGAGGGCGCGCACACTCAACAATATTGGGTATATCTACCAAAAAAAGGGGGACATTGCCAAAGCCAAATCCTATTGTGGGCGAGCCTTACACATGCGGAAAGATCTGGTAGATACCCCCTACGAGTTGGGCTTGAGTTACATCACAATGGGGTCAGTGTTTGAAGAGGAAGATTTTGAAAAAGCGAAGATGTTTTACGAAGATGCACTGGCAATTTTTGGTGACCCGCTTGCTGGAGGCGGGGATGGTTTGGGTTGGGTGTTGATCAGTTTGGGGCGGGTGCATCGGCGATTGAACGATTTTGAGCAGGCTATTAAGTTGCTTAAACGCGCCCAAGACATCTATGAGCGTAGAGCGGAAAGAGGCACAGGTGATCTTGCTATTGTCCTTAATGAAATTGCCTGTGTTTACCGTGAGCGATATGAGACTGAATCTAATGACGTTGAGGTGGCGGCGAGGCTCTTTCAGAAGAGTATTGAGTTCGCCAAAGCAAGTGGAAATGAAATATTGGTTGCAGACAATTTGGTGAATCTTGGCGTGATGTATGCCCGGCAGAGCAATAAGTCAGAATCTGAGAAGTATTTAGCTGAGGCTAAGCCGTTGGTGGACAAATATAACGTCCACTACTTTCGCAGTTGGACGTATTGGGCGGAAGGATTGTTGAAGTGGCAGGAGGCAGAAACGATTGAGGGTCAAGGCAATCTGGAAGTGGCACGAGAAAATTATGCGACGGCGTTACTGATTTATGTCGACGCGGCGGCAGAATGTGTGGAGAGCATCAAAGATGGAAATCTGGGGAGACGGGCGCGGCGGCTATATCACCATGTATTGGATGAGATGGAGCGTTGGCTGAACTTGCGCCCACCAAGTGAAGTGCGTAGTTACATTAAGCAGATCAAAGCCAAGTGGGCAACAAAGAAGTTTGGGAAAGAATTCAAGAATGATTTAGCTCAAGTTTGCGACAATGCACTGGCGGTAGCTAATTTGATAGGATAAGAACTCATGGTGCTCTACGAGTCCAGTATGTTTCATCCTACGCAACCGTGTAGGCAGGCGATAAAATCAGTGCCAATTGTGTTTAGGAAGCGTGGCACCCTATTACAACAAAGGCGGGCTACTGCTTCGACAGCCAAGGTCCCATCAACGGATTGAAAAAGCCCGCGCGGTTGTCCACAGCTTTGAGCAACCCTTTAGCGACAAGCAATTTACCTGTAGAAGGCGACATAGAAGTTTGACGCCCATGTGCAACTTCTAGCAAACCTGCTTGTTCTTCTTCCAGCAAACCAGCCCAAATCTTGCGAAACTCCTCGCGCACAGTTTCCTGATTCGCAAACCACTCCGGGTTGGACATTTGCGCTATGGCGCGTGGATGTTCCTTCAGAAGGTCTAACAGTGCTCGGATAAGACCCGGGTGCCCTCCGCTATAGTGGAAAAGCCATTCCCGAGTTTCGGCAGAAAGCGGATACTCACGGCGTTGCTCAAATTGCCGCATAACACGCAAGGAATCATCCCGCGAATAAGGGCCCAGCCCAAGCATATTGCTTGAAATCAATTCATAAAAATTTTCATTCTCAAGTGGGTCGCGTAGCTTTTCTGGTAAGTTACGCAAAAACAACGCATATAACATGTGTTGTTTGTTGGCGTCTCGTATCCCGCGCAATTGGTCAAATACTTCTCGCGGCATTTTTCTGTAGGTTTCATCAAATTCGTCAAAGAGAATGCATAATTTAATGCCGTAAGACTGGCAGAGCATATTTACCGCCATTTCAAAAAAGCGGTGTGCTTTGAGGGCATCTTTGCTTTCAATAACCTGTGAATCGAGATCAGCCAATTCTTCTTTTATCTCTTTGATTTGTTCCGTCAACTTACATCTATTACAGGCAAGTAGAACAGTGTGAAGCAATAGCTCATAAAAGTGAAACCCCCAATCATTTTCTCGCCGCATCCGGTTCATATCCACCCGTGCTAACCACGTTTTGGAGGCGAGTTCCGCGTCTTCTAAATAGTGTTTCTTCACCCGATCACGTTCTGCACCCTGGGCAAGGCGCGCTACGTCCGGATCGTCGCCCATCAAAAAATCCATTAATCGCGTCTTGCCAACACTTGGCGCGCCGATGACATAGAACGAATCGCCACTTTTTACATAGTCGAAAAACCGCTTCAACACATCTTTACGAAACTCAATTGGGTATTCGTCCATGATCATGGCAAATCTCTCCATTCGTCTGGCGGCCAAGGTTCATCCCAATGTTCTAACCGATGACATAAGATGCTGGCTAGCATTAAAGTGCGTTGCTGACTGCGCTTATGTGTCTCAGCGTTGATGATTGTAGCACGGAAGATAGAGTTGAAGAACAAACCAAACAAGTACTGGCGAGAATCCTCGATATGAGTGCATTGCTCCGCCAGCAAACGAATAATGGAAATGGTCTTCAATATTTTCTGGGTTTCAGCATCTGCCAACTGAGGATCGTCCGTGATAATCTCACCTGTCCGGCTTGAACCGGCGATTGCTACGCAAAGGCGGTAAAAGGATGGGAAATTCTCATTGGCACACGCTACACGACTGATAATATCGAACTCAATCTCAATGAAATCTTGTAAAGCATGTCCCATCCCCGTGCGTTCAAAGTCAATCACCCAGGCGTTCTGGCTATCGTCCACCAAAAGATTGTCAGCATGTAAATCACCATGCGTTACTGCAAGATAAGCCGTACCTACCCGGCTGACATCACTCTTCTTGTCTTTGCCCGTGTTCTTTATAAGCCATTCAACGGGATCAGCCGCACGAATTCTGCCCCACAAGTTTTTCCCCATCGCCTTTTCTGGATCAGGCGATTGAAAATTTTGCGCGCGTTCATACCAGTCTTCCCCCCAAACATCGCAGTAGAGATCAAACAAAGAGATATTGGATTTCTTTTTGATTTTCTTATAATGTGCTGACCATGTATACGTAAAAAACTTTTCCAGGCATGCCTGTATCTTATCAACCGACTGCGCCTGAAAAAAACGCGCGAAGGTCTGCTCGATGTTGCCTACATATGAAAGCTTTATTCCCCCTATATCCCAAAGTTCTACATGCTTCCCAAGCACGGGGATGAAATTCCCTACCAGTCGCCGGTCAATATACTCTAAGAATCGCGAGACCTCTTTTTCCACTTTGTGCCGACGTGCAAGTTTGACAATAACCGGTTGCAAATCATCCTCGTAAACTTTGAGAACAACAGACCTTGGGCGCGGAGCTGTCGAAACTTCATCAGTTGCCAGAATATTATTCATCTTTTCGAGGCGCAAACGATGCGCTTCAGGGAACAATTGGGCAAATACATCGGCAATCTGATCGTGATATTCGGCCGGGAGAGCTGGTTCAAACAAGGTTGCCGCAATCATATCCAGCACGTTAGTCGGACTGATTTTTAGTCGTCTTTCTTTAGCTGAAATTTTTAGGGCCTCTTTTTGCAACTTTGCCTTAATGGATAACGGATCTTCTTCCTTACCGACAAAGTCAACAGCGCCCTTCTCGTGAATGCTTTGAACAGCAACTTGCGCGCTTCCATACCCACTAACTACAATCGAACTGGCTGGTTTGATCTGCGCTATCAAATCAAGCCCACTAATATCAGATTCATCGGAGTCATCTACCAAACGCATATCAACGAGAGCCAGTTGGCATCGGTGTTCTCTAGCTTTTACCTTCGCGTCTGCCAGCAAATGTATCCCCTCGCCTTCAGCTATCACGGGGGTGTATCCCCAATGAGAAGCTAATTCTTCAAAGATGCTCACCGACTGCTTGTCGTTGTCAATGATGAGAACACGTATAGGAGGTAATAGTCTCGCTGTCCCTGGCATATATTGACCCTTTCACTCTGTGGGCGTAGGCATGTTCGCAGTCGGGATTCTGATAGAGAAAACAGCCCCAAGATCGGTCTCGTCTGATGGGAGTAGTTTAATGGTGCCGCCCATTGCTTCGATCAATTGGCGAATAAGAAGAAGTCCATATCCTCCACTCTCTTTCGTGCTTGTGGCGCGGCGAAAAATATCGGCGCGCACTGTTTCATCTACGCCAGAGCCGTAATCACCAAATAAAATCTCAACTCTTCCATCTCTCAGAGGATGTGTGGACAGTTTGATCTTCTTTTCCGGCAATCTACTCATGGCTTTATCGGCATTACGCACAAGGTGCTTAAGTATCCGTTGCAATTCCATTGGATTCGCATGAATGTAAACGCCGCTTGCCTCGAACTGGGGGATAACTTGAATGCCGCGCTGGTTTGCCAAACGCTTGATACATTGCTTAATTGAATCATCCAATGGGATGCGATGTCCGGTTTGCACGCTCCAAGGACCAACACTGGAAAGCAGTCTTGCACTCTCGTCAATCTGCGCGGCATAGTCGCAAATTTTCGGATTCTCAGAGGAAAACTCCCTTATCAGGTAAGTCAGGCCTCGAATTTTCCCGACTTCGTTGTTCATATCATGGGCAATATCGGAAGACCAAGCCGTCATGGCCGAAACAGTGGATAAGAATCTAAGTCGTTCAGTGTGCTGTGCGCGTTCTATAGCCAGCCCTAACTGACGCGCGACGGTCTTTATCAGATCAATGTCATCTTTCCCAAAAACGCTTGCTGAACGTTCAAGCGCCAAAACTCCGAGCAAATCTCCAGTGCTACCCATCAAACTTATGCATAACTCCGAGCGCGTTTTAGGATTCAACGGTAGGTAATCACGATCAGAGAGCACGTCTGGAATGTTAATGTGTTCTACCTTGCGCGTTCTTAGAGTCTTTTCGGCGACTTTGCAAGCGATGGAACCCCGCTCTGGCTGTCCAAGTGGGAAGATTTGTCTGTTCTTGAATTCCGGGTTTTTGATGTGATAGAACTTCAGAGTGGCTGGAGCAAACTTGAGAGCGTGGTCGTCTCCATCATAGAGCAAAACACATAATTCAGTGTGCTTGAAAAGTCCCTGCATCTTTTGTAAAACCTTAGCGAGAATCTCGTCGAGTCCCAGTTCTTTCCCCATAATTTCTGTAGTTATCAGTGTCACTCTCAACCGCTTACGTTGTCCGATCTCGTCTAAGTGGCGCACTTTCGAAATTGCGACTGCTGCTAAACTAGCAAACGACTTTGCATGGCGCACTTCTAACTCTGAAAATTCTCGGGGACGACGATAATCCAGATATAAAATGCCTAGTGGCTCTTCCGAGTACGGGTCACGTACAAGCACGCCGATCAACGCCTTAACGCCTTCGCTTCGAATAAAATGGCTGTTGGTTAAGTTCAATCTACTGATCATTGAACCGCCTCCATCTATATCGGAGACGATGAGTTCGCCTTTTTCTAAAACATGTTGAGTAATCCCGCCGATCCTCGGGTTGCTTTTAATGCTTCGGACAGGAGATTTTAGGGCGCCGTCGTGCCCAATAGTATTCAAGTCAAGCTTATAACGTTCAGTGCCACCGGGGAGAATTGGGAAAATAACTGCCCAGTCGGACTCGCTAATGGCGCGAGCTGTTTTGCAAATATGATCGAGCGTGTCCTTTAAAGATTGATTCCCTGCCTCTCCCATAATGTCGTAGTTCGCCTCCAGTACACTTACGCTGTTTCGGCTTTGCGTCAATGTCTCGCGAACCAATCCTGCGCTATCAAGCAAGGTTTGTAGGCGATCTAGCGATTTTTCATCCAGATTTTTTCGGTTGTGTTTGTTGTCAACTATAAGTAAACCAAGGGTATTCTTGCCTGCCCGAACAGGTAATACGGCACAAGTGGAAAAAGAAAAGTGCCGATTGATGTCGCGAGGTAGTTTCGTGTGAACATCCGATTCTGAGATAATTTCTCGCGCCCCATTCTTGATAACTTGCCTCATGACTTCTGGACATCCATCTAACTCTATCTTGATCTTACTAGCACGTCTGGCAAAAGGAGTGGGGATAATTTTGTTTGCTTGTAAGTCAGATAGGTATGCGTCGAAATCATAATGTCGTTTTTCATCCCGTTTCCAATCTCTCTCTGAATCGCTTCTGCTATCTGAACCAATTCCCGTCTCGCCGTATAAAAAGCGTTGATTGTCATTTGTCGTTAGCAATAGCGCGCGGTTAAATCCTAATCCGAAGTTGGCGGTTGCCAGTGTAAGGACCACATCCCACAAGTGGCTCTCATTTTCGCGAGCCAACCAAAGCATATCAACACTAGCGCGTTGAAGATTTTGCATTCGGCGGGCATCTTCTCTTTCCACCTCCGCCAAATGACTGATGTGAATAGCCGCGGCTAGTTGATCCGCCACCGATACAAGGAGTTGGCGATCACGTTCTGAAAAATCCTTGTCTCCAGCAAAGCGTTGCAGAGTGAGCACGCCAATAGTTGCGCCGCCAACACGTAACGGAACTCCGAGCCACCCGGCGGGCATTCTTCCTTGAACCCGAATGTGGTTTTTTTCAACGAATTCTTTCACATCGCCGTTCTTTAGGAATAATCCGCCCTGTTGTTTAAGTAAGAAGCTTTCAAGCCCTTGTGAAGCTGGACGGCGTACACCTTCCTTAGGTTTGCCCTGTTCACAGAGCAAACAAAAAGTCAACTCATTTATTTCTTCGTCGAGCAAAGCCACAGCGAAATTAGAGACATCCATCAATTGCCCAATTTGATTACGGACTTCCTCCAACAATTTAGGTAAACTCGCAACAGCCGCCTGAGTAGTCACGTCATGGACAATATTGCGAATAATATCGGCTTCCTTTAGTGCCCATTTTTCGCTGGCATAAATACTTGCGTGATCCATTACTACAGATACTTGCCGGGCAAACAAATTCAACAAAGTACGTTCATGCTCGCTCAGAATTTTATCGGAGCGCCCATAGTCTAACAACAATATCCCTATAAGAATTTCCCCGCGCCACAGAGGTAATACGGCGGTCTCGCCTTGGGGGGAAAAGTTTTTGCTTCCAGATCCTTTAGATCCTTGCCCACGTTCATTTAACCCATCTTTGTTTATAAAGATCGCATTCCTTGATTTGCGAACTCGCTCCATGCCATACCAATCCGGAAATAAACTGCCGCTAAAATTGGGGATACTATCTTTTCCCGCACAAGCTTCGCCAAATAAGTTTCCTGTATTTACCTCTTCACGTGTTGGAACCCAAAATAAATGTGCTCTCTCAAACCCGAGCTTGAGAGAATGGTTAACAACTACTTTGGCGACGGCATGAAAACTTTTTTGTTTCAGAGCCGCTTCCATCATGCCGCCAAATATCTTCTGCCAGCTATGTTCCCTCTGAATCTTGCGCCATTCCTTGAGAGCCTCAACTAAATAAAGTAATTCCTGATTGTCAAAGGGTTTGGAAAGGTAGCGAAAAGCCCCTGCATGATAAGCCCTTAGTCCGCTTTCCATATCCCCGAAGCCGGTGAAAATAATGGCGTCTGAATCCGGGCTGGCGCGGCGCAATATTTTCATGGCTTCAATGCCATCTTTACCCGGTCCAAGAATAAGGTCTATCAGAAAAATTTCGTACGGTTTTCCGCTATCGCTAGCTGTGGTCACCAGTGCAATGGCATCCTTCAGGTTAACGCAAACATCGGCTTTGGCGTTGCTGTTCAACTCCAAAGTCATTTTTACTTCTTCCGCACCGTAAGCATCATCATCAAGTATCAGAACACGGCACATGGCGATCCTTTCAGACTAAAACTGACCGGGAATTTCCATAGCGAATGTAGTTCCTCCAAGCACGCGGCTTTCCTGCACATATATTTTCCCTCGCATCTGTTTTTCTATAAGGCTGCGTGAAATAAATAACCCTATGCCACTTCCGTCATGGCGACTGGTGAACCCAATGTCAAATATTTTTTCCCATAGACTAACATGAATACCGGGACCGTTATCTTCCACGAGAATTCGCAGCATCTCCCCGCTTACACTAGGAGGTTCAATTTGAACTTTTATCCAGCCGCCTGATTCAGGGCGTATCTCTGCAATTTGTTGTATAGCATTCAATAAAACGTTCAGAAGTACTTGCTCTAATGCCGCACCCAGATTACGTATAATGAGCAGCTTTTCTGGTGGCTTGAACAGGATAGTTACGCGGGAACGATTTCCTGCATCGCGCACGAGATAAAGTGTTTCCTCAATTACCTTGTCTATTCGCAAGACTTCAAGTTTCTCCTTTGCAACGATTCGCCCAAACATACGAGTAGTATTGATTATTTTGCGAATGTTAGATTGAAATTCGAATAGCTCGTTTGTAACCAAACTCTTTTTTTTCTCTTCCAAATCTGGCGACGGACTACCCTTATCCAACTGAGAAAGCCGTGTTTGGAAATTTTCCAGTCGGGAAGACAATGGGGCAATGATATTGTTTATCTCGTGGACAAAGGAGCGAGTAAGTTGTCCTATTAATGCTGCTCGTTGGATGAGGAAGGATTTTTCTTGGAAAGATTCTTGCTCTAGCAGAGCCCCAAGTGCTAAGGCGATTGCCTCGACATAAATACTTTGTTCTGGTTTGATTTGATGTGGGTTTTTATCTAGGATAAAAAGCGCATAATGCAGGGGAGTCTGTGCCGGGATAGGAACGCCAATGCAGCAAGACATGGCTGGGAAAAGATCAAGAAGATAGCGAAAGCGTTCCCGCTCTGAGAACGAAATTTCACCGATAGCAATACTTTTTCGATCCTCAGCAACATCCCTCACTGGGCTAAAAATCAGAGACTGAAGCAGGTTATCATTCACCCCTTCCCCTTGTGATTGTTCTACAACATACACCGTGCGCTTCGTGGGGTCCAACGCAAAAAGAATCGTTAGATCATAGCCAAGCAGAGTACGACACTTCCGCAACAGATCCAGAATTCTGTCATCCTTTTTCAAGTCGGAAATTTTCGGTAGAGTTGTTTCTAGCCCGGGCAACCCTTTCTCATCCGTCTTTTGTAAAAGAGGAATGAGGTCGTCGGGCAGAATAGGTTTGATTAACAATTCCGCCCCACGCATTTGCAGAGATTCAATCTTTTCGGACATTTCATCAGCACGAGCCCAATCAGTGGTGCTGATAACATGTATTTGAGGCCATTTCTCAAGGATAATTTCGGCGAGGGTAATACCATCCATTTGTGGGAGGCCAACATCCACTAATGCAAGGTCAGGTTGGTGTTTTCGTAAAAAGTCCAGTGCCTGTTCGGCAGATTCCACGGTGTCAACTCGCTGCCCGACCCGCTGTAACCAATTGGAAATAACAATTCTCTGTTCAGGTTCATCTTCAACAACAAGGATTCGTCTTTTAGGAGCGCCCACTTTGAAAAACGCATCCAGAGTGGAGTTAATCTCCTTACTTGAAGGCTGCTGCTTAGGCATTTTGCTTAACACAAAAGACACATCTTCTGGCTGCGATACGGGTGGTAATCCGAGCTTGATGTGTCGTTGCTCATAATCTACTTCACGAATAAGTACACGCACTTTATCGCCTGGCCAGAAAAGGTCAAGTGGGGCACCTTTTGCCCATACTGGAATTTGAGAGCGATGTAACAGTCCTGTTAATCCTGCCCCGATTTCAATAAATGCTCCATATGTAGCAACGCCAACAACTATTCCGTCGAATACTTTTCGACGATCAATGTTTTTTACGAAATTGTCCCAAGGATCATTTTCTGCCAATCTTAGACTGAGCTCGATAGCCTGTCCTTTTTGCGAAGAGATCGGAACCGCTAACCCTTTCCAGCCTACCGGGTAAGTTTCTTTCCAGCTAGATAGATCCCCGCTTTTCCAGGAAATTTCGCGCTTGCGAATGACACCCCGGCGACCATTATCAAGTTCTACAGACAATCCCTGTGGAAGGTGTTTAATAACGCAGACTCGCACAAGTTCTTTGGTCATCTGTTTTGATGGTATATCGCTACTGTTCTTATTAGTTCTGTGTGGGCGGCGGCTCTTTTTTCAATTCAAGGAAATTTGCGCCTGGCAAACCGGCTTCAGGGCGGTATGGAAAACGGAAGGCGGCAAAAGTTTCGTCCAAGTCGGCGAGATCATCCAAGTGTATGGATGATTGGACAATTTCAAGCCTACGAATTTGTTCGCGCCAGGTTTGAGATTGGGTTTCAATCTCAGGTTCTGCAACCAGAGAACCGGGCAGGGGCAAGTCGCCTGTATCGCGGGTGAGTGCCGAGCCGATGCTGCGTGGAAGATTATCATCAAATTCGCCTTCCACGACCAGATGTACTTGCAAAACGAAATACTTTTTCCACGTCGCGAGTCGCCGTTTTATACAATTCTCCAACCACGGGGCATTAATAGCTATGATGCCAGTATCTTTTTCTGCGCTGGCAAGGCGTTTTTTGATTTCCGCCAGGGTTTGTCTTTCACTATCAAACAATGCTGAAGGTTGAAGGACGATATTGAACATTGCCGGATTTGGCATTGCAGCGAGTGCGCGCCAAATTTGCTCGTTGGAACGGATGCCGGTCTGCCAAAAGCCGGTGAGGTATTGGTACCTAGTCGAGAAGATAGGCACTATTCCGCGTCGAATTTGGGCTAAGCTCGACTTGCTGGTAAGTAAGCCTTCACCAGCAAGTTGGCGATACTGTTCTTGTGATGTGGCGGGGATGAGGAGGAAGTCGTGAGGAAAGGTGGAGTAAATCTCGCGCGCATAGTGAATCCCGCTCTGCTGCGCCTGCTCTTTGCTTGGCGCATCTATTTTGCCAAGCAACCCCATTTGCAGACCCGCGTCCGGTATGTTGATGCCGCGTAAGGCTAAAGCCCGGTTGGGTAATGCTCCGGCGCGGAATTGGTCATCAGTAATGGACTGGGATTCAATGAAAAGTTTCTGCCGATCAATGGCTTCCTCTAGCAATGCCGCAGCGTTAAACCCCCACTTCATTTTAAGCCATTCGTCCGCCGGGCGATGGAGGACTTGAAAAGCAAATGTCGCGCTCCAGCCCGCCTGCATTTTCGTTAGTTCAAGGAACGGGGTGTTCATTTGCGTGGTTCAAGCAGGTTGAGTAGGGTGCCGGTCAGTTTTCCGATTTTATCCTTCTCTAATGAGCGGGGAGATTCAATGGGAGTGGGTTTGGATTCTGGCACGACAGGCGGTGGAGAGCTGATGATGGTTTCCCTTATCTCTGCAAGAACACTCTTGACTTGACTTATATCGCGTGGGTATGCGCCAGGTTCGAATGCCTTTTCGACTGCTCTCATGACGTTACTTATTATATCGCGCTGAATTTGCCATGACGCACGCACGCTCTCTAATTCCATATCTTTCGAGTGCATCAGACGCAAAATTTCTTGTTGATCAGATTCTGCTTGTGCTGCTTTCTTCTCCATTTCGTTTCTATATTCAACCTTCAGTCGCTCAATTTCCTGCGTCTGTGCAAGGAGTTTTTTCTCCATATCTTGCACGCGGGCATTGCGCCGCATTTCTAAAAAGGTCTCGTCACCTCTGAAATCCTTAAGTTCAACGCCTGTAATTTCAAAGGCTTTGGAAAGTGGAAAGCGACGCCTATGCCGTTCCATAAAGAATGAGAATAGTTTGCTGCCCTCACGGTTATTGGCAGAATCGGCAATGTCGTTGTGATCGTGAATGCGGATGTATTGCGCCAGATCGGTTTCAATGTTTGCGAAGAGCGTTTCAACTGGACGCTCGATCCCAATCGCTTTCACGGGATCGGTTACTCGGTAGCGGAGAAGAATTCTAAGAGTCAGTTTTTCGCCATCACGCGTTAATTCAGAAACAGAGGAGGTAAAGTCAAAATGCTCTTGCTTATCTACATATTGGATCTTGTACAACCCGGGAGGAGATTCAAACAAGCCACCTTCCCTATTGCAGATTGTTCCATCAGGGCAAATAATTACCCCGTAGGCGTTGGAAGGTAGGCGGAGGTAAAGTGCGCTGACCGGTAGAATCCCTTGTATCCACCATTGTAGCCGGAAGATGCAACCGTATCCCACATCAATATCATTCCCAGTTACGGAAATTTGCTTCGCCGGAAATTCAATGGGTGGCGCACCGAGTTTTCGCCCCTCCTCTGCGATTTTGTTTAGAATGTGGTTGTGTAATGACTGAAACATAGTCCCTCCAGCATCCTTGTGCTATGTCTTTCCTGCATTCCCGCTCGTTCTCATCTATCAACGAGCCAGGATAACACTTCCGATTACAGCTACTTCAACAAGGGTGCCCGCCCGTGTGGCACTTCAGGCGAACTAATCTCTATCAATATCTTAACGTTTGGTTTACAAGCATTATAACTACCCGATGCATCTTGTCAAAGGATTTTTTACAGCGCATTACACCTATTGAGCAACTTAAGTTAGGACTTCCCCGCCCACGTAAATTTGCCATCTTTCGTCAGGCGGAAGTGCTCGCGCGGGATGTTGAGCTTGCCGCGAATCTTTTTGGCGCGCGCCGGAACTTTTTCTTTGAACTTCTTCTCCACTTGATCCCAAGGTATTGCCGGCGGAATCCAATCTGGCACAGTGGATTCGACGACGATGGCTTTGAAGAATTTGCCGAACGCCGACGATGACACCCCTCTGCTTCGACAACTTCCACTGCCGCCCGCACCTGTTCATCGCTCCACAAGGCAAGTCACCCATTTTTCCATCTCAACGGCATTACCATTAGCTAGTGTGCTTTACACTGCTACAGGCCATGCGAATCATGTGAGCGGCGTTGCTACATCACCTAATCGAGATATTTTTGTTTCCGGTTCTTGGGACAAAACGATACGCTTGTGGCAGGCAAGCGATGGTAAATTGCTTCGCAAGATTGATGTAAGACAGTATCTTCTGTTTCAGTAGATTGCGTAGCTTTTTCACCTTTGGGCGATCTCATTGCTATGGGCTTGGATGACAGCAGTATTCGGTTTTTTGGCATACAGCCGTAATTAGCGCTCAGGGCAAATCCAATGCAAGTGTTGCAATCGAACAGTTAAAGTTGGCGACTATGATCATCTCTGCCCACTATTCTCCTGAACCTCACAATCCCTTTCACCATTGTAGTGGGCAAGCGGTCAACCGTAGTGGGCAAACCGCTCACCCGCACCAAGAACCAATCGCCCGAATCAAGTTCGAGCGATTGACTCTCCTCCGTTACACATTCAACGCGCGCCAACCTCGCGCTTATCAGCCCCCACACTTCCAACGTGCGCGGATCACTCAACAACCAACTCGCGTATAAGTGTAAGTGGTCGTCGAGTTGATCGTCTTGAATTACTTCGAGCATCAGCTCGGACTGCTTTCCAGCGTTCATATTGCTCCTCTGTCATTGGCGGCAAATCGCGGCGATGATGCCCACGCTTGCGCCATTGCCCACTACGGTCTTTCACCCACTCGCGGTCAATCGCCCATCGGACTGTGCCGCTCGTGTAACGATATTCTCGCCATCCACGTTTGCCCACTACATGCTCCATGCCCACTACCACAGGTGTTGCCGTAGTAGTGGGCATAAGCATCTTTATGCGTTTGGGGCAGAGTCCTCTATCGCCGGTTCAGGCACGCGACCATTCTTCGATGATTTTGTTCGTGAAGGGCTCGTCGAAGTTGTTGACGATGTTGGCGTAGTGGGCAACGCAGTTGCGCCAACTGTTTGCCCCACTATCTCGCGCGCCGCTTCGCGAGCGGCGGCATCCACGATGTCGGTCAGGTCAGTGGCTTTCATCTGTTCGATCACGCGGCTCGTTAGCACTTCTTCCGTTGCAGCGCGAGCCGCCGTTACCATATCGCGTTTGCGGTGCGACGGATCAAGTGCGAAGAAGATCGCCCAGCCAATTAAACATAACAACGGCAGCGCAGGCAAAACGTAAGCTTTCCAAAACTCCAACAGGCTCGTCACTGCTCCTTGCCCGTGCATCGCCGAATCCAGAATAGCGTTGGCGATCATCGCTAAGATGTCGAAGGCGTAGAACACGTCAAGAAAGATTCGCTGCACACCCGGCGCGGTGCCGAAGTGATGGGCGATAGGCGCAGCGATGGCAGTGAGTCCTAGTGCTACGATACCGACGATGGCAATAGGTAACAATTCGGCATCAATGGTTTTGACGAACAAACTGTACGCCCGCGCTTCGGCATACACAATGCCGCCGAGATAGACGATCAGGCCCAGAGTATATGCAACGTATTTCAGGGCGCGCGTTTGATTTTCTTGCATTTGGTTTCCGATAGTGGTGGTCATAGTAACTTCTTGAATAATATTCTGAACAGCGCCGAAACAAAAACAGCCATCCCCGCACTGTGGCAGGGATGGCTGTCGTGTTAAAATGCCTAACAGCCCACCTCACTGGTCACACAGTTGGGAGGGTTAGCCGTGTAGTTGTGTTTCCTGCACCACTACACGGCGTTGTGTTTAACGCTATTCAGTTGTCTGTATTATAACCCGATATAGGGTTATAAGTCAAATCTCGATGTCGGTACGATACGCGCCTTTCTTGGTTCGGGTGCGAAGATACTCTTCGACATCGGCGCGAGTGGTAACCCAATTGCGCCCGATCTTGCGCGCATTCAAGCGCCCGTTTCTGGAGATGGTTCGCAAATAATCCATGCCCAAACCATAGAGTGCTTCTGCCTCGGCGAGTGAGATCAGTTCATCAAATGCTGGATTTTTCTTGCTCATATATTTTGTTAGGTCGTTTTGGCATAGCGTTCCCAATGTGGAATAAAAGATGACATCAAACTCTTAAACAGCTTTCCATGATTGGGCACTTGCAAGTGCAAGAGTTCATGGGCGATGACATAATCCCCAAAACCACGCTCACAGTTAAGTAAACTGGTATCAAACGTCAAACGTCCGCGCGAGGAGCAGGAAGCCCATTTACGTTTCATTGAGCGCAAACGAATCGCTTTTGGCGTAACGCCGATCTTCTTTGCCCACTCATATACTCGCGCCCGAAATTTTTCTTCCGTCCATGCGCCACGCTGTCGCCGAATCTTTGGCGCAACTGTTTCCTTTTCCATTAATTGACCGGCTTCCGTTCTAACTTCAGCAGAGCCTTTGCCACTTCAAATGATTTGTCTTCATCAAAGAGAGCGAGCAACGCTTTGTAGAGTTTCGCCTTTAGCGCACGTTGGGCGTTGGCGTTGGTGCGCCAATGGGGATGAGCGTCGAAGAGGGCGTTGATCTCAATGGCGGGAGTATGCGGATCGTCAAGTCCGTGTTGCCGTAGCACGACAAAGACCGAGAAAGTATCGGTGTCAAAATTTTTCTCGGTGCGTTCTTTTTGGATGCGATTGTATTCTTCGATGAGGGCTGCCGCTTGCTCTAACGCTTCTTTGGTTCCCACTTGGCGATCATCGTAAGAAGTACGGATCGCTTCGGCGCGTTCGCCGATGGAGAGTAAGTACGGTTGTTCGTTGGCGTTCGTATCTACTGTTACGGCGAGACTCTTGATCAGGTTGAATACTTTGACCGGCTCAGGTTCTTTGCCCGCTTTGATCGCCTCTAATGTCTCAGCGTTAATTTCATACACCGCGCGCGGCTCACGCACTCCTGTTGAAGTGACGTGTTGCTTCACCAAGTCAGCGGTCTTTGCTTGCAAGTCGGGGTCGGCAAAGACGCGTGGCGAAAAGTGCAGATGAATCTTGGCATAGAGATCGGAGAGACGCGTGTAATCGGTGACGAAGTCGCGCAAGAAAGCGTCGGGCGAGATAATTTCGTATAACGACTCGACTCGTTTAAAGAAACGAAAGAACTCTTCTCGTTTTTCTTTGTCAGCAAAATGAGCAATGGCGGCATCAAGTGTTTTGTCGTCGCCGCCCCACGGCGCGAGTTGAAGATAGGCAGGCGCTTCCGCACGCATGGCGGCAGCAAAGGTGTTTTTGAGTAGGTCGAGATTATTGATGACCGCTTTCACTTCGTCGGAGTCAAAAGCTAACGCCTTCTCTAACTTCTCAAAGATGCCAACGAAATCTACCACGAACCCGGCGGGCTTCTTCAAACCATCTTCATCTTCGTAAGGGCGATTGACGCGGGCGATGGCTTGAAGCAAGGTGTGATCGCGCATCGGCTTATCGAGATACATGCAATACAAAACAGGCGCATCAAAGCCGGTAAGTAATTTATCGGTGACGATGAGAATTTTGGGGAGTGTGTTCTTCTTGATGAACGCTTTGCGGAGTTTCTTCTCGGCATCAGTATCCGATGATGGCGCGTCTTGCGTTTTATCGAATGGATACTGTGCGCGCACATAAAACTGTTGCAGTAGTTCTTTGTCGTTATGCGCCGCCGTGTAGACGACCACTGAATATTCAGATGGCAAGTATTTGTCGAGTGCTTGCTTATAGAGGGCACAGGCTTCGCGATCTACGCCAACTAGAAAGGCTTTGTAGCCCATCGGCTCGACGTTGGTACGATAGTGATTAGCGACGAACTGCGCCACCTTGCCCACGCGATCAGGGGATTTAAGAAACGTCTTGAGCGTCACCGCTCGATCCAGAATCTTATTTAGTTCATCAATATCACTGATGCCTTCCGTCTCAAGCAATTCGAGAAATTCTTTCTCCAGTTGTTCGCGCGGCACACGCACGTCGTTATCTGCCAGCGAGTAATGCAGTGGCAAAGTCGTGCCATCGGTGATCGATTCGGCAATCGAGTATTTATCGAGATAACCTTGCGCGTCGTCTTTGCCAAAGGTCTTGAACGTCCCTTGCCCGTAAGAGGTGGCATCAATGGGGGTGCCGGTGAAACCGAGATAAGTGGCGTTAGGCAGCGCGCCCATCAGGTAGTTGCCCAGATCGCCGCCAGTCGTGCGGTGCGCTTCATCCACTAACACGTAGATGTTGGCGCGGGTGTTGAGGCGCGCCGCGATGTCATCGAATTTGTGAATCATCGAGACAATGAGTCCGCGATAATCATCAGCGAGCAGTTCGCGCAATCGCGCTTTGCTGTCGGCGAGCTCTACCGCTTTGAAGCCGTAGGCGCTGAGGTTGCCGAAGAGTTGCGATTCGAGTTCGTTGCGGTCAACGATCATCAGCACGGTGTTCTTGCCGAGGATGGGATGCGGTTGCGCCAATAATTTTTCGGCGGCGACGATTAGGGTGAAGGTCTTGCCCGACCCTTGTGTGTGCCAGATCAAACCCGAACGACGCTGCGGGTCGAGTGCCCGCGCCACCACTTTCTCCACGGCGCGCGTTTGATGTTGGCGTAGGATGAACTTGCGCAGCTCATCATCTTTGCGGGTGAAGAGGATGTAATCGCGCAGAAGTGATAAGAGGCGCGGGCGATCAAAAAAAGATTTGACGCGACTCTCGAATGACTCATCATCCTTCCATTTGAAAAGATTTTTGCGATCCAGCGACCAGGTGCCGCCGTAGTAGAAATCGTGGAAGTGAGTCACGTCCCACACTTGCGGCGCAGTGACAAGTTCGGGCGTCTCACGGTGATACCGTCTCACTTGCGTCAGACCTTGTTCAATCCCGTCGCTTTTCTTTGCGCCTTTAGTTTCAACGAGCGCGATGGGGATGCCGTTGATGAGGAAGACGGCGTCGGCGCGGTTGGTGTGCCGCCCGTTGGTATACGACCATTCGTCAGTGACGTGATAAAGATTATTTTCAGGATGATCGAAATCAATCAGCGTGAGATTGAGTTCGCGTTTTTGCTCGGAGTCATAAATGGATTTTTGTCCGCGCAGGTAGAGCAAGACTTGATAGTTTCCTTCAATGTCGGCGCGGACGTTTTCCAGTTGGCGGATGACGGCTTGGGGATCGAAGGTGAGGCGCGGGTTGAGTTTACGGAGTTGCGCCGCGAGAACATCGTTGAAGAACAAGCCCGTCTCACTGCCGCGCAAAGTGAGCGCATCGTCTTGTGCGATGTAGTGCCAACCGATTTCGGTGGCATAGTGAATGAGTGGGTCTTGAACTTCGGTGCGCTCGGACATCGCCCCCTCGCAGGGTGTTACGCGGCGACGGGCAACTCTCGGACGTGTAAAATTTCTCGTCCTAAAAGCGGGCGCACATCTTTTGGAGTCAGGGTTAAGACTGCCACAGTTTCACCAGACGCGGTGACGAATTCAACTTCAAACGCGGTGCCATCAGGATAACGATGCACGACTGCGCCGACATCACCAGTGGTGAGGTTGTGTTTTGGAAAGTTGCGAGTTAGCGCGACAGTATCGAGTTCGCGGATCATCACAGCCCTCTTACGCCGCTGTTGATTCAAGCAATTCGTAAGCGACAGATTTGGGTTGACTGACGACCTGTGAAGCCGAGAGAATTTCAAACCGCACCACTTTGCCGTCGTAGCCGAAATCGGCGATGACGCCGGGGCGCACTTCATCAGAATCGCGGATGCGATCATCGCGCAAGGTAATCGTCAGCGTATCAGTTTCTTTATCGTAGACGATCTTCATGTTTTGTCTCCTTTGAGATACCGCTCGATCTGCGAAGTTTTGTATGCCGTGATGACTACCATCTCTGTTTCACTTTCCTCGACGATGATCCGTAACAACATTTCTTGATCGAGAACAGCATCCTGATACCGCTTCATATATATTTGCCGCTCTGAATGCCCTGCCTCTATCTTTTCGGGCTGGGTCAATGCTTGCTCCACCACTTCTTTTGGTATTTCACGATCTTTGAAGTTAGTGAGCGCGTGTTCGGTATAGCGAATGGGTTTCATCGTCCCTCAAAGTATCAGGCTAATTGGGGAGAGTGTCAATCATGCTTTTCATTATCACTTGTCGCGTCTCACTGCCGCGCAAAGTGAGCGCATCGTCTTGCGCGATGTATTGCCAGCCGATCTCGGCGGCGTAGCGGATGAGTGGGTCTTGAACTTCGGTGCGTTCGGACATAGATGCTTTCAGAGATCAATCGCATTCCAAGCATCGTCAAAGGAAATTTCCCCTTTAGCCATTTTGCTCAACGTTTCATCTAACTCTGCTAGTGATGGAAGTCCTTTTATAACTAAGTTAGATGAGAATGAGATACGCTTGAGAAGGGAATTTATTGACAACAAGATGTGCTCGCGTAGAACGTTCATAGTTTTAGCAAAACAGACGTGACGATAGAACTGATAATATTCAAGAGTCTGGTCTCGCCATAATTCACGACCAGCCCATCCCCACACAGCCGTTTCATTCGCCGCAATCAAGTCTTGTTGTTTGTGAAATTCTTTAAAATCGAAGGTGGGCAACTCCTTCTGTTCAGCCATAGCATCGTTGATAAATTTAGGTAGAGGTGTGCCGGATTTAATCAATGCTCGTAGTAATTGCGGATGGTTTTTGTATCCTCCAAGTTGCTTGGGGATCTCAATGCGCCATACATCTGATGAAGGGATTAGTATAAAAGCACGTCTCCACTTTGCCCACTCGACTCTCGGAATGATTTGCACATAGTGACTGCCTATATTAATAACCTGACCTGGAATATGTGATGCAAAAAACATTCGTTCAGGATCTGGTGGTTCTTCCCGAAGTTTCCTGCTAGGTGTCCTACGATCTTCGATCTGCCTTCCTCTAACAATTTCATGGAAAGTTAAACCTTTGTAGGCCAATTCAAAAGCGCATTGTTTAATAAACTCCGAAATAGATTCTGTCAATGAATGTTGAACGTATCCATTGTGTGGGAATGCATAACGAATAATTTTTTCTACTTCTACATCAGGTGATGTCAGCTCAACAGTGAATTTGTGTTTAGTACGAGCATGACTCCCTAGAGGCATAACATGTAGATGAACATCTTCGGCAAACATATGTACATGCGAAGAACTGATGAGATCGTTATCAGGACGAATAGAACCTGGTTGAAAAAAAGCAATAGATTTTCTTTTTGATGTTGAAGGATTCTTTCTCTGATCCTGAATCATTTGCTTCTATCCCTTTCTTCAATCTTCATACAATTCATCATTTGATCCATCTTCGGACTCCCACCTTCTTTGCCGTTCCATTGCTTCTTTTATTCCATCTCGGATACCGAAATCTATACTATCTGCTTCTGGAAATTCTTTTAGATAGAGATCAACGAAGATATTAATGCCATCATGGAAAGTCATCATACGCCAGGGTGATGTTCCGGCGATAGCACGAAGAAGCAGGCTGGGGTGTTCGACTACTTCTGCAGTATCTAGACCTATACTGCTCAATCCATCAAGATAGTGTCTGCTCATAGAGCGCAATGGGAGCGCTTGAAGCATTTGCTCGAAATTTATTTTCCATTGAGTTCGCAAAATAGATCTGCTTGTAAGCGCAAAAAGATTCTGATGAAAGGAAACAAAAGCACCTGTCATCTTTAACCTATTTAAACGCTCGGCTTCACGAAAAAATATATCCCAAGATTTCTTGCAGATGTCCCAAAGGCGCGGCTCATTATGCAGTTCTGAAAAGATTTTGGCATATCCGCTTAGATCGATTAAATCTATAATGGGGTCGGTAAAAGTTGCTACTGCACTTCTCGTCTGCCATTCAGTGGTTTTAGTTTTTAGTTGCTCGTAAACCCCGAAGACACCTGTAAAATAAAGAGGAAATATTTCTTGTAGTAAATCTGAGTTATTATGAATTAACGTAACTTTTGTGCAATCATAAACGGAATCGTGAAAAGCGATAAAAAAAGAACATTACCAACAGAATAAGGATGACGTACTCTTGAGCCATTTCAGCACGCAGGAATGGACATGGCTCAAAAACAAGACACCCAACA
>JACRHC010000016.1 GCA_016217675.1 Nitrospirota bacterium
AGAAGGGAGATCCTAAAGAAACAGGCAATAGCCACCATACAAAATATCAACAGTGGTCTTTTACTACCAGAGTACTCTACGAAGCAGCTCGACCCCAATCGAGTTGTTTGCCGCTCTCTTGCGTCCCGACCCTTACTGGCCCTGTGACACCGCCGCCATATTTAGCCCTTTTCAAACGGCACTAACACCATAGCAGCCTAAAGCCCGTTTACCAATTCCAGCATCGCCCTTTCAGGCCATAGCATTTCCGAAAACAGAAGCATAGTCGAGATAAATAATCCCAATAGGTGCGTATTCCGGAGCAAACCGAACCCCCATTCCGGCGGAAGCCGAACCCTGATTCCGGAGCATGCCGAACCCCTTAGGTCGGTAAGCTGAGCAGGGAAGATACCGGAACAGGCTACCCCCTGATGTAACCCATACCTGAAGCTGGATAAACCAAAGAAAGATACGTCATTGTTCAGCCTTGATAAAGGAATCAAGGAGGAGCAATGGCGCAGAAAAGGTTATCCATGCGAAAGATACGGGAGATATTACGGCTGTATCATGAGCTGAAACTCGGCAAAAAGCAGATAGCGACAATCTGTTCGATGTCATCAAGCACCGTTGTCGAATACGTCAGGAAGGCAGATAAAGCAGGACTGAGCTGGCCTCTGTCTGAACACCTCGACGACACCGCAATAGAAGCGCTGCTGTTTCCAGTAGAGCCACCCAAAGCATCAGAACGACCCTTTCCGGTAATGGCAGAACTCCGTCAGGAGCTTCAGACAAAGGGTGTGACCCTGATGCTTCTGTGGCAAGAGTACAAGGAGCGGTATCCTGAAGGATATCAATACAGCCAGTTCTGTGAACACTACCGGAGATGGACAAAGACCCTTGATCTGAGTTTACGGCAGGAATACCTGGCAGGGGAAAAGACGTTCATAGACTTTGCCGGCAAGACCATTCCGATTACAAACCGGTATACCGGACAGATCACCGGGGCAGAGATATTCGTAGCCGTCCTCGGGGCAAGCAATTACACCTATGCAGAGGCAGTGCAGTCCCAGAGTCTGCCGTCATGGATAGGGGCACATACAAGGGCCTTTGAATACTTCGGAGGCGTCTCGGCTCTCCTGATACCGGATAATCTGAAGTCAGGTGTGATCAAGTCCTGCCGGTATGAACCGGAGCTGAACCCTACCTATCTGGAGATGTGCCAGCACTATGGGACCGTTGCAATGCCTGCCCGTGCAGGCAAGCCAAGGGATAAGGCAAAGGTAGAAGCCGGTGTTCTTCTGGTGACAAGGTGGATAACAGCGGCATTACGGCATCGCACCTTCTTCAGCATTACTGAACTCAATACTGCCATCAGGGAGCTTCTTGAGAGACTCAATACGCGGAAGTTCAAGAAGCTCGATACTACCCGCAGGCAACTCTTTGAAGCAATCGATAAACCGGCACTGAAGCCCTTGCCTGTCCAAAGATATGAATATGCCGAATGGAAAAGGGCCACGGTCAATATCGATTATCACATCGAAGTGGAAGGGCACTTCTATAGCGTTCCCTATCAACTGGTCAGGCAGAAGGTTGATGTCAGGATAACAACCGATACCATCGGCGTGTTCTTCAAGAGCAAACGTATCACCAGCCATCCCCGGAGTTACCACAAGGGGAAGTTCACGACCATCACTGAACACATGCCGAAGTCTCATCAGGGATACAAGGAGTGGACCCCTTCAAGACTGATAAGCTGGGCCGAGAAGACCGGCCCCAGCACGGCAAAACTCATAGAGACGATCATGACGACACGGCCTCATCCCCAGCAGGGGTTCAGGTCCTGCCTGGGGATCATGGGGCTTGGCAAGAAATACACAAACGAAAGGCTTGAGGCTGCTGCTCATCGGGCGCTTGCCATCAGATCATACTCCTACCGGAGCATCAGGGCGATCCTTGAGAGCGGCCTTGATAAGGTGGCTACGGAAGCAAAGGAGGTGATACCTGCTATCGAACACGACAATATCAGGGGCAGGGACTACTACCTCTGAAGAAATGGCTTAGCCATCTGAAGCAGAATCGAAAAACAGACAAAGACAAGGGGTAATGATACCCCGGAAAAACAGGAAGGAGAGACAGATTGAACAATCAGACAATGGAGAAACTCTATCAGATGCGGCTGCATACCATGGCCGTGAACATACTTTGGGGACGTTGATTCTAATAGTGTCATTCAGCCTCACTTCGCTTTTCCGCCCTATCGATAGTCCTTGATATGCTCGAACTATTTACACCCACATGCCGGGCTATCTCTGCAGACGTCAGTCCAAGCTCATCCCTGCCTCTCAGAGCAATCTGTGCCCGCGCCCCGCTCACCTTGCGCCGCTTGCTCCCTCTCCTGAGCTCCACTGAGCTTATTCCCCCCCCCTGACTCCTGATTAGCCCGCCTGCCCTCAGTTGTTTTGTCTGCTCTTCTCCAATTTCTTCGCTTATACATTTCCGGTGTTCCTGGACGTTAAACATTAATAGAATCAACGTCCTAAAAGTTCTTTTCCAGACGTTTCAGAAAAAGTGCCCTGTCCTGATTATCGTCGAATATGTCTGCCTTGTTGATGCCCTGCACCATAATATGATGCAGGGCTCCTGATATATCCAAACCGGCCTGTCGTGGCATGAACTATCCTATCGGGCTATCGCCTGTCTGTCAACTGTAGTACGCGTTTAGAATCTACGTCCCCAAAGTTGCATCTTCAACTGGAACATACTTTGGGGACGTTGATTCTAATAGTGTCATTCATCATCACTTCGCTTTTCCGCCCTATCGATAGTCCTTGATATGCTCGAACTATTTACACCCACATGAATATGATGCAGGGCTCCTGATATATCCAAACGGACCTGTCGTGGCATGAACTATCCTATCGGGCAATCGCCTGTCTGTCAACTATAGCACGCGTTTAGCATCTACGTCCCCAAAGTGCTGCCGCACACGCCCGATGTCATCCGAGAGAAAACGACAAGGAATAACGGCAATCTCCGCGCAATGCTTTTTCTCCCCGCCTGCCCCTTTGCCATTAAAGAGTAACACTCTTCATCTAAACCACTGCTACTCTGCAGATTGTGATTGTTGGCGAATCTTGAAATATGCCACTGTATGTGATACCATGGATTATGTCTAAAGCAGACAAACTATTACAGAGGATGAAGAACAATCCCAAAAATGTAAAGTTTGAGGACATAGAGTCCTTGCTTAACGGCCTGGGATTTAAGATAAGAAGCAAGGGTTCTCATTATACATTCAAGAAGGACAGAAATATTATTATGGTGGTAAAACCACATGGGAGCAAGAAATTTACAGCAATGGCGGATGTTAAAAAAATACTTGCATATTTAAAGGAGGAGGGCCATGTATAAAGATTTTGAGATAATAATAGAACCAAATGAAGAAGGTGGTTTTTATGCTCGCATTCCAGACCTCCCTTCCATATTTACAGGTGGTATTACCGAAATGGAAGCGCTAAAAAATGCAAAGGCTGCAATCAAAGAGTTTATTGAAATATGCAAGGAAGACAATCTTCCAGTGCCACAACCCAAAAGTGGCAAGTTTAATGTGCGGGTGCCGAAAGATCTTCACAGGGAACTTGTAAGGAAGGCAGTAGAGCAAGGGGTGAGCCTTAATCAGTTGGTTGTGTATTTCCTTGGACGCAGTCTTGGTAAAACTACAACATCAGCCAATTTGACTTCATAATGACAGCATAAACAAACGATGACAACCATGGCAGGTGATAGGCATTATAGCCGTTGTCCTGTCCGAGCGTCCGCAAGGATCCGCTGAAAGAAACTGCCTCTTTTTGTTAACACTGTTCTGTAAGCTTTTCATCTTTTTTTGCAGGGAATCTTATTCCGGTGCATTTTGCTGACACCATTGAACATTAATTAGACCGTTTTTCCCCGTTGAACGCAAACCTCCCCGGACACCTGCATTTTGATCCTGCTGTCCGACAATAACCAGGTCAAAGCTCCAGATAAAACCCTGTCAGCAATTCATCCCATGCCTCAAACCAGTATTCTTTCTTTGGTTCTTTTGCGAAGATGTCTTGTCCTCTCCAGACCTCTCCCGGTGTCTTTCCATCCGGATTCTGATGAGGCAGGATATGGTTATACCAGAAACGAAACTGGACAAGAGCGCCACCAAGTTGTGCCGGATTCTCGACCTGCCATTGGCTATCCAAACGGGCCTGTCGTGGCATGAACTATCCTATCGGGCTATCGCCTGTCTGTCAACTGTAGTACGCGTTTAGAATCTACGTCCCCAAAGTTGCAAAAATGAGGTATAAATTAACTCATACTCATAAATAGAATTTGTGAGTAGCCATAATCCATCCCTCTATTTTCACTAATCATTCCATCTATCAAACTATGCCTGCTTATATTCAAAATAAATAGCCATGAATATTAGTGAAAACGAAAAAAGCAAATTATATGAGCGGCTGCCGATACTGTGTCTGCGGTCCTGCGGCAGTGGGTTCAGTTGTCCCCTAAACCGGCTTCGAACAATTATCCTGTCTGCTGCAAGGCAGAAATTATCAGAATGAGCTTTATTCTGCGTGACATATGGCTGCAGTTCAGCGAAAAGCTGACAGGCTTTGTCGGCCGTCATTTTTTCCGTTTGAGAAACAGGGTGATCATTATTGCTGTTCCGGGGATCATGATTGCCTCGATCATCTGTTCGATCGTCTGTGTAATGACGCAGCAGAGGATGATCAGGGATGAGGCATGCAAGCGGGCAGAGGTGGTTTCTGATATGATCTCCGGCATTGCGGTCTGGCCGCTGAACCTGGGGAATACGGGTCAGGTCAGCGATATGGTGCGGCTGTTAGAGGAGGTGCGGTCTGTTGCGTCGGTGTCGCTGTATGATCGCCACAAGACGCTGATCAGGGGAAAAGAGGATGACGAAGACCGTCGTCATTCCGCGCAGCATCAGCACGAGATGACGATCTTTGAAGACAGCGATCATTACGATATTTATACTCCTGTCTTTTCAAAAGAGACCGGAGAGGCCCCTGCGTCATTATCCGGGGCAGATCCCCTGAACCTGAAAAGAGAGCCGGTCGGGTGGGTGAGGATCGCCTTTTTAAAGACGTATATCAGAGATGACCGGCTGCAGGTCATTGTAAGAGGGCTGCTTGCAGCCTTTGTCTTCACGATCGGCAGCAGCGTTGTTGCCTTTATTCTGTACGCCTTTGCCTTCAGGTCGCTTTCACAGATTTCAGGCGAAGTCAGGAACATCCGCATGAAACACTATCCTGAATCTGCCATGAAACCGCATGAAGAAATCGGTGATATTGCCGCGGAATTCAGCCGAATGAGCAATGTGATCAACAAAAGGGAGGAGATGCTCGTTGTCCGCGCACGGTTTTCCCAGTTCGGCGCAGATATGGGCATAGCGCTTACCGAGAGTGCGAGCCTTGCGGAAATGGCAAAGAAATGCAGTGAGATCTGTTGTGCCTACACAGATGCCATCTGTGCCGGGATATGGCTGTATGATAAGAACACCGAACGGCTTTATCTGCAGGCGGTCGCAGGGACATTTGAAGGCAACCCGTTTCCTGCTGCTCAATTGCTGCCGGCAGAGGCATCTGCCGGTCGTATCGCTCTGGAGATGGTCCCTTTTGCAACAAAAAACCCGGCCCGGATACCCTGGTTCAATAACAGGGAATTTCTGATATCAAACGGCGTCAGTTTTTTTGCCGGATATTCAATTGTCGTGGAATCACGGCTGATCGGTGTGCTTGAACTGTATGCCGGCCATCAGTTCTGCTGGGATCTCCTGAATACCGTCGATGCTCTTTCAGACGAAATGGCCATGGGATTCGAAAGAAAGATCATCGAAGAACGGATGAGAAATTCCCTTGAAGAAAAAGAGGTGCTGCTCCGGGAAATCCATCACCGCGTCAAAAATAACATGCAGGTCATCACAAGTCTTCTCAATCTCCAGGCAAGGACAATTGATGACCCCAAATACCGGGAGATGTTCGATGAAAGCAAAAACAGGATCAGGGCCATGGCTATTGTCCACGAAAAGCTCTACCGGACGCAGGACATAGCAAAGATCGATATCAGTGATTACGTCTCAAGCCTTGCAAACGGGCTATTCATGTTTTACGGCCTGAGCGCGTCACTAATCTCAGTGTCGATTGATGCGAAAGACATCGTTCTCGGCATTGACACGGCAATCCCCTGCGGCCTGATCATCAATGAACTGCTTACCAATGCCCTCAAATATGCCTTTCCGGACGGAAGAGGGGGGTCTATCAGGATCTCGATAGTAAAGGACGAGATAAGGGAAAACGCCTATACACTCACCGTGAAGGACAACGGCGTCGGACTGCCGGAAGGATATGATTTCAGGGTTTCGAAATCTCTCGGGCTTCTTCTTGTAACCTCCCTTGCCGAACATCAGCTTCAGGGCAGTGTGCAAGTGACCCGGGAAAACGGGACGGCATTTCATGTTGATTTTAGGGATGCGGGCTACCGAAAAAAGGTGTAGAATAGGGCTGAAAACAGCATGATTATGCCATGATGCGTGCAAGGGCATGTGGAGGAAAGACCGTGGAAAAAATAAAAATACTTATTGTTGAGGATGAAGCGATAATCGCACGGGACCTCCAGAAACGTCTGGAAAATCAGGGCTATATCGTGACTTCGGCCTCGGCGACCGGGGAAGATGCCATACGCAGAGCAGGGACTGAGTCCCCTGATCTGGTGCTGATGGATATTGTGCTCCTCGGGGATATGGATGGGATAGATGCTGCAGGTCAGATAAGGGCGCTGTACGATATTCCGGTTGTGTACCTCACGGCATATGCTGATGAGGGGATATTGGAACGGGCAAAGGTAACTGAGCCTTTCGGGTACATCCTTAAGCCCTTTGACGACCGTGAACTGCGGAGTGTTATCGAGATGGCCCTGTATAAATGCTCTTCGGAGAAGAAGCTGAAACAGAGCAATGAATTTCTGAACAATGTCATAGAGGCCCTGAGCCTCCCCTTTTATGTAATCAATGTTGATGACTATACCGTTGCGATGGCAAACTCGGCCGCAAATTTCGGAACGCTTACAAAAGAGAGCACCTGCCATGCGCTTACGCATCACGCAGACAGCCCATGCAGCGGAGAAGAACATCCCTGCACGATCAGACAGATCAGGGAGACGGGGAAGCCGGTGATATTAGAGCATAACCATTATGACAATGAAGGCAAGGCGAGGACGTATCAGATTCATGGGTACCCTATCCGCAATAAGGAGGGAGAAGTTGTTCAGGTCATCGAATATACGCTGGATATTACGGACAAGCGTCTTCTTGAGACTCAGCTGCTGCAGGCGCAGAAGATGGAATCAGTCGGGAGGCTGGCAGGCGGCGTGGCCCATGATTTTAATAACCTGCTCTCTGCTATTCTCGGCTACAGTGAGCTGTTACTGACAGAACTTCCGGAAGACGCTCCGGCCAGGAGAGACGTGGGCATCATTTCTGATGCAGGCAATAAGGCTGCCACGCTGGTGCGGCAACTCCTGGCGTTCAGCAGGAAACAGGTCCTGGAGATGAAAACGGTAAAGATAAATGATCTGGTTGAAAATATTGCGAAGATGCTCAGGGTTGTGCTCGGAGAGGACCTCATCCTTGAGCTTAATCTGAACCCCGCAATCAGGAACGTAAAAGCTGATGCAGGCCAGATTGAACAGGTGCTGATGAACCTGGCGGTGAACGCCCGGGACGCCATGCCGTGCGGCGGACGTCTTACCGTGGAAACCGAGAATATCGAACTGGATGAAGATTATGCGCGCACGCATGCGAATGTAAAACCGGGCATGTATGTGATGCTGGCGGTCACGGACACCGGGGCAGGGATGAGCCGTGCTGTTCAGGAAAAGATATTCGAGCCGTTCTATACAACGAAAGGGAGCAGGGGAACAGGGCTCGGATTGTCGACCGTATACGGCATCGTAAATCAGCATGGCGGCAATATTTATGTGTACAGCGAAGAGGGTATCGGTACGACCTTTAAGGTATATTTGCCTGCAACGGTTTCGGCAGATGATGTTGTTGCTGAAGCGGCTAAAAAGACGATAGACCTGCGCGGAAAAGAGACGGTCCTTGTTGTGGACGACGAGGCTTCGATAAGAAGACTCATTATCGACACGCTGACCCCGCTTGGGTATAATGCGATAGAGGCTTCTTGCGGTGAGGAAGCCCTGCAGAGAAGTGCCATGACGAAAAACGGCATTGACCTGCTGTTGACCGATGTGATCATGCCGGACATGAACGGACATGAGCTTGCCGTGAGAATGAAGCAGATGAGGCCGGGCATGAAGATCATATTTATGTCCGGGTACACAGATGAAACGATCGGTTCTCACGGGATAATCGATCCAAACATCAAATTTCTGCAGAAGCCGCTGACCCCGAAAAAGTTCGCCACAAGCATACGAGAGACCCTGGATGAAGCCTGAGCCGGTCAGGGCGATGATGGACGACCCTGCGGGGCGATTCAATATCCTGATTGCCGAGGATGAGGGCATTATTGCCCGGGACCTCGAAATGCATCTGATCAAACAGGGTTATGCAGTCTCTGCTGTTGTTGCCTCAGGGGATGCTGCAATCCGAAAGGCTGAAGAACTCAGGCCAGATCTGGTGCTGATGGATATCGTCCTGTATGGCGATATCGACGGCATTGAAGCTGCCGACCGCATACGCCGCCGTCTTGATATCCCCGTGATCTATCTCACTGCCTATGCTGATGACAAGGTCATCGAACGGGCAAAACTTACAGAACCCTATGGGTATCTCATTAAACCCTTTGAGTCCAGGGAACTGCATAGTGTTATTGAAGTTGCGCTCTACAAGCATAAGATGGAAAAGAAGGTGCGGGAGAGCGAAGAGTGGCTCTCGACCATTCTGCGCAGTATAGGCGACGGCGTTATAGCAGCAGGTGAGGACGGCAGCGTCAAGTTCATGAATACGGTTGCAGAACAGCTCACAGGCTGGGCCCTCTCAGAGGCATTGGGCAGGCAGATAACTGATGTATTCCATGTTCTGGGCGAAAAACAGGCCGGGCCCGGCACCATGCTTGTGGAGCAGATTGTCAGCAGCAGAACGGTAACCAGTATTTCTGATGAAACAACCCTAATCTCCAGAAACGGTGTCAGCAGGATTGTTTCAGACTGCGGGGCTCCCATTTACGGAAGAAATGAGTCAGTGATAGGGGTAGTTCTGGTCTTCAGGGATGTGACTGAGCAGAAAAGGCTGGACCAGGCACTTCGCGAATCAGAGCAGATGCTGCGCACCCATGCCAAAGAACTGGAAGAGAGCAATACTGCGCTGAAAGTGCTTCTGAAACAGCGGGATAATGACAAGAAGGAGCTTGAGGATAATATCCTGACGAATGTGAAACAGCTGGTCTTTCCCTATATCGATAAGATGAAGAAAAGCAGGGCTATGGCTGCTGACCTCGCCTATCTGAATATTCTGGAAAGCAACCTCAAACAGCTCATCTCGCCGTTTTCTTCGCGGCTCTCTTCAAAATACCTCGGCCTTACACCCCGCGAAATAGCCATCGCCGATCTGATCAGGGAAGGGAAACAGGACAAGGATATTATCGATATCCTGAATATATCATTTGAGACCGTCAAGACCCACCGCCAGAACATACGCAAAAAACTCGGCATCTATGGTAAGAGGACAAACCTGAGAACCTATCTCCTGATGCTGAGTGAGTGACCCTGACCTCCGGCGCTGTCCGGAGACATTGAAAAACCGTCCTGTTGCCTTGCGCTACCCCTTTATTTGGATACTGATCAGCCAGCCCTGCTTTTTTCGAGCGAGCGCTTAAAATCCGGCGAAATATCACCTGAAAATGCAGGCCAAATGAGCTATTTATTGTCCCCTAATTGACCCCTTATATACCTACTTGTTCGTAGCCTGCCGCTGTATTATCATGAATCAAAAGGGGGGATGTGACGTGAAAAACTGCAGACCTTTTGAACTCAGATGCACCGGCCATGACGCAAAGCTTATTTCTGCGTCCAATTTTATTGAAGGCCAGGGGATGCTGAAGCGGCTGATAGTAGCCGCAGCCATGATCGTGGCTCTGCTGCTGTCCTTCATGCCGGACGGTTCCTTTGCAGAGGGGAGCATATCTGAATATAAGAGGCTTGCTGATCTTGCTCTTCCGGGACGGCCTGTCAGGGCATCGGTCGATGCAACGGGAAACATCTATGCAGTGGAAGCCGGAAGGCCTTATCTGGCCAAATACTCTGCCTTCGGAGAGTTTCTCGGCAGTATGCCGCTCTCTTCCGTTCCCACAGCTATCAAGGTCGCTGCTGACGGGCTGCTTTATGTCGGATTAAAGGACAAAATTGAAATCTATAACGGCACAACCCTCCTGAGGACCATTACCGGCATCTCCCATCCTGTTTCGATAGATGTGGCCATATCAGGAGCCATGTATGTCGTTGATCTGAAACATTATTGCGTTAAGATCGTCTCCCCCTCCGGTGATATTACGGTGGTGGGTGATTATAAGGTCTTTGGAAGCGATCTGCGCGACCTGGTAATCGATGAGCCAAACAACGAACTCTATGTGCTTGACCGCAACGAACCTGCTTCTGATTTATATGTATGGCGTGTTCAGACGTTTGACCTGAGCGGAAACTTTCTCCGGAGCTTTTCTCATTACGGATATGCCGCGGAAGGGACCCTGATTTCAGCGTCAAGTCTGATCGTAGATGAGCAGAGAAGGGTTTATGTAGCGGACAATGTACAAAACATTATTGGGGTATTTGATCATACAGGAAATCACCTTGGTTCTTTGTACGATGCGGCAAATCCGTATTACAACCCTGTTGAGATGGAATACAGGAATAACCGGCTGTACTTTCTGTCGTTTCTTGGGAACAGGGTTACTGTCCTCGGTCTTGCCGGTTATGCAGACCTTGCAGTATTGCCTGGCAAGGTAGACCTGGAAGTTCAGGGTCCCTATCTGAAAGGAGAAAAGGCCATAACGATTTCCAACACCGGAAGCGGCAATCTTCAATGGAGCGCAGCATCCGACGCAGACTGGCTTGCCCTGAGCAAAACATCAGGCAGTATCGGAGGGGGCCTTCAGGATCAGGCTGAGATCGCAGTAAACACCTCCGGTCTTTTGCCAGGCAGGCATACGGGGAAGATAACGTTTGCATTCAACGGCGGGGTGTCCTATCTGGGCGTAACCGTAGACGTCCTGCCTCCGCCGGTCCTGACCGTGTCACCGGCAGGCATGGAACTTCAGGCGGAAGCCGGGGCTGCAGTGTCGGCTCAGGCAACCATAGAGCTGAGCAATGACCTGTCAGGGTCCCTGGTATGGACAGCCTCGTCTGACCGCGAATGGCTCAGCATTTCGCCTGCCACGGGCAGGTCTCATGAGCTGACACCTGCCATAGTGACTGTCAATACAGCAGGTTTGGTGCCTGGCATATATACAGGGAGGATATCAATAACCTCAGACGGAATGCCAGGAAGTCCGTCTGAAATATCGATAAAACTTGTCGTAGTTGCGACCAATATGATTCAGGTTGCAACCAACAATGAAAATGCAGTTTTTTCCATAAGCGGCCCGCAAAGCTTTAGCGGCAGCGGCAGCTCCTGGTCGGCCAGCAATATCGCAGACGGTGCATACACCATCACCTATGGAGAGGTCAGTGGATTAAAGACCCCTATGCCTGAGACAAAGACAGTGGCCGGAGGCAATACCATAACCTTTACCGGAAATTACGAAGAGATGAGGCCTGCGAGTATTGTTGTGACTCTGGGCGGCAGTAATGATGCTACCAATGTGAAGCTCATGGATCTCCACGGGATCGTTAATGAGTTTGTGGCCTTCAAAAAGATGCGGGGAGGAGTTGTAACCGCTGCTGGAGATCTCGACGGCGACGGGATGATCGAAATTGCAGCAACAATCCACCACGGCCGATCCCGGGTGGGTGTATTCGATCAATCCGGCAGGCCTCTGGCCGCATTTTCAGCCTTCCCCGGCAACGGCACCTATGATATCAGCACTGCAGACCTTGACAATGATGGTGCAGCGGAGCTGATCGTGTCTAAAAGTTCTGGAACTCCGGAGATCAGGGTGCTAAGCTTTAACAAAGGCAGCGTGACTGATACCGGCATCCACCTCACGCCATATGGAGACACGGAATTTTCGAGCCTGCTGGTGGGGGCCGGTGATATTGACGGAGACGGGAGCAGGGAGGTAGTTACTGTCCTGGCCTCTGGCAAGACGATCCTGATCAGAGTATGGGAGCCGGAGATGTCAGCTGGTCCGGGGGCATGGACGGTCAGCCTTAAGAAGGAGGTCTGTCTGGAGGTGAAGCCTCGTACAATCCTGAGAGGCCTTGCACTGAAAGCAACGGGCAATAGTGCAGCAGATGACATCATGATCATGAGGCATGACGGCAGCATGATCATGGTCGGTCCGGATAACATTGTCAGGGAGGTCAGCCTTGCTGCTGCCTATGGTGTTTCCGATATGAGTGCCGAAGACGTCAATGGTGACGGACAAATCGAAATCATAACAGGGCTGAAGGATGGAACAGTAAAGGTATTTGCTCTTGACGGAACAGAGCTTAAATCAATAAAGGCATTCAGGACAAATTCTGGAGCCAGGGTCGCCGGTATTCCAGAGGGAGTGGACAGATGAACTATAATGCGAAGAGATTAACGCTTTTTGTGCCGGCTGTCGCGCTGCTGCTATTCGCTCTGGTGCCGAACATTTATAGTCTGGATTATCCCCATAATGCTGCGAGCGGCATAAGCTGCGGCAATTGCCATTGGGTCGCCGGCGCCTCTTCGCCGGCGTGGATAACACAGGGCGTGACGCCCGACGACACGGTCAACAATAACCGTTGTCTGCAGTGTCATGACAATATAACCGCACCCGCGGTTGTCACTCATTCTGCTTACAGCACCGGAAGCACGAAATGGGACGGGAACTGGCGTGTCGAGTGTGTTGACTGCCACAATCCGCATTATCAGAGGCAGAACAGAAGATGGGGCGCGGAAGCATATATAGCGACCGGGACTATCACGTCGATCGGGGCTTATAATGAAGGAGAGAATGAAACCGTGATCACCCTTGCCGCAGCTCTCGGGGCTGAGTACGAGGGATATTATATTATTCCGAACACAACCTATCGGAGTTTCAGCTACAAGATTAAGGACGACACTCAGGGTCAGACGCAGATAACCGTAAAAGGTCCGGTTGACATGGACTTTGCCGGGAGCAATGAAACCTTTGCAATCGTCTACGCAAAGAATATTACGGACAATCTGTCCTACACCAACCCGGACGGGACCATGAGAAGCGTCAGCACCAAAATGTTCAGCCGGTCCGGATTCGGCGATGATTCGAATAACCATACAAGTTCCGTCAGGATCTGCGAGGTCTGCCACAACCGGACCTCTTATCATCGGTACGACACGACAGGTCAGTCGGAGAAAGCACACAATAACAATGTTGACTGCGTGCAGCAGTGTCATCTGCACAATGCCGGATTTAAGGCCTCATGCAATGCCTGCCATAATGCGCCTCCGGCTACGGGAAAACACGCGACCCATTTCGGGGGCGGGACTGTTTCCTATGGAAATACGGCCGTTCAGTCTACGACCTCGACCTATCGATTCAGCTGCGGCATCTGCCATAACGGCGCGCATTTAAGCACATCAGACAATCCCCGTACAGTCGAGGTGACTTTTGCGGGCATCGCAACACAGGATCCATATTCCGGCCCGGCATCCTATGCGCCCTCCTCGAATTCTGTGGATGATCCCGGTGCGGGCTGGACATTCAATTACAGTGACGGGACATGCTCCAATGTTTACTGCCATGGAAATTATCCCGGCAGCGGGAAAAATACCCCCGTAACCTTTAATAGCGGCAGCGCTCCCTGCGGTTCGTGCCATAATGCGTCAAATACAACCACTCCTGCCAGCGGGAAACACGACAAGCATGCATCTTCTGCCTATTATGAGTTTACATGCACCCTCTGTCATAAAGATATCGTTGGAGGATCTTCACCTGAGGGTTATACGATTGCAGACAGGAGCAGGCACGTAAACGGTTACGTGGATTATAACTTTGATCCAACAGACCCAAAGGTTGCAGGAGGCACCTACAGCATAGCCACAGGAACTGCAGCACCTTCAAATGGGACCGTCCCCCGGGCATTTGGAAGTTGTAGTAATATTTACTGCCATTCAAATGTTCAGCCGGAGGGCGGAGTGGGCGGACCTTCGGGTTATTCCAACCCATCATGGGATTCTGCCGGCACTGCTGCATGTGGTTCATGTCATGCCGGAGGCCACGGTGCACCGCTGGGGACCGGGAGTCACACGGCCCATCTTAACTATACGCTCACAACAACGGCTGATTATTACAAGTGTGGTATCTGCCATAAATGGAACACGGCTTCTTCCCTGAATTCGTGCGGCACTTGTCACAATTTTGTTATTACCCCGGAGTATCCCAGGCATGCCAATTATCAGATCGAGCTGATTTTCGATTCCACGTTCGGTGATCCTACATATAATGGTTCATTTGCCCCGGGGAATGGCTACAGCAGCTGTTCCAATACGTATTGCCACAGCAACGGCACCTCTATTTCGACAGGCGCAATACCTGCCAATACAACGCCGAACTGGGGCTCCGGAAGCCTGGCCTGTAACAGTTGCCACGGCTATGCGCCGGCATACGATAACGGTTCGCCCAAGGCGAACAGCCATGGCATTCATGTCGCGCATTCGGTCGGAGATTGTTCAAATTGTCATTATGCCACGACCACGAACGGTACGATCATTGCAGATAAGACAAGGCATGTAAACAAGGTATATGACCTTCAGGCGAAACCGGGGTATAGTTTTGTTTATTCATACGCAGCTGATGGTGGGACCTGTACGACTAATGCCTGCCATGGCGACGCCAAGTGGGGCAGTCTGGACGCCCCGACCGGCTCAGGCTGCATATCCTGCCACGGTCATGATGCGGGGTATGAATACAGTGCCGGACAATACAGCCAGGGCAAAGGGACCTTTATGTCCCATTCGACGCACACGGAAAACGACAGCGATGACCTCAGGGGCCCGAACATAGCCTGCGATGCCTGTCACGATACCAACAATTTCCCGTATTTCAAATCCGGAACAGACACGAATGGCGACGGAAAATATACCCTCAGCGAAACCAATGTCTGCAACCCCTGCCATAGTCCGGAAGGAACGTACGACGGTGTAAATGATCCGCTGATCGGCGCAAAGAACAACTGGGGAGCCGGTGTATATAACGGCAATCTGCTGACAGCCGGCAAGGAGAAGTGGTGTGCAGGGTGTCATGACAGGGGTACATCTGTTATCGGCAGCGTCAACGCACCGAATGTCATCGGCGATGAAAGCGGAGCGTATACCTACGGGACCGGCTGGGGCTTTTACAAAACCGGCCACGGCCTGTCTTCAGGCGAGACCTATCCGGCCAGCGGCGGGATCACTGCCGGAGCGGGCGCAACCTGCGGGAATTGTCATGATCTTTCCGCTGCCCACATCGACGGCAGTGCCCGGACCTATGATGACCATGAGAGTGCGGACACGGATCCGAGTGAATACCGGATCGGCTATCGTCTCAGGATGATAAACGGCCAGGAGCCGATGACAATCCCAAAAACCGGCACGACCGATCCGGCTAATTACCGTCTGTGTGCTGATTGTCATACCAATACAGCAGCGTTTACTGATCCATTCAGCGGCGACACGAATTTTAGAGACACGACAAACAGACACTATTATCACATGGACGCGACCGGCTGGCGTTTCAGCGCAGACTGGAACGGTGCATACACCAGCCGCATCACCTGTATAACCTGCCATAATGTGCATGGCTCTACAAGGCTTGCGATGATGCGCGACGGCAAGCTTATCAACAGGGAGCCCGGCATCCAGATCTGGTACTACAATGCCGGCATTTCAACCAACACGAACCCGCCATTCCCTGAAGACCTCCCGCTTACAGCCAGCACCGGCCTGCTCTGGATTCCCGGCTCTGCCGGCAATGTCTGCAGTGCGTGTCATGGTGGTTCCACCCAGGAGATATTCGGTCCGAGAACGCCCTTCCAGCCAACAGCACAGCCGCCGGTACTCGACTGGACTGGTGAAAACGGGTATGTCTCAGACGGCGCTGCACCTGACAGTGCAGCATCCGGCAGCTCTTTCACTTTCCGGGTCACATATACGGATACCAATAACGACGCACCGGCTGTAATAGAACTCTGGGTCGATGCCGACAACAACGGTTCATACGAAAGCACGTATGCCATGGCAGGCATCAATAATGCAGATAATACCTATTTAAACGGCAAGATCTATACGCGGTCGCTCGTCCTGACCAATACAGGCAGCAGTATAATCCGCTATCGTTTTTATGCGAAGGACTCAACTGACAGAGACGCCACTGGCCCGGCCACTGGTGACAGCTCCATAACCTTCACAGGGCTTTCGATCAATAATCCGCCTTCACTGGCCTGGGTATCCGGTTCCTGCAGGTTTGAAGGAGTAAGTCCTCTTGCCCAGGTCAGCGGTTCGGTCTTTGATTTCCGGGTCCAGTACACGGATGCCGATAATAGCGCGCCCGTAATAAAACAGGTCTGGGTTGATTTGAACGATGACGGCGATTACGCTGATGCTGATGAAAAGCAGGACATGCTGCCTGAGGGCGGTGACGGCGATTACAGGAATGGCGAAATCTTCACGAAGAGCCTGACGCTGAATTTTGCCGGTGACGGAAAACTCAATTACCGGTTTGCATTCAGCGACGGCACAGATGCCGCATCCGGCGACCCGACTGGCGACCACAGGGTCACGGTCATCGATAATGTGACGCCTTTAAAAACCGTATGTGCTTCGGGCTGCGATTACACAACGATACAGGCAGCAGTAAATGCGATAAGCAGCGGCCAGACGGTTCTGGTCAGCTCCGGCACATATGCTGAAAGGGTGATTTATGATGGCAATGACAATAACAAGACAGTCCGCTCGGTTTGCGGACCTGACGATACTGTTATCAACGCATCCGGCGCCATCACCTATGGGGTGGAGGTTACCGGAAGCACCGGCTCGGTCGTGGATGGTTTCGGGATAGCCAACGGCACGATCGGTGTGTATCTCCATCACAGTTCTGCAAACACGAATGTAACGATAGAGAACTGCAAGGTCCACGACAATTCAGGCGGGGGCATCTATAGCGGCGACCACTCGTCCATTACCGTGAACAACTCAGAGATCTTCTCGAATATGGCAGGGACAGGGGCCGGCATGTACCTGATGGAGGGGGCCAGTTCCATCAATGACACCTTAATCCGCGACAATCACGCATCTATGAATGGCGGTGGTGTGGGCACCGGGCTCTGGAACAACACGACCTTTACGAATACCACGATAAAAAATAACCTTGCGGACGGATCAGGCGGCGGCTTTGCGCAGACGAGCGACTCCTCGACAGCGACGTTTTATGGAGCTGCGATCATCGGCAACACTGCAACTGCCGGCAGCGGCGGCGGGCTTTATATCCAGGGCGAAAGCGGCGCGTACGGTGTATCTCTCTATAACACGATAGTTTCGGATAACGAGGCTGCGAGCGGCGGCGGCATTTGGCAGGATGGCAACCTGACGGCCCTTAACTGCACGGTTGCCAATAACAGGGCAACCGGGGCCGCAGGCGGCGGCGCTATCTACGCAAACACCGGCGGGAGTGTCACGATCAGGAATTCGATCCTCTGGAACAATGTTGCGCTATCTGTCGGGTCAAGACATATCGCTTACTTGTCATCGTCAACGCCGACGATCATAAGCGATACCATCCTGAACAACGACGGCAGCACTGACTTTAACAGATTTCCCTACATCGTTGTACAGGACGGCGGCTCTCTGCCGACCATCAGCGGCTTTGTCTCGGGTGCTGATCCGTTCTTTGTGGATGCTGCCAACGGCGATTATCATATCCAGTCGACCTCCGAGGCCGTTGACCATGCTGATGCTGCGTATGCACCGTCGGTTGACATGGACGGTGACTCAAGGCCGCAGGGCGAGGCCGCTGATATTGGTGCGGACGAATACCGGTCATCAACATCCGGCAGTGCGCCGGTTCTTGCCTGGACCGGCGAGGTGAATTATGCGGCGGACGGCGTTAATCCTGACAGCGGCGAGAATGGTTCAGGCTTTATCTTCCGCGTTCATTATGCTGATGCCGGCAGCGGAGCTCCGGCAGTGATACAGCTCTGGCTTGACCGGAATGACAATGGTGCCTTTGAAGCAGGTGAGAAATATGATCTATCCCCTGCAGGGGATGGTATGTATACCTTAACCGTTGCTTCTCTGGTCATCGCAGGAGACGGGTATCTTAATTACCGGTTTTACGCTTCTGACGGGATCAATGATGCCGTGGGTGAGCCGACGGACAATTCCACGGTAATAGTAACCGCCCCGTTCGTGACCTTTGCCAGTGCCTCTCAGTCGACAGCAGGTGAAAGCGGAACTGCCACGATTACGCTGCAATTGAGCAGACCGGGCAGTCACGACATCACGGTCCCTTTCACCATTAACAGCAGCAGCACGGCTACGGGCGGAGGGATAGACTATAGCATCACGACGAGCCCGGCAACCATCACTGCCGGCAGCACATCAGCAAACATAACGGTGACAATAACGACCGATAGTCAGGTCGAAAGCGATGAGACCGTGATCGTGGAGCTGGGTGCTCCAACTGATGCGCTGCGGGGTGCGATCACGACCCATACGCTGACCATCAACGATGACGACATTGCTACGATCTCCGTATGCAGCACCAATGCACCGCCTTTCGACAAGATCCAGACGACGATCGCTGATGATGAAACTGAAGACGGCGATATGCTGCTCGTCTGTCCCGGGACGTATGCTGAAAAGATCAATTTCCTCGGCAAAAATATTACAGTCAAGTCGCAGAGCGGTGCTGCTGTCACTTTTATAACGGGCGATAACACGAACAATCCGGTTGTTACGATCAGCAGCGGGGAAGCGTCGAGCGCAATACTTGACGGTTTCACCATCGACAACCAGGCGGCCGCCAGCACTCTTACCAGAGGCATTTCAATCAGTTCCGGCTCCGCACCGGCCATAAAGAACTGTGTTGTCGAAGGCAACGCAATGTCTACCGGTCAAAACGGTGCAGGTATCAACATCAACGGCGGAACAGCGACCATCCAGAGCAGCACCATCGGCGGAAATGCGGCAAATAAAAACAGCTGCCAAACCGGATGCGGTATATACGCGACAGCCCTGTCAGGGACATTGTCGATCAGCAACAGCACTATCTCGGAGAATACGGGTACGGGAACCGGCGCCGGGATATATCTGACTGCAAACGGTACACAGGAGGCCCATATTACCGGCACCACCTTTAGCAACAACTCAGCCACGCTGAGCGGCGGCGCTATCTATAACAATGGGACTGTTCTGTCGATCAGCAATTCCGGCTTCACTTCAAACAGCACCGGGGTGAACCAGAGCGGTGGCGCCATATATACTGCCGGTGCCGACTCGTCCACGACTATTGACGGGACCACCTTTACGAGCAATTCGAGCGGAAACCTGGGCGGTGCCATTTATGCAACAGGGTCGACAGCAGCCACACCGCTGTCTGTCAGCAACAGCACGTTTACCAATAACACAGCTACTCAGAGCGGCGGTGCCATTAACCTTGCCACGATAACCAATCTGACGACGATCTCGTCGAGCACTATCAGCGGGAACTCAGCCACAAGCAATAAAGGCGGCGGCATCTATGCATCAGGCTCGCCGCTGACGCTGACCAGCACGAATCTCGACAATAATACCGCAGGACTGGAAGGCGGCGGCATCTATGCCATTGCCGCAACATCAGTTTTAACTATCACCGGCGGTTCAGTGAGCGGTAATTCCGGGACGACGGGCGGAGGTATTTTCCTGACCTCCAGCGCTGCCCTGACAACAACAGGCACCACGGTAAATAATAATAGTGCGACATCCGGATCAGGCGGTGGTATCAATTCTTCTGCCCTGGTTACTGTTGCCAACGGGACGTTTGAGAACAATATCTCCTCCTCGAACGGAGGAGCGATCTATGCCAATTCAGGTTTTAGTATCACCGGCAGCACCTTTACCGGCAACCAGGGATCCACAGGTGGTGCCATCTATAATCAGGGTGCCACCGGCAATTTATATGGTGCGAACACCTTCACCGGAAATATCGCTTCAGGGATCAGCGGCGGAGCCATCAACTCCAATGCACGGGTGATCAATATCAATGATGCGGGTTCCGTATTCTCGCAGAACACCGCCGTGGTGAGCGGCGGCGCACTTTACGTTACAGCGAATGTCAATATCAATGGAGCAACGTTGTTTGATGGTAATGGCTCGGGCACAGCCACCTCAGGCGGCGCTATCAGGTGTCAGGGCGGGACGATCAATGATGCATCGTTCACGAACAACCGGGCTGCGGCATCAGGTGGGGCGCTCTATTTTAATTCCACCGCCGGCACGGTCAACCGCAGCACCTTCTCCGGCAACTACCTGACCGCAGCATCGAACGGCGGTGCCTTTTTCAGCAATGTTACCGGGAATAACTTTGATAACTGCACGTTCTACAATAACTCTGCCGGCCCCGACAGCACGGGCACCGGTGGCGCGATATACCAGAGTGTCGGCGCGGCCAATATCAACTACAGCACCTTTTATGACAATTTGGCGGCAACAGCGCCTGCAATAAGATTCGCGACGGCAACAGGCATCGTAAAAAACAGTATTGTCGCCAATTCGTCCGGATCTCTTACTCTCTGCGCAAATGTCACGGACGGCGGAACCAACCTGCAGTTTAACGGCACCTGCGCCGCAACCTTCACCGATGCTGATCCGAAGCTCTCGGCACTTGCCGACAATGGCGGGCCAACCTGGACCATGGCCTTGCAGGCAGGAAGCGCTGCCATAGATACAGGCACTACCGGTACCTGTCTGGCCACAGATCAGCGCGGCGTAACGCGGCCGGTCAATGGCGGCATAAGCCTCAGTTGCGATAAGGGCGCTTATGAGTATGCACCGTAGTCGGAGACAATATTCCGGACTTTGGCATTATTGAGGCGCGGAACCGGAGAAGACAGAAAGCGAATTGCATCTCCGGTTCCCTCAGTTCCCCTGGAGAAGGACGCCTGAGGCATTTCACGCGGGACTGTATCCCCTTACTCAAGGACAGATTCGTTGCCGGAGCAATACGTGCTGCATGTCAAGTACAAACTTTGTATCGAAAGGATTAAATCTGAGTATGTTATTAATTTTTGGCAGTTTCATTGCTCTCGGGCTGGTAATATCCCTGCTTATATCGAGGCAGACCCAGATGCAGGCACTCATTGTTCAGGCCAAGAAGGATTGGGAAGAGACCTTTGATATTATCAATGACGCTATAACGATCCACGACAAGGACTTCAATATAATTCGTGCCAACAAGGCTGCGACAGAAATGCTTGGGGCGTCATTTCAGAGCCTCCTGAGCAAAAAATGCTATACGTCATATCATGGAACCGACCATCCTCCTGAAACATGTCCGAGCTGCAGGACACTGGCGACGGGCGTTCCTTCTGTCACGGAGACCTTTGAAGCAAACCTCAACAAACACCTTGAAATAAAAGCCCTCCCCCGTTTTGACGGAACAAAACAGATACTCGGCGTTGTTCATGTTGTCAGAGATATATCAAAGCGGGTCGAGGCGGAGGAAGAGCTTCGGTCACTGTCGCTGACCGATGACCTGACCGGCCTTTACAACAGGCGGGGGTTCATGACCCTTGCCGGGCAGCAGCAGAAACTGGCCCTCCGCATGAAAAAGGGGTTTTATATTCTTTTTGCAGATCTGGACGGGCTGAAAGATATCAATGATTCCATGGGGCATTCGGAGGGCTGCCACGCCCTGTTCGGGACGTCTGTAATCCTCAGGGAATGTTTCCGTGAGTCTGATATCATCTCCCGGATCGGCGGCGATGAGTTTGCCATCCTGTCCGTTGAAAACAATGGCGAAGGCGGGGCTGAAGCGATCTCTGCACGCCTGCAGAAGAAAACAGATGAATACAATGAGCGCAGCAGCTGCCGCTACCGTCTTTCCCTGAGCATCGGCATTGTGTATTGCGGTCCGGACTGCCGGCGTCCCATTACCGATTTGCTGCACGAGGCTGATCAGTTGATGTACGAACAGAAAAGAGCCAGGAAGAAGCAGCATGTCGGGAAATAACATGAGGTATCCCGTGTTAATGACACGGAGCGGGAACGGGCAGGGGTATGGATCTCAGGAGAACATTGACATCCGGGATACTGCTGATCAGAGGCATGTCCTGAGCCGCATTGGCGGGTCGCTGACTGCCAAAATAGCGGTCACCCTGGGAGCACTGATCGCGGTGGGGGGAAGCGCATTCTGGTATGTTTCCGTTCAGAATGACAGGGCAAACCTGATGGAAAATACAATAGCCTTTGTTTCATCGTTTTCCGAGGTGGTGAAGAAGAGCATCCGGAACGATATGCTTCATGAACATCGGGGGAATATCCAGAAAACTCTGGAATCTGTCGGTGCCTCGGAAACAATTGCCAGGGTGCAGATTCTTGACGCAGGAGGAATAATTGCCTATTCGTCTGATAAAAGGGAGCTCGGTCAGCGGGTCGGGCACGATTCAGTTGCCTGCATCGGTTGTCATGGGGATATCTCCGGCCGCCGTGAAATGCTGCGCAGGGACAGACAATGGACTATCTATACGGATACTGCAGGATTCCGGAACCTCAGCTTTGTCGAGCCGATTTATAATGAGCCGGACTGTTATACGGCAGCATGTCATGCCCATGGCAGGGACCGGAAGGTTCTCGGCATGCTCACAACAGATTTTTCGCTTCAGCAGATGGACAGGAAGATCAGAGGACAGGTGATCGCCACCTCATGGTCTTTGCTCCTGTTCCTTGCCGTAAGCGGTGTCATTGTCTATTCGGTGTTCTGGAGATTTGTGCTTCGGCCCGTAAATTTGTTGTCCGCCGGAATAGAGAAGATTACATCAGGAGATTTATCTCATCGGGTTTCCGCAGCTTCGGAAGATGAAATCGGCAGGCTGTCTCTTGCTTTCAATGCCATGACAGAAGAGCTGAACAACGCAAGGCAGAGAATGGAGCGATGGAATCTGAGCCTCGGGGAGGAAGTGAAGAAGAAGACAGATGAGATTATGATGACCCAGAAGAGACTCATCCAGGCGGAAAAAATGGCGGCTCTCGGAAGACTTACGGCAGATGTGGCCCATGAAATCAGAAACCCCCTCACCGCAGTGGGCGGGTATGCCCGAAGGCTTCATCGGACCTTATTCTCACCGAGAGAGAAGGAATATGCCGGCATTATCGTATCCGAGGTGCACAGGCTTGAAAAGATTCTGCGGGATGTCCTGACCTTTTCCCGGGAGGTAAAGATCTCTTTTGAGAACATACCTGTCAATGACATGGTCAGGGATTGTATCGTATCCTTTTCCGCGCTTTGTGATGAACATGCGATCACGATCGATGAAAGACTGCAGGCGGACCTGCCGGTATTCATCGACACGGGCCAGGCAAGGCAGGCGGTCAACAATCTCATTGCCAATGCGGTCGATGCAATGCCGGGTGGCGGCGATCTCCTGGTAAGCACAGCCATGGAGCAGCGTCACGGGGCAAACTTTGCCGTGGTGCATATATCGGATACCGGAATCGGCATTCCTGAAGACCAGCTGCAGGTCGTTTTCGAGCCCTTCTACACAACAAAAGAGATGGGCCGCGGCACGGGGCTTGGTCTTGCGATCAGCAGGAAGGTCATGGAAGAGCATGGCGGTTATATAAGCGCAGAGAACAGAAAGTGCGGGGGACTTACTGCCAGTCTCTATTTCCCTTATCAGAGCAGGGAAGAACTCTGCAGGACGCCCTGCTGGGAATTCATGCAATGTCAAAGGAATGCCGGGAGAGAACAGAAGTGCCCGGTCTATCCGCATTTTGGACGGGTCTGCTGGGTAGTCGGCGGGACATATTGTGAAGGAAGGGTGCAGGGGACCTTTGCGCAAAAATGTGAGGACTGCAAAAAATGCTCCTTCTACCAGAAGGTATTATCAGGAGAGATATAAACGTTGACAGCCACTATTTCTCCTGATCAGAGCAATTCTGTTATGAGAGTGACCGGCGTGCTGATAATGATTGCGGTGGGTCTTACGGTGTTCTTGCCGCTCACCGTCAGCATATCTGTTACTGCCGAATCAGACGTCAACTGTATTATCAGCCTTGATGTCTGCCATGCCCCGGATGATTTTGGGCCAACCAATGCAGACATATCTGCATATACTGAAAACAGCTTCACGTCTGTTCACCCGGAATCGAAACGCTGCATTGAGCCCGGGAATGTATCAGCTCTATCCTTTGATGTACCCTTTCGGCATGATCGTCCCCCTCAACCCTGACCTTCCTTACAGATCACAGCCGTATCCGACTTTATTGCCATAAAAACGCATAGGTTGACCATACTCTTTGCCAATACATGAGGAGGATTGATGAAATATTTATTTTTGATAGTGCTGTTTTTCTTGCCGTCTGTCAGTGCAGCATCGGGCGAAGACGAACTCAAGCCAAAAGAGCTTGAAGAAATAAGCGTAACAGCGACGAGGACAGAAAGGACCACAAAAGAAATCCCTGCAGCAATCGATACAATATCAAGAGAGGACATAAAGAATACGCGGATGTTCAATCTGAAAGAGGCGCTTGCCGGCATCTCCGGCGTCCAGTCAGAGACGAAAAACGGAGGATATGATTCGAGGCTGATCATCCGGGGTGCGGGACTGAAGGCCAGATACGGCGTACGAGAGATCATGATCCTCCTTGACGGTGTTCCGATAACAGACCCTGACGGCATGTCGCGCCTCGATTTTGTAGACTCACAGCTTGTCGAAAAGATTGACATTGTAAAGGGCCCGAACTCAACACTCTATGGCGCAAACGCGGCAGGCGGGGTGATTAATATCATCACGAGAAATCCCTTTGAAGAGAGAAAGAGCGTTACCGCAGGGCATGGAAGCGACAATTCCCGGATGTATAACCTCAACTACGGATCAAGCATCAAAAACACCTACTTCAATATATCCGGCAGCCATCGTTCTACGGATTCGTGGAGGCAATGGAATACGTTCAGCACTGACCAGGCGAGTCTCAAAGTCGGACACCTGTTCACTGATAACAGCACAATAGAGGCCGCAGTCAGTTATACGGAGGCGGATCTCCGGCTTCCCGGAGCGCTCACCAAAGAACAGTTCGAAAAGGACATACGCCAGCTCACCGCAGAGCAGTGGAGACATTCAGGGAGATATAGCAAAATCTTCTCCACAAATATCAAGATGGAAAAGGAGACAGGCAGTTTTACCCTGAAGCCGCTTCTCTATTACCAGACCTGGAGCCATTATCATCCGGTAACCGGCCTGATCAACGACGGAGGCGCTGACGTCTATGGCGCTGACCTGCAGGCCGACATGAAGCACCTGATAGCAGGCATGGAAGGGACGCTCACCACCGGTCTGACCGGCCAGGTCGATAAGGGTGACGGAGAGAAATATACGTACAGGGATTATCTGAAGGTCCCCGGACCTTCAGGAAGAATAAAAAATACCCTTTCAGATAAAAAAGGCGACCTTGCAGAGACCGGCAGTGACACGACCACAAAATGGGGTGTTTTTGTCCAGGAGTCTCTGAGACCCTCCGGGAAGTGGATAGTCGATCTTGGTGTGCGCTATGACCAGGTTGCCTTTGACATCAACACCAAGACGTACTGGGAATACAGCTACAGTAAAGGCAAATATCTCTTGTCCACGGAAACCATCAAAAGAGACGAGACATTTGATTCCATCAGCCCGCGGCTTGGGGTTGTCTACAGCCTGAACAAAATCGTGAATCTGTATGGGAATATATCGACCGGCTTTCAGACCCCGCAGTCTTCCGAGATGAGCGCCAACCCTGACCTGAAACCGCTGACAGTCTACAACTATGAAACAGGTATGAAGGCCAGATTTACCGGAGGCCACAGCATCGACCTTTCCCTCTTCTTTATGAAGGTCAGGGACGAGATCGTCCAGACCGTCGTTGGCGGAGAATCCACCTACAGCAATGCAGGGAAATCGGAAAAAAAAGGGGTCGAATTTACCGGAAAGTTCCAGGTTATGAAAGGCCTGTTTGCCGGCGGTACCTATACATACAGTGATTTTCAGTTCAGGGAATTCACAGAGTGGATAAGCGGAACTCCTTATAACAGGAACGGCAACAGGTTCCCCTACATCCCGGAGCATCAGTACAGCATCTTCGCATACTATAACCATCCGTCAGGCTTCAAGTTCAAGGTTAATACAGACACCTGGGGCGAATACTATATGGATAACGCGAACACGGAAAAATACAAAGGGTATAAGTTCCTGACAAACGCGCTGATCGGATACGAAAAGAAAAACCTGGATATAACGCTCGATGCCTATAACATCTTCGACAAGCGGTACGCGATGGAAGTCACAAAAGATTCCACAAAGAGCGACCCGTATCTGTACCGGCCCGGCGCTCCCTTCAGCCTGATGGCGCGCGTGACCTGCCGGTTTTAGGAGACTGTATGGAAAAAAAAATATTCTTCTTTTCGCTTGCGGTCTGTATCTCGCTTCTTGCCGCGACTTATCGATGGACAGATTCAGCCCATTCAATAGGCCTTATCAAGGCGAGCGGCGGACAGGCGAGGCATGCCTCTACCTTCGAAAGCGGCAATGACCTCTATACGCTGATCGCAACCGCCACGGTCATCCCTCCCTACAGAGGTGATGCACGGATTGTGCTTGAAGGGAGCCCGGAGATTGACTACAGGATCCACTCGTCTGATCCTGTCATAGATCTCGGAATCCGCAGACAACCCAGGTTAAGGGATAATGTTCTTTATGATCTTCAGCCGAAAGACAGGATCGCACTTTGGGTGGTCATGAAGCCGCCTGTTCTCGACCCGGTCTGCAATATGGCATACCAGAAGGAATTTACAAAAGAACATCTGGATGGCAAAGATTATTTCTTCTGCTCTGACGGATGCAGGACTGCTTTTAAGGCCGAACCCGGGAAATACAGGGGAGGAGAAAGCATAAGGGGCAACTACACACTTGCTTTTTATGACACCAAAACAGACAAGGCGGTACTGCGCGTTCCGCTGATATTCAAAGGAAAGGGGGAGTTGAAAGATGCAGGCGAACACCACCACTAATAAGAGCTTTCTTCAAAGGAACAGATACTGGATTATGCTCGCTTCAGCCATCCTCCTGCTGCCGCCGCTGTCATTCCTTTTCCAGTTCACTGCAGACAACAACTTCTGCGGCTCATGGTGCCCGAGGATGTTCTTTGTCTGGAGAAAAGGCATGAGCGGCAGCGAGTACCTGATGGGTTTTATACGGAGTTATATGGGCGTGTCACTGGTATTTGGCATATTGGCAAGCACCTTTTTCTTCGGAAGGTACTGGTGCAGCCACCTCTGCCCGATCGGTGGAACCATGGAAGGAGGCAGCAGGGTTCTGCCGAAGTTTCTGAAGATCAACTATTCAGTCGTCCCGGCAGCCTCCTTCAGATACGGGTATCTCGCGGTCTATTTTATTGCATCTGCTATAGGAATAGGCAGCCTCTGCTGCAATTATTGCAATTTCGCGACCATACCGAGGATTGTCGGTGCGGCCTTTTCTCAGGCAGACGTGTCATATTTCCTCAGGTCAGCCGGGTTGGTAAACCTCGGACTGGTAGCAGGCCTTGGTTTTATCGCGCAGGGTGGAAGGGCATACTGCAATCTTCTCTGTCCCCTAGGCGCCCTGGATGCTCTTTCGAACAGGCTTGGCCTGAGGATCGGAAAGAGGATGTTGATCGACAGTACAAAGTGCAATGGCTGCACTGCCTGCGCAAGGGTCTGTCCCACGTGGTCGATTGAGGTGAAGGAGAAAAAGGCCGGAATAGACCAGCTCTCCTGCATGCCCTGCGGAGAGTGCAGAAAGGTCTGCGCACAGGAGGCGATAAGCTATGGAAAATCTGCGCACTAAATTCATCTCAGCAGCGCTCGGCGCATCAGGCGGCATGGCCGGACTTCTGTCCCTTTCGAAATGCTCCGGCAGCGCCTGCACATCATGTTTTGGATGTGCAGGCGCCTCGATGGGCATTCTGCTGCTTGTTCTGCTGAACAGGATAACAGGAAATAAAAAGGAGAAGAACAATGGAGTGGCTTAAAGAGGCAGTTGACTACGGCATAATCGGACTGCTTGTCCTCATGAGCATCATAGCTATCGGGATCGCAATCGAACGGTTTCTCATGTACAGAAACATCAGGCCGGCTGACTTTACCGACAAACAATCACTTGAACTTACGCTTACCGGCCGGCTCCATATCATAGCAACCATAGGAAGCAACGCACCTTATATCGGACTGTTAGGCACGGTACTGGGGATAATGCTCACCTTCTATACTATGGGCAGGGAGGGCTTTATGGACACCAACAGGATTATGGTCGGCCTTGCACTGGCACTCAAGGCAACAGCAATAGGCCTGCTTGTGGCGATCCCGTCTGTAGTCCTCTATAACGTTCTCCTGAGAAAGGCAAAGGTCATTATCACAACGTGGGAGATAGCAGATGGAAGAAAAAGAGTTTAATTACATAAACGTCATCCCTCTTGTGGATGTGATGCTCGTGCTCCTGACGATCGTACTTACGACCTCAGCCTTCATTGCTGCGGGCGTGATACCTGTAGAGCTGCCGAGGGCCTCAAAGAACCAGGCAGAGATACTGAAGACACAAACAATAGAGATAACCAGGCAGGGGCAGGTATACCTGAACGCACAGCCTGTATCTATTGAAGGACTGAAGGAATTCATGCAGCCCCTCGGAAGGGATATCCCGATTTTGATCAGAGCCGACAGGACCCTTGCTCTGCAGCTCTTTGTAGATGTGATCGCTGTTGTCAAGAACCTCGGATTTAAAAAAGTGAGCCTTCAGACAGAGGAAAAGAGATGAACTATCAACGGAGAGGTTATGGCTATTCGTTGGTTATCCATATATCTCTGCTCTGTCTTATTGCCGGCATAAGCAGCTCATTGGTTCATCTCAATAATCCGGTGGTCATTGACTTCAGCATAGAGAATGCATCACCAAAAAGCGATCTCAGGACAACTCCTGCGGCCCAAAACCCTCAGACAAAGGCCGTGGAAACTGCACCGCTGAAACCAGTCCCTGTTGTTGCAAAGCAGGAGCCAGTGCTTCAGCAGGAAACTCCTGTCAGCGAAACAGCTGCCGGGAGCCAGGTGCCTGTTGCCCCTTCCAGGGCTTCCTCAGGTGTTCAGCCTCCAGCAGGCAGTTCATCTGCTGCTCCAGACAGCGCAATAGCAGAGAGGAAGCCCTCCCTGTCTCATGGTCAGGCCAGCTCTGCAGAGGGAATGAAGCAGAATTATCTCAAAGAGCACTTTGCCTATATCAGAAACATTGTCCAGCAGAAACTGAGCTATCCGAAGATAGCGAGGAAGATGGGCTGGGCGGGAAAGGTGATCATCTCTTTTGTGGTCTGTACGGACGGCCATGCAAAGGACATCACAATAAAGGAAGGCTCAGGCATTGAGATGCTCGACAAAAATGCGATAGCAGCAGTCCAGCAGGCATCGCCATTTCCCAGGCCGCCGATTGAGGCCCAGTTGATCATACCGATCAGCTACAGCCTGAACTAATATGTTATGCATAACTCTGGTCCATAAACGCTCCGAAATAATACGCTGCCCGGTGCCGGCGGGCCGCTCATTGCGCAGAGAGGACCTTTTGATAATTATCATGATAATTTGATTCTTGACGATCATGCCATTATATGAAATTATGTATATAAAGATTGGCGATTTTGTGATTCAGACGGCAACGGAGGATATGTGCATTTTATGCGAGGAGAAATGAAGCAAGGCTTTTGTCTGTATATAGTTATCTTTTGCGCATTACTTCCGATATCTGTACTAAGCGGCTGCGAGCAGAGACAAAATAAAGCATACAGCGTCGGCATTATTAATCCCGGCTCCGGATATGACGAAGTTGTTAAGGGCTTCAAGGCCGGTATGGAGAAGCGTGGTTATTCGGAAGGGAAAAACATAACCTATCTCTATGATGGGCCTCTGAAAAACCTCAATGATGCTGATGTCAGGATAAAGGGGATGCTGGCCGGCAATGTTGATCTGATATACAGCCTCACCACACCTGCAACCAAGAGAGTCAAAGCAGCACTTGCCGGAACGAATGTCTCTGCAGTATTCGGCCCGGTGCATGATCCGGTCAGCTCGGGACTGGTCAATTCCCTTGCGAATCCCGGCGGCCAGCTTACCGGAATCAAGGTGCGGGGCAGTACGCCAAAGGCGCTGGAGTGGCTGAGAGCAATCGTGCCTGCGGTTAAAGTTATTTATGTTCCCTTTCACATCACGGACGACGCTGCCTGCCAGACGGTCGATGACCTTCGGGAGACCGCTGCAAAGTTTAATATTCACCTGGTGACGGAGAATGTTACGAACAAAAAGGAGCTCGAAACAGCATTGATGAATATTCCTCATAATGCTGATGCTATCTGGATGACTTGTTCCAATCTTCTCTTTTCCAATGTGGATAAGATAGTCAAGGCTGCTTCTGCCCGCAAAATCCCTACAGCGTCGTCAACCCATTCCCCCTATAGAAGCGGTATACTCATATCCTATGGAGAGAATGACTTTCATCTCGGAGAGGACGTTAGTCGTCTGGCGGACAAGCTGCTGAAAGGGGCCTCTGCCGCACAGGTCCCTGTGGAAACCGCCGAATTTTTTCTTGGCATAAATCTCCAGACTGCCCGCGCTATAGGCATCAAGGTCCCCCCTGAAGTGATCAAGCAGGCGGATTTTCTTGTCCGCTGACAGGAGAAGAAAATGGCTTTGAAACCCGGTTCTGCCGCTGATCTCAGGGAAAAGGTTTATTCTGTTTTTCTGATCGCTCTGATTATCGTTGTCCTGACTGCCGGTATTTCATATAAGCTGGGATTCTGGGAAAGAAAATATGTCATAGGGTATGTCAACCCCAATCCCGAAGAAAACGAGGGCGCTCCGGGTTTTTTGCGCAATATGCCGAAGTACGGGTTCATAGAAGGGAAAAATGTAACCTACATCAAGAACGAAAGCAAAGACATGAAGATCATTGAGAATGTGCTCAGGGATATGGTGGCGAAACGCGTCGACCTTATCCTGACCATGTCGACACCCGCGACAAAAATGGCAAAGAAGCTCACGCAGGAGACGAATATCCCTGTCGTGTTTATCATGTATGATGCGATCGGCTCAGGCATTGTAAAGAGCCTTGTCGAGCATGACAACAATATTACCGGGGTCCAGCTTCAGGGCAGCACCCCTAAGGCGCTGGAGTGGCTTTCGGTAATGTTACCCGGCGCAAGGCATATATTTGTTCCTGTCAGTTTTGATACCGGCGCTGCCAAACAGAGCCTGGAAAAGCTGAAGCAGAGCTGTGAGCAATTGGGGTTCAGCCTCACGGTTGCTGAGGTGAAGACTGTTGAAGAGCTGCATGCATCGCTTTCATCCATGCCGAAGGACACAGACGCCGTCTTTATGCTCCATTCCTGGCTGGTAGGCTCGCATGTCGCTGAGGTCATAGGCGAGGCAAATAAACGGCACATACCGGTAATTTCGGCAGGCCATGTAGATTACCAGCACGGACTGGTCATGTCCTTTGCACCTGCGGACGACGCTACAGGGATGCAGGCAGCCCGTCTGGCCCACAAGATCCTTCATGGGACCCCTCCTGCCCATATGCCTGTGGAGAATGCCGAAGTCTTCCTCGGGATTAATCTCAGGACAGCCCGGAGCGCCGGCTTAGAGATCCCGGCAACTGTGCTCAGGCGGGCGGACTATATTATTCGCTGATGGATGGGGTAAGAGAGTAAGATGACGAAACGCAGAGGAATAAGGAAAAGGGTCATTGTATCTGTTACGATTCTGATCGTGGTGTCATTCGCACTGCTGGGTGTAGCCCTTTCTTCATTGATTTACAAGAACGAGAAAGAGGAGCTCATGTCTTTAGAGCGTGAGCTTGTCGGCTATGCTGCAAATGAAATGTTATGGGACATCCACGAACTTTCGGCGCTTCTTGGTTTTTCTGCCCTGAATTATGACGTGTCACGCCAAAATGGCTTCAGCGAGGCCGGCTTTCTCTCCCAAGTTCTTTCAAGCGAGCACGTAAAGCACAATAATATAGTGGACGAGCTTTCATTTATTGGCAATACCGGCCGGGAACGAGCCCGGGTATCCAGAACAACGGTCTTTAGTGGCAAGGATTTGCGTAATTTCGCCAAGGCTGATGAATTTGCCGTTCCCCTGAAAACCGGGCTTGTCTATTTTGGGCCGGTGTCCTTTGAGAGTGCAACCTTTGAGCCCCATATGACGATGTCGCTGCCGATTCAGGATGTGGCAAGCGGCGTTGTGCAGGCTGTGCTTATCGGGAGAATACGCCTGAACCGCATCTGGGAAAATGCGGTCGAAAGATCGGTCGGAGAGACCGGTATTATCTTCATAACCGATGACACCGGAAAAGTGCTGGCGCACCCGGACCCTTCGGTAATCTACCTTAATACCTTTTATACGCCTGAATCACCGGAGGGATTTCAGAGGGGGCTGAATGGTGAAAGGGTCATGCTTGTCAGCAGGAAGGTTGATGTCGGAAACAGGACATTTTTTGTTTATGCCTCAATGCCGCTCAGGGAGGTGATCGGTCTTTCCCTGAAAACGCTCTCTGTTATGGCTGTCTTCCTGATAGGCTTTGTATTTTTCAGCATCGCGGTCTGTCTTGTAGCGGTCAACCGCATTATCGGGCCCATTGAGTCGCTTGCAGCAAATGCCAGAAACATAAGTGCCGGCCAGATGTTCACCCCTGTTCGTGTCGAAGATGGCGATGAGATCGGTGATATGTCAAGCGCCTTTAACATCATGACCTCACGGCTTTTGGAGTCGATAGATTCTCTGGAGGCCAGAAACGTGCTTTTAAATAACATCATGAATTCGCTTACGCATCCTTTTTACGTTATTGATGCCGGCGACTACACCATAAAGCTGGCTAATCCCGCAGCCGGATTCAGCGACCAGTCAGAAGCCCGGACCTGCTACGCCCTGACGCATCAGAAAGATAAGCCCTGTTCTGACAGCGAGCACCCCTGCGTGATTGAATTGATCAGACAAGAGAAAAAACCTGTGGTTGTTGAGCATGTGCATTACGATGAGCAGGGAAAGCCCTTAATCGTCGAGATTCATGGCTATCCTATCTTTGACAAGGACCATAACGTTATTCAGGTGATTGAGTATATATTCGACATTACAGCCCGGAAGAAGATGGAAGAAGACCTGCACGTCAGTGAACAGAAGAACCGGACCATAACTGCCACGGCGAAAGACGCGATCATCATGGTGGATGAAAATGATTCTGTCCTGTTCTGGAACCCGGCAGCAGAGATGATTTTCGGCTATTCTGAAGAAGAAGTGCTTGGCAGGGAATTACATGACCTGATCGGCTCGACAAGCTACCGTGAAGCGTACCTGAAGGGGCTGGAGACATTTCGACAGACAGGGGCAGGCGCTGCAGTCGGCCAGACGATTGAGATGAAGGCAAAGAAAAAGGACGGTACTGAGTTTCCCGTGGAGCTGTCTCTTTCGGCTTTTCTGGTGAAAGACCGGTGGTGTGCCGTCGGGATTGCCAGAGACATAACCCAGCGGAAGCTGGCTGAAGACAAAATGATCGAGTCTCTGAGGGAAAAAGAACTCCTGCTGCAGGAGATTCATCACCGGGTAAAAAATAACATGCAGGTCATAGCGAGCCTCCTCGACCTCCAGCTGGGCTTTGTCCAGGGAAGGCAGCCCCAGGAGATCTTCAGCGACATCAAGAACCGGATTAAATCAATGGCCCTTGTGCATGAAAGACTCTATCTGTCGAAAGACCTCACCAAAATAGACTTTCATGATTACCTTGAAACACTCATCAGTAATCTGTACCGGTTCTATAATGTGAGCATGGCCAGAGTCGTTTTGAAGCTTGAGGTAAGCGATATTGCGATCGGCATTGACACGGCAATTCCATGCGGGCTGATTGTAAATGAGCTGATTACGAATGCCCTGAAGTATGCCTTTCCCGGTGACAGGGCCGGAGAATTAGGCGTACTTTTCCGGAAGACCGGCGAAAGTGATGAGGGCAGGGAGTTATTCGAAATGACCGTGCAGGACAACGGCATTGGTATGCCGGAAGACCTTGATTTGAAGGGTGTAAAGACCCTGGGCCTGTATCTTGTGACTACCCTGGCCGAGCATCAACTCCAGGGAACCATAGAGCTGAACCGTACAAACGGAACAGGCTTCAGGATCCGGTTCAGGGAACTGAAGTATAAAAAAAGACTTTGAAAACTGCAGCAAAGAGAAAGAAATATGATGATAAGGAGGTGCAGGCCTATGAAGCGAGCTCTGGGGTTAGGCAAGGTTTTTCTCTTAATCTTCTGCACAGCATTTCAGGGGCATTTCCCCGGACTTGAGCCCTATGCTGCTTATGCAGCCCAGAAGTCGTATACCATCGGGGTTGTTCCGCAGTTTGAGCAGAGAAAGCTCCATGCCACATGGAAGCCGATCATAGAAGACCTTGAAAGAAGGACCGGGCTTGCATTCGACCTCAATTCAACGCTGACGATCGAAGCGTTCGAAAAGGCCATTGAGCGCGGCGAGTTCGATTTTCTCTACATGAACCCCTATCATATTGTGCAGGTCCACGATAAGCAGGGGTATATCCCGCTTGTGGCGGACAAGGCGCCTCTGCGGGGCATCCTTGTAGTCCGAAAGGACAGTGCAATTCAATCACCTGCTGATCTGAACGGCAAGGTAGTTGCCTTTCCGTCACCGAATGCCATCGGGGCGACGCTGCTGCCGATGTCCGACCTTGGCCAGCTCTTCCAGGCTACGGTCAGACCTCTCTATGTAAAGACACACAGCTCCGTATACCTGCATGTTGCAAAGGACCTTGCTGCAGCCGGCGGGGGAGTTGAAAAGACGCTGCAGGAACAGAGTGAGGAGTTACGCAGCGTCCTTCGCATTATCTACACTACCCGCTCATTCCCCTCTCACCCTGTTGCGGCCCACCCCAGGGTTTCGAGGGATGTCCGGGAAAAGGTGCGCAGGGCACTTCTTGACATGAACAATACTCCTGAAGGCAGGGCAATGCTTCAGAAGGTCCCGGTTGAACAGTTTATTTCAGTGACCTATGACGACTATAAGGTCATGTCCTCCTGGGGGCTCGAAAAATACTGGCAGCCTGTTTCGGGGGATTGATTGTCCATAAGTCTGCGCACAAAAGTCTTTCTGCCTCTCCTCATTTTGATGGCGCTGCTCATCAGTTATCTGTATTTGTACTGGATGCCGCGGTCTCTTGCGAATATGGAGCGTCAATGTCAGGAGTCAACAGAGAGGCATCTGGACAGCGTAGTGGAGGGCGTAATTCCCCTTCTCCTTGGCCGCGAGCTGGATATGGTCTACGAGAATTTCGATGCGCTGCTCAAGAAGAACAGCGACTGGATCGGCCTGCGCCTGACGGATGCTGCAGGCCGGCAGCTTTATCCCCTTGAGAATATCCCTGCGCCTGCACCGGCAAAAAAGGTTCAGAACTTGCGCGAACTGACTATGAGCATCACGTATCTGGACATGAACCTTGGCACCCTGACCGTTATTGTTGATCTTGCGCCCCATCTGGCAGAATTGAAGCAGGATTTCAATAACGCGGTGTCAGTCATGCTGTTTGTGATAGCGGTCATTGTCCTGAGTGTCGGGATCGTGTTGGAGAGGAAGGTTGTGCAGCCGGTCAAGGCGCTCGGACATGCGGCTCAGGAGCTGGCACAGGGTAAATTTGATGAGCTGCAGCTGAAGGCAGGAGACGATGAAGTTGGACACCTTGTCGATTCGTTCAACAGCATGAGGGCAAAATTGGCCTCGTCATATGATCTGCTCAGGCAGAGCGAGCAGAAAAACCGGGCAATTACGATCACAGCCAATGACGCAATCATCATGATGGATGATAAGGGGTATGTATTGATCTGGAACCCTGCGGCAGAAGGCATTTTCGGATTCAAAGCCGGGGAAGTGCTTGGCAGATACCTGCACGATATTATCATGCCTGAACGCTACAGGGCAGATTTCGAGAAGGGGTTCCGCTGTTTCAGCGAGACAGGCAGGGGACCGGCTGTCGGAAAGACGGTTGAAATGACGGCGAGGAGAAAAGACAACGTTGAATTCCCTGTGGAACTTTCCTTGTCTGCCCTGCAGATAAATGAGCAGTGGCATGCCGTCGGAATTGTCAGGGACATAACCCGGAGGAAGCAGGCTGAAAGCAGGCTGCTTGACTCGCTGAAGGAAAAAGAAATCCTGCTGCAGGAGATTCATCACCGGGTAAAAAATAACATGCAGGTCATTGCAAGCCTGCTGGACCTGCAGTTAGGATATGTCGGAGACAGACAGCCGCAGGAGATCTTCAGTGACATCAAGAACCGGATCAAATCAATGGCACTGGTGCATGAAAAACTGTATCGGTCGAACGATCTCTCAAAAATAGATTTTCGTGATTATCTTGGAACACTCATTGATAATCTGTACCGCTTCTACAACATAAGCACTGATAGAGTTGTCCTGCACCTTGATGTAGGTGATATTGCGATCGGCATTGACACTGCCATTCCGTGCGGACTCATTGTGAATGAACTGGTGACCAATTCCCTTAAGTATGCCTTTCCCGGCGACCGCACCGGGGACGTGTCCGTAAGTCTCCGGGAAATAGCGGAAGAGGGTGAGGGTGGCAGGCGGTACGAATTGACGGTGAAAGACAATGGCGTGGGAATTCCGGAAACATTTGTACTGAAGGATATGAAGACCTTAGGGCTATATCTTGTGACTACACTGGTCGAGCATCAGCTTCAGGGGAGCATCGAGCTGAATCGCATGAGCGGAACAGATTTTAGTATCAGGTTCAGGGAACTGAAATATAAAAAACGGATTTGACCCTTTACCCTGTCTGACCGTCTGATTTGGGCACGGCATATCTTGTCCTCTTACTATCTATCCATCGCACACTACATAGTAAGTTGTGACAGTCCGACAGCCGTAAAAACAGAGAAGTTTATCGATCTGATTTGCTTAACTTATACTTCTTGACTTTCCTGCCAAACGCGCTAAAATAAAATCAGGAAAAGGGTTTGCGGTACTCCGGACCGGGTGAAACCAAAGGATCAAGCAACTCGGTTAGGGAGCGGGAGTGAGATGCGGTGAGCAAGCCTCCTGACGTGAGGAGGAAGCCTGAAGCATCTTTCGAAGCCCCCAATTTGAAAAAGCTTTTGGTTTCCCGGATCTGGGGCATCGCATTTATCACACTGGAACCGTTGGAGGGTAATTGGTCATGCCCATAGTGGTGTGGCTGGAAGCTGAAAAGCCAGCGTGTATTTTCAAACGCGTTGACCCGAAAACGGTTCCATAATTTGGTCGTAGAAGGCCGGGAGCTGGATTGAATGCTTCCGGCCTTTTTTTGTCTCTGCCTTAGTGTGGACAGCCGGCAGTATCCGCGTTCCTTGACTCCACAGATCTTTGTAATACCGCCAGCGATGCGAAATGTTGACCCTGCTGCCAGGGGTTGCTATAAATTTATAAGTTGGCCTGCATCAAAGCGCCCCGCCTGTTTTAGGAGGGGTGCCCGAAGGGCGGGGTGGTAATTGGTAAATAGGGCTTTTTTCTATTCAGGACACACCACCCCTGATCCCTCCTCAACCGAGGAGGGGAGCTTAAAACAGCTATTTTTCATAAATTTGTCGCAGACTCCTATGAAAACCGTGTTCAGCCTGCACTCACTAAATTCCAAGCATGAAGACTTCTAATTACCGGCAAGAATAGAATACTGTATCAGGGGAAAGGTGGTTGAGAAGAAAAAGAGGTATTATTATAAGAGCCTGCTGCTGTGCCTGCTGGCAATGATCAATTCAACGCTTTCCCAGGAAGTCCAGGCAGAGATTCAGGGTCTTCGTGTCCGCATCCTTCATCAAGGAATCAAGCGCCTTTCTCGCTGCCTTACTCGGCATTCTGCTCATGAATCAGTCGCGCAATATCGAGAATTCTTTTTATTTCCCGTGGCTTCATGTCTGAAAGATAATGCAGCAGATCGAGCAGCTCAAGCGAGCATTTGTTCTTGAGAAATTTTCTGTTTGAGAAATTGAACAGGTCTCGGACTTCTACTCCAAGGGCTCTTGCCAGACTCTCAAGCACTTCAAAAGAAGGGCTTCTCAATCCGCGCTCGATCCGGCTTATGGTGTCATTACTAACATCTGCTTTTTCAGCAAGCTGCGCCTGCGTAAGATCCGCTTTAAGCCTTAATTCATAAATTTTCGAACCAAAAAGTTTCTGTAGCTTTGCCATATCAGATCCTCAACTTTTGCATTTTTTTGAGGCAAAGTAACAGAGACAATAAAGCTAATATCAAATAAAATTGACTAATAATCTTAGTAAGGGTAATAATGTCCGAACTTAACTGCACGCCAGCCTGTCAGAGTTATATCTGCCTGCAGCGTTTTTTATAGGGAGGGGATGAAAATGACGCCAAAAAAAGTTTTCTTTACAAAAGGGGTTGGTGTCCATAAAGACAAGCTATCATCCTTCGAGGTCGCGTTAAGGAGTGCAGGTATTGAGAAGTGCAATCTTGTCTATGTATCAAGCATATTCCCTCCTGAGTGCAAGATCCTTTCAAAGGCTGCCGGTCTAAAACTTCTGAGTCCAGGGCAGATTACGTATTGCGTAATGTCCCGGAATGAGACAAATGAACCGAACCGCCTTATCTCTGCAGCTGTCGGCGTTGCCATGCCAAAGGACTGTTCCACCTATGGGTATCTCTCTGAACATCATGCCTTTGGCGAGAAGGCCACTATCTCAGGGGAATACGCAGAAGACCTTGCCGCGACAATGCTTGCCACAACTCTTGGCATTCCGTTTGACCCGAACCAGGCCTGGGATGAACGTAAACAGTTATATACAGCAAGCGGCCACATATTCAAGACTGAAAATATCTGCCAGTCAGCAGAGGGAAATAAAAACGGTCTCTGGACCACTGTATTAACGTCAGCAGTTTTTATAATGGACTGACGCGGTGGTAACACTTCCATGAGAATACTCGTAATATCCCAAACTGGCGATGCACTTGGTCTTGTAATACTTATAATTGGCTGCACGATGGGGCCCTTCACGTTATGAACGTTCTGTTTATTTCCAATGAACTTATTGCTGCCGACCTGGCTTATCAATTTAAAAAAGAAGGATGTAACGTTAAGCTTTTTATTGAAAATAAGGATTTCAAAGACTGTTTCAATGGCATGGTCAACAAGACGAAAAATTGGAAAAAAGAACTGAACTGGGTAGGTAAAAACGGCTTAATTATTTTTGATGATATTGGATATGGAAATATTCAGGATGATTTAAGGCAAAAGGGCTATTTGGTTATAGGGGGAAGCGGCGATGGAGACAAGTTAGAGTTAGATCGCAGTTATGGACAAGCTGTGCTAAAAGCATGCGGAGTTGAAATCAGTGAGGATTTTGAGACAAGAGCTTTCACTATTGAGACTGCCATTAAGCACCTCAAGAAGTATAAAGGCAAATGGGTTTTGAAGCATAACCATCACAATAATTCATTGACCTATGTCGGCAATGTGGATGACGGGGCTGATGTTATAAATATGCTTGTAAATTACAAGCTTCATCTTGATGGAGAACATTATTGTACGCTTCAAAAAAGAGTTCATGGCATTGAAGTCGCAATTGGCAGATTCTTCAACGGAAATAACTGGGCTGGTCCCTTAGTTTTCAATATAGAGCATAAGCATTTTTGCAATGATGATATAGGTCCGCTGGGCGGAGAAACTGGGACCTTGATGTGGTATGAACATGATGAAAACAAGAAGCTTTTTCAGAAAACGCTAGCCAAGCTGAAACCACATCTTCAAAAGAGCAATTACAGGGGATATGTCGATATCAACTGCATAGTGGCTGATAAAGACACTGTTTTCCCGATGGAACTAACCTCAAGATTCGGTACATCGACAAATGAAATGCAAAGTGAAATTCAAGAGTCACCTTGGAGTGAGTTTTTACTCGCAATAGCCAAGGGTGAAGATTATGAATTGAAATATAAAAAAGGGTATGGAATTGCGGTGGCAGTAACTGTTCCCCCGTTTCCCTATATCACATCAGATAAAAAACTCAGTCAAAAAGGGTGCAATATATTTTTTAAGGAAAAGCTATCTAAAGAGGACTTTACACATATTCATTTTGAAGAAGTATTGGTCAGAAAAGAAAAAGGAAAAGATAATTATTATGTCGCAGGTGATACTGGCTATGTTCTTTATATAACTGGCGTTGGCGACACTGTTCATAAAGCCAGGGAACAAGTATATGGGCTTATAGACAAAATAATTATTCCGAAAATGTTTTACCGCACAGATGTCGGCTTGAGATTTGTTAAGAAAGATCATAAATTGCTAAAGGAATGGGGCTGGATATGAGCTATATACTCATTGCTAATAGAAAGTCGAAAAAGCAACAAAAATGAAAATGCATATAGGAAGTTGTTGCGGTAATAGTTTTTTGATCATGGATTGCCGTCACAGGAGGCTCGGAAGGGAAGGTAAAATAGATATTGCAACAAAAGAGTTATCGAAATATGGCGTTGACTCGTTGCTCATTTTGGAAGGGTCAGGCACCGATAGTTTATTTGTAGAAATCTTTGAGAGGGATGGCTCGGAGTCTGAGTCGTGCGGAAATGGGGCACATGCAATTTCCAACTTATTAGGATTGAACGATTGCACCATTGGAATGAAGGGTGGTAAGGTGCATGCGGTAAGTAATGGAAAGCGACAATCCATAAGAATAAATATTAGTGCTTCGGAGATTAGAGAAGTCAATGATACGGGAGATTGTCTCTTTGTTAAGGTTGGAGAACCACATCTGATTTATTTTGTTGATAATGTTTTCGACTGGAATTTATTTGAGATTGGCTCAAGGCTTCAGTCAGTTTATCCCGAAGGCATTAATGTAAACGCTATAGAAAAAATTAAGGACTTCTGTTATGCGATAAGAACATTTGAGCGTGGCGTGCTATCTGAGACAAAGTCATGTGGCACAGGTTCGTTATCTGCTTATAGGGCAATTGCCCATGTGGATAATAGTTTAAATGGAGAATCAATTGAATTAAGGAGTGCTGGAGGTACTCACTGGGTCTCCAGACATGGCGATGTATTACAGTTGGAAGTACTAAAGGAGCATTGCGAAATCAGATGCTTATGATATGCAGCAAGATAGACACTATCAGTTTGTCGGCGTTTCGGCGGTGACAAAAAATATACAACAAAAGTTCTCCTGGCTGAATCCGAACCTCGAAGTAAGAAGTGCGGGGGGGGGAGATTATAAGAGCATGTTTGCACGGATGGCGACAAAGGCCGGGGAGAGGCTTGTGATCTTTGGCGGAGAGGTGTTCCCGGTTGTCGAACAGATTGGCGACTACGGAATTCAGATTGACGAAGATTTCGTTATTAATGGTGTGTCTGTGCATTCAGGTGACTATTATGAGGACACCTTCTTTTTCAATCATTCCTGCGAACCGAACGCGGGTATTAAGGGCCAAATATTCTTAGTGGCGATGAGAGACATCGCCGTGGATGAGGAAGTGACCTTCGATTATGCGATGTGCCTGCATGAGACAAAGGGCGCCCCGCCTTACCGCATGGAATGCCTGTGCGGGCGCACAAACTGCCGCAAGGTGATTACAGACAACGACTATAAAATTAAGGAACTTCAGAAAAAATATGATGGATATTTTTCATGGTATCTGCAGGATAAAATAGACAGACTGAAAAAGAGAAATGCAACCAGAAACGGTTCAAAACAAAGCTGAAGGCAGCAAGTCATCGCCCATAAAAAGGTTTGCTGAGCTTTCCGTCGGCTTGCTTACGAATAAGGCCATAGACAGCATATTCAACTATCTGATCTATCCTTTTGTCATATACAACTTTGGGATTCTCAGGGGCGGCGTGGTGATGACCTTCCTTTCTTTCATCACCTGTCTGGGAGTTATGAGATTCTACGACTGGTCAGGACGTGACTGGCTCGGGATAGAGGCAATTAAGGATCTTAAGGACTACAAAGGCAAAAAGAATATCGGACGTTTTACTTCATGGTTTTTGAAAAAGAGCGACACCGTAGCTTTTTTATTTCTCTCAATTTGGTATGACCCCTTTATAGTAACTGCCTATCTTCGTAACGGCAAATTCAATGGCATGAACAGACGAGATTGGACAATCTTCATGTCAAGCCTCATCCTCAGCAATGCCTATTGGACGCTGGCAGTATATATGGGTATCTCGCTGGTTGAATGGGTGTGGAAGGCCTTGGCGGGGTGAACATCAGATGAAGACAACAATAAAGGTTTTCTGGTTGATAGTCTGCCTGTTGGCCGTCTGTGTTGGCGGCGTTGCAGCTGAGGACCCTCAGACTGATAAGAAATTCGGGTTGACCGGATATCTCACAATGGACACGCACAGCAGTTATATTGATAAGGTTTCAGGTGAAACACTTCACAACGGCACAGTGATCTATCCTCACCTGGTTGTAGTAGCAGAGCCGTTGGGCGCATATCTATTCATCGGAACATACAACAACCTCAAGCGCTTCAATAAACATTCAGCCAATTCCCTGGAGTATGCAGTCGGCATTGAAAGGGAGATAGGCATGATTAAGGTTGATGCCGGATATGGCTATTCAGACATCAAGAATTCAAAAGGAGATGTACATTATTTTTACTCGACCATAGAAATTCGGGAACTGATAGATAAGTTGACTCCGTATCTGTCTTTGGAGTGGGATTTTCCTGTAAAAAAAGAAATCCTCGAAGGTGGCTTTATGTATCGTCTCGGTGGAAAATATCCGGTTAAAATATCGGATCAAGTAATTGATATAGACCTTTCATTTGCCGGGCATGACGGAATCTATGGGTACCGGCCCGAGAAGATCAGCTCCGCAAGACTGACACTTTCTTCGCTCTTCAAGCTCGGACACCTGGAGCTTAGCCCTGAACTCAATTTCCAGAAACGTCTTGGCCATTCTCACGAAAACGGCGGGATTGCAAAAGACAGAATCTACGGCGGGCTCAGACTGGTATTGCCGTTAAGTATTTTGTGAGGGACGGAGCTTTCGCCGGTTAAATGGATAACTTGAGAGACTAATCTGTCTGGAGGACATATGAGTAGAACAACCATTTCTCCGAGGTTCCAAGTGGCGATACACAAGGATGTCAGAAAGAAGCTCGATCTGAAATCCGGCCAGAAAATGACCGTGCTTACCAATGGAGGCATCCTCTATCTCATCCCTGAGAAACCAATTGAGACGTTTCGGGGTTTCTGAAGGGCATGGATACGGGGAAGCTCCGAGAGGACGAAGGTGCTACCAGCAGCTCCTTGACTGAAACAGGCCTATATCATTACAATATCTGACTATGAAAAGCTTTATTGCGGCAAACTGGAAGATGAACAAGACCATCGCTGAAACCAGGGAGTTTCTGCGTGATTTTATCCCCTCTGTGAAGGATGTGGCTGATGTCGATATCATAATCGCGCCGCCGTTTACTTCTTTGGCAGCAGCGGGTGAGGCCCTGATGGGAACAAATGTCCAGCTTGCTTCCCAGGATATGTTCTGGGAGGAAAAGGGTGCCTACACTGGTGAGGTCTCGCCTGCCATGCTCCTGGACACAGGCTGCAGGCATGTCATCATCGGCCACTCTGAGAGACGCCAGTATTTTCATGAAGATGACGCTGTGATCAATAAAAAGATCAGGGCGGCAAAGAAGGCCGGCCTTGGTGTGATATTCTGCTGCGGCGAGTCTCTTGAAGAGCGTGAGGCTGACAAGACCTTTGACGTGATCGGCCGGGAGATCGAGAAGGGACTTGAAGGGGTGGATGCAGAAAATCTCGTTGTGGCTTATGAACCTATCTGGGCCATCGGAACAGGCAAGACTGCATCTCCGGAGCAGGCCCAGGAAGTGCATGCATTTATCAGAGAACGTCTGAGGAAATTATACGGCAGCGCAGCTGAAGATATCCGCATTCTGTATGGCGGAAGCGTAACGCCGGAGAACGTTGAGCTTCTTATGGCCTGCCGGGACGTTAACGGCGGCCTTGTTGGCGGCGCAAGCCTCAAGCCTGACAGTTTTGCAAAATTAGTCTGTTATAAAAAGGAGAAGTAATGCTTTCAACATTGATTTTGATCGTGCATCTTATTGTCAGTCTGTTTCTTATCGTGATCGTGCTTA
>JACRHC010000104.1 GCA_016217675.1 Nitrospirota bacterium
GTACGTGCCGACTATGCCCAACATCAGCACATAGGTCATCTTGATCACAAAATCGGCATTGCCCATGGCATTAAGCACCTTGATGCCCTGAACGCCGACGAGCCCGCCGATGAACCCGCCGATCAGGAGATGAAAACCCATTTTAAAGTCCACATTGCCGACCTTCCAGTGTGCATAGGTCCCAGAGGTCGATGCTGCCACGATCTGATTCGAGTCAGTTGCTGCTGCCACAGTTGAGGGTATGCCGAACATGATCAGAAGGGGGGTCATAAGAAAGCCGCCTCCGACGCCGAACAGGCCTGAGAGCAGGCCGACCGCCAGACCGAGCCCTACAGGGATGAAGATGTTGATACTGGTCAGTGCTACGGGTAAATACAGATACATTCAAATCCTCCTATTTATGTTGTTTGCGGCTGTTTGGCCATGGTCACGATAGGCCTTGATGATGTTCTTACGAGTTTGCTGAGTTCGCGGGAAGAGATATTCCCGTCTCCGGTTATGTCGGGGCTGAGCAGCACCATGTCTATGCTGCTGTTCTGCTTCAGATAATCTTTCACCGAAGTTGCTGCATCCTGAAGGGCAGTATGAATTGCGGTCGCCACACCTGAGGTCTTGCATTTTTCTTCGATAGCGCTCCTGAGGTTGGTTCCGGCCGCCGCTGAATTCATGATCTGCCTTGCTGTTTCGGGCTCGTTCTCCTCTGCAAAGGCCACTGCTGACATGATCTCTTCAAGCTTTGTGCTCAGCTTCTTCTTGTTCACCAGAAGGACTGCCATGCCTTTGTCTGTCATCTTTGCCAGATCAAGGGCATAGTTAAGACCTTCGTCAATTTCCCCGTCTTTGTAAGTAACAAATAATAGATTCCGCTTCATTGTCTGCCTCCTTGCTTCAAAATCTATTACCTAATAGAGCATGTTGAATGCCAGACTGTAACTTAATGAAATTAAATAGAAAAATAGATATGAGGCATTGGTGTGTTTAGAATATGAACAGCGCAATCAGGTGGCTATTACGGCTGTCCAAATACTGAACAGAGGATTTAACCTATTGAAAAATCAGGGGAAATGGTAATGGTGAAGGTGGTTTGAAGAAACAAAGAGGCAGTGTTTAGATTATGAACAGCTTAAACGGTGCTTAGTCATAATCGAAAGGCTCTTCTCGATATGCCAGGCAATTCGTATGACCTGGTGACGATCAAAGACGTCAACGAAGCGGAGCAATATGACCCGCTCTTCAGGCAGCAGCGGCCGGCTTGAAAACCGCAGGGAGCATGATAAGATAACAACATGAAAGAAGTTCGCGGCGGGAAGGCATGGCTCGGAATCCTCAGGATCGCCTATAAACTTCTGACTAACGACAGGCCCAAGTTTGCAGCTCTTATCGTCGGTATTGCCTTTGCCGTATTCCTGATGGTCCAGATGACCTCCATTTTTGCAGGCATATTGGGGCGCGCTTCATCAACGGTCACCAACATCGGGGCCAGGGTTTGGGTCATGGACCCTGCCGTGAAGACCGTGGCAAACAACATCCCGATGCCTGATTATGTGCTTGATGCGGTCAGGAGCATCGATGGAGTGAAATATGCCGTGCCTCTTTACTCAAGCGGCGCACTGGTGAGGCTGAAGAGCGGCAGCTATCAGGCAGTGACCGTAGTCGGCCTGGATGAGAGCAGCCTGTATGGCAGGCCGGACCTTGTCGAGGGAAACGTGGAGGATATCTATGCAGAGAACGCTTTTATTGCAGTGCGTGACGCAGAATTCTCCAAGCTTGAAAAGCCGCAGATAGGCACTGAGTTCGAGCTGAACGATCACCGCGGGGTAATCATCGGGTTTGCAAAGGTCACCTCAGCAGGGCTGTTCGGCACGCCGACGCTTTATACAACCTATAAGAGGGCGATCCAGTATATCCCGTCATCACGATACACTATCTCATTTATTCTGGTCGAACCGAAGAACAATGCAGACATACAGCATATTCAGGAACAGGTCCGGCGCATCGGGTACCTGGCGCAGACAAAGGAGGAGTTCGTCGGCAAGATAGCGAGGTACTATATGTTTCAGACCGGCCTTGGCACAAATATTCTGATCATGACCGTGGTCAGCTTTATTGTCGGACTCTCAATATCAGGCCAGACATTTTATACGTTTATTCTGGAGAACCGGGAGAAATTCGGTGCTATCAAGGCGATCGGGGCAAAGGGCCATGAACTGCTCGTCATGATCCTGTTCCAGGCCACGTTCACTGCCCTGACCGGCTACGGACTGGGTGTCGGCCTCTGCTCTCTCCTTATCGCCCTTGCCAGGTTCAGGCTGCCGAATTATGCTGCCAGTATCACCTATCTGAACCTTGGCATCGCCTTTATTATGGTCGTGATCATAGCAGGCATCTCAAGCTGCATCGGGATAAGAAAAGTGGTCAACATAGAACCGTTCGAAATCTTCAGAGGATAAACATGGCGGCCGCAGCAGTAAAGGCAATGGGATTGGTCAAGTGGTTCGGCGAGGGAGATGCAAGGACGTTTGCCGTAAAGGACGTCAGTTTTGAGGCCCATTTCGGCGAGATGCTTTTTATTGTAGGCCCCTCGGGCAGCGGAAAGACCACGCTCCTGAGCATGATCTCCGGAATCCTCAGGCCTGATGCAGGTGAGGTGCAGGTGGAGGACAGGAAGATCTGGAGCATGACCAATGATGAGATTGCTGATTTCAGGTTGAACACTGTCGGTTTTGTGTTTCAGGACTATCATCTCTTCCCGAGGCTGACCACGGCAGAAAATGTGGCCATCCCCCTGATCCTGAGAAGGGAGAACTGGGATGACGCCATAAAAGTCGCGGAGACATATCTGGAAATAGTCGGCCTGAAAGAGCGGACAGGACTCACTCCGAGGAAATTAAGCGGAGGGGAGCAGCAGCGTGTGGCCATTGCCCGTGCGATCGTGGGGCGGCCGGACATCCTGATATTTGATGAGCCTACCGCGTCCCTTGACGGCGACACCGGCAGAAAGATCGTGGATTTTATCAAGAAAGAAATATTGAATGACCGCCGGTGCATCATCATTGTGACGCATGACGGACGTATTTATGAGTATGCAGACAGGATAATGCAGATGGAAGACGGAAAGATCATGAATACTGTGCAAGGAGCTCTCCATGAAGAATAAGATCCTCTTAGTTCTCTCGGCCGTGGGCCTTGTGGCCGGCCTTGTGAGCGCTTACCTGTACGGCATGCAGAAGAAGCCGCTGCCGCCTGCCTTCAACCCGGCATCAAACCCCTATGCAAAAGGTATCTATGCAAACGGCGTTATCGAAAGTTATCAGAAAAACGGAGAGAATATCACCCTCTATCCTGAGGTAGCAGGGACTGTTATACAGATCCTCGTCTCAGAGGGCGATACGGTCCGCAAGGGCGCACTGCTCTTCAGGCTGGACGATTCGGTCCAGCGGGCAGTTGCCGGGCAGCAGAGGTCGCAGGCAGAGGCAGCGCTGGCGCTGCTTGAGGAGCTCAGGGCCATGCCCAGAAAAGAGAACCTGGATATTGCAAAGGCCCAGGTGGAGGCGGCCGCAGCAGTGCTCAAGGGTCATCAGGACCAGCTGGACAAACAGAAGCGATCCTTTGGACTGGACCCGAGGTCAGTGAGCAGGGATGCTCTGGATACGGCAGAAAATGCGGTGAAGACTGCGCAGGCAAATCTGGAGGTCGCCAGAAAGCAGTTTGAACTCACCCGGGCCGGGGCATGGATATACGATATTCAGAATCAGGAAAGGCAGTATCAGGCACTGTCAAAGGCGTACACGGCCTCCAATGCCCTCCTCGACAAATACCGGGTCAAGGCGCCGGCTGATGGGGTCGTTCTCTCCATAAATGCGACAGTCGGAAGCTACATCTCTCCGCAGGGCACCTATGGCACATACACGCAGGGGTTCAATCCTGTGCTGGTGATGGGGAGTTCTGAGGCGCAGCTTGGGGTCAGATGCTACATTGACGAGATCTTGCTGCACAGGCTACCCGCAGGAGCGCAGATGAAGGCCCAGATGTTCATCCGGGGCACTGATGTAAAGGTCCCCCTGGAGTTTGTGAGGATTCAGCCGTATGTAACGCCGAAGATCCAGCTGTCAAGCCAGCGCACAGAGAGGGTCGATGTGCGCGTGCTTCCGGTCATCTTCCGGTTCCGGAGACCGGCGGATATTTCGCTCTATCCGGGGCAGCTGGTCGATGTCTATATCGGAGAACAATAGGGCCATGCCTTTGAACAGGACCAAATCTTACGCGTCTCTTCTTTTCGTGCGACATGGTCTGGTGCCGGCGCTCTCTGCGATATTATTCTTTGCTTCCGGCTGCACCGCAGGCCCGGATTTCGTGCGTCCTGGGCCGCCTGTTGTGACGAGCTACAACTACGGGTCAGATCCTGCTTCAACCATATTTGCAGATGGACGGATACAGCGCTTTACGCCCGGCGACAGTATTTCGGCCGCATGGTGGAAGGCCTTTGACTCCCAACAGGTCGATGCCATTGTGAAGGATGCCTTTGAAAATAATCAGGGCCTTCAGGCTGCTCAGGCCCGCCTTCGCCAGAGCAGGGAAAACCTGCTGGCAGGCCATGGCATCTTCTATCCGCAGTTCGATGCCGCTTTTGGCGTAATGCGTCAGAAGTCCTCTCTGCAGGGCAATGGCATCGGCGGCCCGGAAAACATCTTCAGCCTGTACACCCTTTCGTCTTCAGTAAGCTATGCCCTTGATATCTTCGGCAGCAGGCGACGGGCAGTTGAAGGGCTTGAGGCAGGAGTCGATTATCAAAATGCCGTCCTGTCTGCAACATATCTTGCACTGGAAGGTAATATCGTCAATACGATGATAGCAAAGGCAGGATACTTCGATCAGATCAGGGCTACGGAGCAGATGATCGGCTTTCTTAAAGAACAGGCCGTTCTTGCAGAGGTCCAGGAACTGTCAGGTATTGTCCCCCATGCAAAGGTCCTTAATATTCGCGCCCAGCTCTTTTCTGTGGAGGCCGCACTTCCCTCGCTCAGGCAGAGGCTCAGTCAGGCTGACCATCTGCTTGCCGCACTGACCGGCCATTTTCCGGCAGAAGTGGGTCCATCAGAGGTCTCGCTCGCGGCATTCAGGCTTCCCGAGAGCATCCCTCTTGTTGTGCCGTCTGAACTGGTGCGCAGGCGTCCTGACATCTTTGCTGCTGAGGCTCAACTGCATGCTGCCGGCGCAGAGCTCGGGGTTGCAACAGCCGCCCTGTTTCCCCGTTTCACACTTAGCGCAGCCTTCGACCGGGCAGGGTCATCACTCAGTGGTCTATTCAGCGGGCCGCTTAATTCCTGGGGCATCGGTGCTGAGCTGGCTGCGCCGCTTTTCCACGGAGGGACCTTAATACATCAGAAACAGGCTGCTGTTGAAGGCTATGCGCAGGCACTGGCAGAATACCGGCAGACGGTCGTGAGCGCCTTTGCCGAGGTTGCCGATTCCCTGCGGGCAGTTGAATATGATGCAGAGGTCCTGTCTGCCCAAACCCTAACACTCGAAGCCTCGGAAGAGGCATTGCGGCATGTGACGGCAAATTTTGAGGCGGGTGTGGCTGACTACTCTCAGGTCCTTATTACGGATATTCAATACCAGCAGGCTAAGATAGGTCATCTCCAGGCCCGTGCCAGACGTCTGCAGGATTCCGTAGCGCTCTTTGTTGCCCTCGGCGGCGGATGGCAGATGAGAGAATTGCAGGGCAAGGCCGGCGAATAACTGACTTCCTTATTCCTCCTTCAGTATCTTCCACAAACTTGTCCTTGAAATACCCAACAGCTCAGCTGCCCTTGACCGGTTTCCGCCTAACATCTTCGTGACCTTTTCAGCGTAATCCCTGGTGATCTCGTCGATGGTCTTGATCTTGTCCGGGTCGAACGTCTCGATCTGAAGAACGCGTATGCCATGGGGCAGGCTCGCGGGCGTGATCACCGGACTCTTCTCAAGGATGATCGCACGTTCGATAATATTCTCAAGCTCCCGCACATTTCCGGGGAAGCTGTAATGGAGGAGAATATCCATGGCTTCATCGGATATGCCGGTGACCTTCTTGTTCGCCTTGGGCAGATGCTTCTGGAGGAAGAAGCTGCTGAGCGGCCGGATGTCCTCCTGTCGTTCACGAAGCGGATGTATGAACAGCTCCATCACATTGATCCGGTAATACAGATCTTCCCTGAATTTGTTATCGGCGATCAGGTTCTTCACATTCTGGTTTGTTGCCGCAATGAACCTCACATCGACCTTCCGGGGTTTTGTTCCTCCCACGCGGTAAAATTCTCCCTCTTCAACAACCTTGAGGAGTTTTGCCTGCAGGTTTGGTGAGAGCTCCGCGATCTCATCCAGAAAGAGCGTGCCCGTATCGGCGATCTCGACAAGCCCCTGCTTCGCCGTTACAGCGCCGGTGAACGCGCCCCGTTCGTGGCCGAAGAGCTCGCTGGCAAGGAGGTCCTCTGTCAGTGTTGCACAGTTGATCGCCAGAAAAGGATGGTCCTGCCTGTTGCTCGTAAAGTGGATGATCTTTGCGATCAGACTCTTGCCGACGCCTGTCTCTCCGGTCAGAAGCATGTTGATGTCGGAATGTTTTATCCCCTCGATCGTCTCAAGGATCTGTTTCATGCTCGCGCTCTTTGCGATGATCGAGACCTTCTTGTCCATGCCGAAATAGGTCCTGAGTGCAAGGTTCTCTTTTTTCAGCGCCTTCTGCTCCCGGATCTTTTTGACCCGGAGGACCAGTTCGTCGAGATCAAAGGGTTTGGTGATGTAATCGTATGCGCCTTTGCGCATGGCATCTACCGCAGAACTGATGCTCCCAAATCCGGTGATTAGGATGACCTCTGTTGCAGGATGGTCCTTCCTGACACGGTCGAGGAGTTCGATGCCGCTCAGGCCCGGCATCTTGATGTCAGTGATGAGGATATCGAACTGTTCCTGCTGCAGCTTCTGAAGGGCTGAACTGCCGTCCTTTGTCCCCGTAACCGCGTATCCTTCATCCTGCAGGGTATCGAGTATATTATTGAGCGTAATCTCTTCGTCTTCTGCGATTAATATCCTGAATGCCATAGCTTTATAGTTCCTTTACCGAGATCTTTTCGGCAAGACAATGACAAATGTCGTGCCCTTTCCTTCTTCACTTTCGACCCTTATTTCTCCATGATGTTTCTGGATGATGTTAAAGACTATCGCAAGGCCGAGTCCTGTACCCTTATCTTTTGTGGTGTAGAACGGTTCAAAGACCTTGTCGATGGTCTCGCGCGCCATGCCGCTGCCTGTGTCTGATATGCTGACCGCTATTCTGCTCTCCTCCTCGTCTGCCGTAACCATAAGCTGCCCTTGTCCTGACATTGCGTCGACTGCATTAGAGAAAAGGTTGATCAGGACCTGTTCAAACAGTTCGGTGTCCAGATAAAGCACGATCTCTTCAGGGACCATTTTGATCGAAAGAGAGATGCCGCTCAGGTCCCTGGTATTTTCGAGGTGTTTGTAGGCTTCAAGGATAAGTCCGCGTAATTCTACTGCCATGAAATGCGGCTCGCGCCCCCGGGCGAATTCGAGAAGATCACCCACAATGCCCTTTACCCGCATGGTCTGGCCGAAAATGTCGTTCAGTCCTTTTGTGATATATTCAGGGCTGTCCGTACCGGCCTTTTTCAGCAGGCGCTGCGCGCTGGTATAGATGTTATTGAGCGGGTTATTCAGTTCATGGGCAACGCCTGAGGCGAGGGTGCCGATGGCTGCCAGCTTTTTGGACTGCAGCAGTTCCTTTTCTCTCTGGCTGAGCTTATCCTCCATAACGCCAAATTTCCTTATCAGCTGTCCGACCTCGTCATTGCCCCACTCAGGCGCAGGCTGGGAATCATGAACAAAATTCCCTGCTCCGGTCTCTTCGATCAGGGTGGTCAACAGGTGCAGTCTTTTTACCACATTGCTGATAATAACGATCATGGTGCCGAACCCGATAATGAGGAAGAGGGGGAAAAAAACGAGGATCGCAATTCTCGAGGACTGGATGAAGCTGTCCACTTTTTCGCGGGCCGACCGGTCCAGATCCTTGGATGCAAGGAGGATATTCTCCCCTGTCTTTCTGAGGTCCTCGATCCTTTTTTCCATCTCAAGGAGACTCCTGACCAGCGTATGACCGGCGGGAAGTCCGTATACATTGACAAGGTAATAAACGTCGATGTGGGTCTGATCGAGAAAATTTGATTCTATCAGACTGCTGACGTCCCGGTATTTTGGTGAGGACGCCTTCAGATTTCCCGATTCATGCGAAACCGTATCAAGCAGGGTTTCGATGTTCCTGAACTGCGCGGCATAGGTGTCTATTAACGCTCTCAGGCTCTGGGTCCGCTCCTCTGCATTGACCTTCATGCCATCCAGAAGAGCGGCAAGTTCCCTGAGATAGGCATGAATGGCCCTGGATTCATCAGCGGCCTGCTGAGGTGCATAGAGAAAATAGTTCTTTTCATGTCGCCTGAGCTGCAGTGATTTACTCCTGATGGTATCGGTCATCTCCAGGAAGACGGTCTCCTTCTTGATCTCAATAAAGTTCAGGTAGAGGAAGCCCGCGAGCAGGGCGATGATGAGCGCGCTTACAAAAAAACTGAGGATGATCTTCTTCTGCAGAGACATAATGGCCTATATTACCACCATCATCTCTGAAAATTGAAATGACCGGGGACGATATATAATGTGCGAGATAGGTGGCAGTAGGGCCTGACTAAAGTTATAAATTATAAATAATCTAAATTTGTCTATATATATTGACATTATTGCTTCCACGATGGTTATATCGTAAATGGCTGGAGAAAGCGCATGAACAGGCTTGCCGGAATGACCCTTTTGCTTTATTGTTCCGAATTGACGATTATGCCGCTTTCGTATCTTCATTTTGAAGATCTCCTCCCGGTCAAGGATCTCTTTTCGTCCCAATCGCTTTTAGCAGCAAAAGAGAGGTCACGATAATGATACAGAATTGCTGGGAGTATATGAACTGCGGCAGAGACGGCAACAACGGTCAGGAAGCATGTCCTGCCAAGACCGAGACAAGGGCCCACAGACTGAACCGCGGCACGAATGGCGGCAGGGTCTGTTGGGCAGTTGAAGGCACCCGCTGCTATGGCAAGGTGCAGGGCACCTATGCGGAAAAGGTCATGATCTGCAGTGAATGCGAGTTTCGCAGAGTTGTGCAGGATGAGGAATGGCCTTCATTCTGGCTTGTCTATATGAAGAGTTGAGAAGATAACTGCACCATCATGTCTATAAAGCAGAGGCGGGCTTACACAGCCCGCCTCTGCATAGCCCCGAACTAATAAACCAGCTTGAAGTTCACCCCAGGCGCATTGCCGTCCAATATTGTCACCCTCTGGCTTAAAGGGGTGAAGGTGAAGCCGACGTCTCCGGGAGCGACCATGAAGCTGCTGTTAGGCAGTTTGGTGAATTTATATTTGCCGTAAGCATCAGTTACGACCAGCCTGCTGATCTCTGACTCTATTACTGCTTTAGCAGGAGGCTGTCCGCCACCGCCCGTAGCGCTCTCAAGTGTCACGGTAACATTCGGCATCGGCTGGCCCAGCTGGTTGACTACCTTGCCTGAGATGGAATACCTGCCCACAAAGTTAGCCGTGACTGCCTTGCTCTTGCTCATGGTCATCGTGCATACGTTGCCTGCCGGTATATTGCAGCCGGTCCAGTTCTTGAACTTATACCCGTTTTTTGCTGTTGCGGTCAGAACTGCATTCGCACTCGGTGCATACTGCTGGGCACAGGTTGCAGAAGGACAGTTTATGCCGCTGCCCCTGACTGTGCCGCCCTCTGTTGGGTTAAGGTTTACTGTCAGGGTATAAGGGGCATAGGTAAATCTCGCTGTGCAGATCCTGTCTGCATCCATGGTGACAGCGCCGTCTGAGCAGTCAGGGTCTCCTGTCCAGCCTGAGAAGATCGAGCCAGCCTCTGGTGTCGCGGTGAGGGTGACGAAAGTGCCGGCATTGAAAATCTCTGAACAGTCCGCACCGCAGTCTATGCCTGTTGCTGTTACTGTGCCGCTTCCGGTGCCGGTGACTGCTTTGGTAACGGTGAGGGTGTATTGCTGTTGTTGGGTACAATTGCCCGCGCCGCCTGCGTTGTAGATCGCTGCGATTTCAGATGCAGAAAGGGCGCGGTTGAAGAATTCGACTTCGTCGGCCATTCCCTCAAAGCGGTCATTGCCTGGATTATATACATCGGTCCAGTGTGAGGCCCCGATTCGCACTGGAAAGGTGTTATTGAGTATGGCGCTGATCGTGCTCGTACTGGAAGCGACCAGAATGCCGTTGAGATAGAGTTTTGCCTGGGGATCTGTGGTAAGGTCAAAGACCCCGGCAATATGATACCAGCCTGCTGACGTGATGGCATTGCTGGCGCGGGCATAGGGCCACTCCGATCCTGTCCCCCAGGTCATAATCTCAAAACGCAACGCATTAGTGAACGTACCGCCGGTGTCCTGAAACCACAGGAACCATCCGCCATCTCCTACGCCCCCGCTAGTCTTTGCAACCAAGGAAGCCTCTCCTCCATCATTTCCGGGAGCAGCGGGATCAATATAAAACCAACCATCTACACTGAACGCGCCGCTGGGATTCAAGCTGGTGCTGTTCGCTATCTCAACATAGTCATTCACCCCGTCAAAACTGAACGCCTGCCCGACCTTTCCGGTTGCAAAGGTTGCCCCGTTCGTGAGTGTGCCGTGGTTAGTGCCGATAATGTCATTGGCATCGCCCTCGCCATCCCACCATGAGATCATATTAGAAGGGGGAGGTGTGCATGATCTGCACTTCCCCGCGCTGCCTGCGCTGTATATCGCTGCGATATCTGAGGCGCTCAACGCACGATTGAAGATTTCGACCTCATCAATGAGGCCGTCGAATCCAGTATTGGTGTATGGCCAAAAACCTGTTGTATAACCTATTCTGAAGGGATTAGTGGTCGATGATATAGGTACGGGTCGCCCGGAGGTGCCTGCGACAACTCCATCGATATAAAGCGTGATATCCGAGACGGTTGCGGAAACCGCTATGTGATGCCACACATTCAATGTTATTGAACTGGTAATTTCAAAACTCCAGCCCTCAACTGTTATAGTGCCATTGTAGTACCTGATATCCCAGCCTTGTCCGCTATCCGGGTATGATTTCCCGAGTATGTAGTGGCCTCTCGTCACGTCCGTATCACTGATGTAAGTCCAGAAATCCACTGTAAATGCGGCTGATCCGAAATCTCCAACTGCTCCCGGTACCTCTACGTGCTGATTAGTCCCATCAAAACTGAACGCCTCTCCCACCTTGCCGATAGAATACGTTGCACCGTTCACCAATGTACCGTTGTTAGTGCCGATCATATCCAGGGCATTATTGTCCCCGCCCCACCATGAGACCATGCCGGAGGGGGGAGGTGTACACCCAACCTCATACGCGCCAATGTCACACGCGCTCCCTTGTGGACGCACTATCCCACGCTGGTCGGTGGCTTGTACGCACAATCCCGCATCTATGGCAGGAGAGCCGACGCCAAGCGCCATGGTCTGTGTCAGCCCGCCGTTGCTGGCTAATGCGCCCAACAAAGGAGCGGTATTCTGCATATCGCCTGTACTCGTGAACCCACAGGAGTTTGTGTTTTCCAGGTTATACCCAGTGGAAAAAATCGATTGGGGTTGGTACTCGTCCCGACAATTCACACCCGAAGTCTGGTTTGCCACGATGCTGTTGGAAAGTGTGAACGTGCCTGCAGCGCTGTAAATGCCGCCGCCGCTGACCGCAGTGTTGGCGCTGATGGTGGAGTTGGTGACCGTGAGCGTATCATGATTTGAAATGCCGCCGCCGCCGTCGGCCGCCGTGTTCCCGGTGAAGGTAGAATCGGTAACAGTGGCCGTGCCGAAGTTGCAAATGCCGCCGCCGCTGGTCGCCGCCGCGTTGGCGCTGATGGTGGAGTTGGTGACGGTGAGCGTGCCATAGTTCGAAATGCCGCCGCCGTAGCTGGCAGGGTCCCACCAGCCGCCAACAGCGTTACCGCCGGTGATTGTGACGCCTGAGATGGAAACGGTATAAGCTCCGGTAAGATGGAACACCCGATCCTGCGAAGAGCCGTTTATAGTGGTGGAGTTAGCCCCCGCGCCCACGATAGCGACGCTTTTGTTAATGTCGTAATCACCTGTGGCGTTCAAGTCTTCACCAGCTCCACCGATAGTGATGGTGTACATCCCCGCCGGAATGTTTATCGCGTCGCTGGTTCCGTATCCGCCGGAGGATATGCAGTCAGCATAGGTCGTGGCCCCGTTATTGATGTTGGTTATTGCTTCACGCAGAGAGCATTGGCCGTTGGTATTTTGTTCGTCAGTAACTGTATTGACAGCTATAGTTGCTGCATTAGCGCTGCTTACAACAGTAAAAAGCACCATCACTAAAAAAACCGCTTTAAGTCTTAACATGTTTCTCCCCCCCCCTTATTATTTGTTTTTATGAAAAGAGTCTCTTGTTTAGTAGATGTACAAAGGCCCCCTTGTTGTCATATGTTAGGCTTCAGACGTTATTCTGTCAATGGATTCCTGCTGCAAGGAGGCAGTGGTTTTCCGGATTTCCTTCGTTTGGAAGTCAATCGTAGGAGCCTTAGGTTCGCCTGCTTCCGGGGAGACCTTCACAGATGTAATTTCTTTTCGGCCATCGAGAGGGCAGCTACTGCCCAAAGTCCTTTCATAATTGCTTCATAATTATTAAGTAGACTGAATTCAGAGTTAATAAGCTGATCGAAAGGAGGTGAAAAGAATGAAGAAAGTATTATTAGGAATTATGGGAGTAAGTCTTTTACTCATGGCGGCGGTCGCTTTTGCGCGTCCCTGGGGCATGGGCCCGAATGCAGGAAATATCTCGGCTGAGCAGAAGCAGTTCTTCGACGCAACAAAGGACCTGAGAAAGGAGATGCATGCCAAAAGGTTTGAGTTGATGGAACTGTACAGAACAGGTAACGATCAGGCCAAGATCGATGCTCTTGAGAGCGAAGTTGAAGCTCTCCGTGCTAAGATCCAGGCGAAGGCTCAGGAATTTGGTATTGCAGGAGGCCCCGGAGCTTGTGGAAACCAGGGTGAGAACTGCAATATAGGCCAGGGTGGCGGCCAGGGCATCGGCTGCAATGGTAATGGACCCTGCGGTAACCAGCAGGCAAACGCAGGCTGCGGGAAAATGGGCAGATGCGGCCAGCAGCAATAATTGATTACTGACAGACATTACAGGGTGGTGCTATTTTCCACCCTGTAGTGTTCTTATTCATTCTGAGTCTCATCCCTTCCTTATTTTTGCTTCAAAAAGACTTATAATATCCGTATGACAAAAAAGCAGATAAAGATTATTTCGATAGCGATCCTTTCGTTGATTTCCCTGCTCTATGGATGGATGGCAAGGAATACTCCGGAAGGGAAAAAACCTGAAGAAAACAGCTCTGTCTATATCGAAAAGATCATTGATGGTGACTCGGTTGAGGCAAACATACGAGGCAAGAAAGAGCAGATCAGATTCATCGGCATTGACGCCCCTGAACTGAGTCAGAAACCCTGGGGAAGACGTTCGAAGAAGTTTCTGGAAGAGCTGATTTCAGCTTCAGGCTGGCAGGTACGCATCGAATATGATATTGATAAAAGAGATAAATACAATCGGATTCTTGCCTATCTCTGGAGCCGCAATAATAAGCTGCTCAATGAGGAGATACTCCTCAATGGGTATGCGGTGCTCTACACCTTCCCGCCGAATGTGAAGCACATTGACCGTCTGAGCGCTGCCCAGGTGATTGCCCGGGAGAATAAACGCGGCATCTGGGGCAAGGGAGGGCTTAAACAGCTTCCTTCCGATTACCGCAAAGAACATCCGAGGAGATAATGGCGACGGCAGTCTGAGCAACCCGGGTATTGTTTGACCTGCCAGTCTTCGCGGGTCTTTGCGATATGGTTCAGGTAGCTTTGAAGCTGGTCCGATGCCAGGATATACGTTTCAGGCTGATCGAGAAACAAATAACAGTACGAAACCCATTTAAGATAATAGGGAACATATTTTTCCTGAATAAAAGCCTTTCGACGAAGATACTGCTCAAAGTCCCCAAACATAAAATCCCCCCAGGGATAATATTATTTCCGAATTATACCGCTGCGATATAATTCGTCCCTGAACGGTATTATATCGCAGAAAATCTCCATAATCAATGCATTGCGGCATATTTGGGA
>JACRHC010000103.1 GCA_016217675.1 Nitrospirota bacterium
ACGTGAACTTTCCGTGCATAAACGCCGCATTTACCCTATCTCCTGAACCTGTGGGCTTTGTCATGTGTGGCTGACTCGCCCGGAGACTAAGCCTTGTATGCGATTTCTGTTCGTCGTCTCGCACTTTTGCGCTCCGGCTTCCTTCTGACGGTCGGTCGCCCTTCCGCCATTGCCTTCGGCTTGTACTTTTGATAGTATTCTTAATCATGAATACCTTTCGGTTCTCGTACAGGGGACTTTCACCCCATAAGTTCACGCCCATGCCGGGCGTACCACCAGCATCAACACCGACCGGGGTTAACACTGTTTTGATTTTTATATTCGGAGTTAACCCCGTCGGGTTATGCATCTCGTCATGAGCCTTTCTCCTGATATTCCACACATTTGACAGTCTGCCTATTGTGAGTTTTTTAGGTGTAGGCCGCATCGCAATTGATCTGCCCGCACGCGAATGATTCAAGGCCTCCTGACAAGTCGCCGAATTACTGGCACTATTGACCTTGATGTTTGCGCTCGAATGCACAAATAAGGTATCCTTGCAGTAAGGAGGTAAGGAATAATGCTTGCGAAGAAAACGTCAAAGAACCAGATCACCCTGCCTAAGGAGATCGTCAAATCTTTCCCTGATGCCCAGTATTTTGATGTATCCATAAAGGACAGGAAGATAATCCTCCTGCCGGTCAGGATAGCGCCTGCTGACAGCGCACTTGGGGACATACGAGACAAGATGGAGAGGCTTGGCATGGCTGAAAAGGATGTAGCAGGGGCGATTGCGTGGGCAAGAAAGAAAAAGCGGTAGGCAAGGTAGTCCTTGATACGAATACCCTTATTTCTGCCCTGCTGTTCAGAGGCGGTCTGGCCGTCATTGTAGACCACTGGAAAAGCGGCAGATGTACGCCCGTCTTTTCAAAAAAGACCTTTCGTGAGTTCAAGGCAGTTCTTGAGTATCCCAAATTCTCTCTGACCGCACAGGAAATACAGATCATTATTCAGGAAGAAGTCCTGCCCTATTTCGAGACTATCGAGGTATTCGAACAGATAACCGGAATATGCAGGGATCCTGACGATGACAAGTTTCTTGCCTGCGCCGTGTCAGCGTCAGCAGAGTTTGTGGTAAGCGGCGACAGAGACCTGCTGGATCTTGGCAGTTATGAGTCCATCCGGATCATAAGCCCCTCCGATTTTCTAAAAAAGTTCTGATCAGAACCCGTAGTGCTTTCCTCATCCATCTCTGAGACAATTCTGCCGTATTTCATCTTCCCCCTACAATATGCGGTCATAAAAGCCAGATCTGATCTTTAAGGAGTTCCTATATCTTTTTCGCAATAGCAACTTCAGCTTTATTTGGTAAATAGCCGGGAGATCGCTGACAGGAAAAGATCGAGCGGCGGCAGAGTGTAGGTCTCATCAATCTCTCCCGAAAACTGTTCAGACCAGCGGTTCTCCACACCAAGCGCAAGCGCATACGGCATATAGGCCTGAAACAGGGCAGGTGTCTTTTCCGGCGGATGCAGCCGGTCGAGCCGGTCACCCTCAGCCCTCGCAAGAAAGATCCTGAAGCCCTCGATCTCATCGAGCGCCTTTCTGCCGAGCTCTGTAGGGGCCCTGAGAAGGAATATAAAGACAACATGGCCTGTCATCATGATAAAAAGCGGGACAAAAAACATAAACTTCATGATATTAAAGACCTCTACGCTCTGACTGACCACAACGGCAACAGCATAGAGCACGGGCGGGAAGAGAAGTGCGAGGTACACAAGCTTCGAAGGCTTCCTCAGTTCGAGGACTTTTTTCCTCATCAGAAAGCGCGTGATGAATCCGGTCAACAACATCCAGAGACCGAGACCGATCAACTCCCTGATATACGTTCCTCCTATGTCAACGATCTCAGCATTGATAGCAACAACGCCGAGAGAGATCAGGACAGCAGGTATCACGTAGAGCAAGTTACGTGTAAAATATTGCCTGTTCACCATCAGCCGCAGAGCGCGGCGGTGCGCACGATAAGCACGGTGGATCGTAATGGCATCAAGCTCCTGTCTGCTCCGTTGAGGAGCGCTGCCGGATGAACTTTTAAATAGCGCTTCAAGGAGGGTTGTTTCGTCCGGAGCAAGGCCAACAGCCTGCTTTTCCGTTCTCTTCACAAAATACCTTCCTGCCTGAGATGTAAGCCTGAGCAGACCCTCTGCTGCCAGATTAAGCAGAGCAGAGGAAAAGGCAGTGCGGTCATAACCCATCGTGACCAGACGGCGGGCAATGGCCGGTGAGCAGTCAGCAGGAGGCTTGTACCGGGGAACGATCGAAGGCACTTCCGGATCTCTGCCAACGCGCACCCAGGCGAAAAGGTAATATGCGAAGAATACCGTAAGCCCAATCACTCCTGCCCAATAGGCACTCATGTCGCGAAGAAAGAAGATTACGCGCTGGTCCAGATCAGGTCCGCTCACCGCACCTTTGGGCATGCTCACCACAACAGAGAGGTAGGGATGCTTCTTCGAGATGACCTTGTCATAGTGCAGGACATTTGCAGACTCAGAGGCTGCAGCCTGTCTGAGGAGTTCGGGAATCTTTCCTGTTCCGGCATTCCAGGAGTGGTCTTCAAGGCTGGCGATGACACCGGAAGTCCCGTAGGGAAGCAAAACGGTTGCACCAATCGTGCCGACTGATTCAGCCCAACCGTGCATGCCCTTGCCAAAGACCCACCAGAAGAGCTCATCGTGATCAGGCAGGAATCTGATATGCCGGTCCACCGCATACTCTATGGCAAATTCATGGACTCCCGGTGAGAGGGTAAACCGTTCCGGTCCTAAAAAAACATAATGGGTGAACCAGCGGCCAGAGGTCTCCACCCGGTAGGGGATGGGCTGGCCGTCGAGGGCAGCACCCTTCATCTCAAATCCCATCAGCCGGTAATAGGCATGCTGCCCCTGAACGCGTCCGCCAATGGCACGGTAAATACCGGTAAGCAGAGCACCCTTTTTCTGCTCAAAGGCAGCACCTGCCGTCAGGACCTGCATCGTCTCCTGAACATGGATATTCCCGTCAGCCTGTATGAGGATATTCGCATGGAAGTTCGTTACCCGGACCCTGGTATGGGCAGAAGATCCGGGCACTGCTTCTGTAAGCGGTGTGATCGGAGGCATCGGAGCGGGAGTGACTACCCCTTGGCTGACACCTTCCGATCCTGCAGCGGCCCGGGAGAGATCGAAACAGCGTATGCCTTCGCGCGAGAGATCATTGATAGGTCTTACCATTTTGCCCGGCTCGCTGAAACAGTATTGCAGAATTTTTCCCTTGAGCGAAAAGGCTCCGAGAGAGAAGGTATTTCGATGGAGCGGCTCCGTTGAATCGATAATGTCAACGTCAAGAGGCGACCAGCCGGGCGGCACTCTGACCAAACCGTCGGTCAGTCCCAATTTCCAATGTACAAATGCGGTCCCCTGCCTTACATAGCCAGAAGAGCTGGCAGCACGTACTGCAAAATTCTTTTCAAAGGTAAACTGCCAGGTGGTACCATCAACATCACTGATGCCTTTCCACGTTCCTGCGATCTCCTCGATATTCCCTGGCAATGTAGTATCCGGGAAGGGGCCGCTTCCCTGCCGGTTTTCACCGGCAATGCGGGACATCAGGACATCAAGACCAGGAGCATTGATCCGCTTGCCGAGACCGAACAGGCCGATCGTTCCGACGATCACGATCAGGATAAGGAACAGTAACAACGCAACAAGGATTTTACGGATCATTTCTGAAAGTGTAACACAGGTGGTCTCACGTTATAATCCATCAGTCCAGAAGATTTTGCCGTCCTCTGAATGGACAGGAGCTCGCGGGAGCGGCAGTTATGCAAAAGGGGTCTTCACAAAACCATCCACTATCTGCATTGCGCGGTCAACGGCTCCGGAGTTCTTCAGATACAGGGCGCGTGCTTTTTCTCCTGCAGACTTTGCCTTTTCAGGCTGCATCAGGAGTTCCTTGATCTTCTTCGCAAGACCGGTCGAGGTGACCTGAAAGGCTGCGCCTGCAGCATAGAAATCTTTGATAAAAGGAAAGTTTTCCATATGCTGACCACAGATGATAGGCTTGCCCCAGAATGCAGGCTCAAGCGGGTTCTGGCCGCCAACACCTTCAATGCTCTTGCCCATGATCGCAATAGTGGCAATGCCGTATACGGCAGTCAATTCCCCCACGGTATCAAGTAACAGGATATTGAATTTTTTTGAGCCCGGATCTTCGCCCTCTGGACCAAGCTGAGAGCGCTTGATGTATCTGATATCAGATTTTCTGATCACCTCTTCCGCCTCACCGAACCGTTCAGGATGACGCGGCGCGATGATCAGTTTCAGCCCTGGAAACAGATAGACGTTCTCGCGGTATGCATCAATGATTATCTGCTCCTCACCTGCATGCGTGCTCCCTGCGACGATCACCTGACCCTGCACCTCTCTCGCCCAGAAAGGAATATGCTGCGAGATGTCCATGTCGAACTTGAAATTGCCCAACACGATCACTTTGCTCTCTTCTGCTCCGATGGACTTTATCCTGTCGGCATCTGAGGGACTCTGCATGCAGAAGAGCGTCACATGGTCAAAAACTTTCTTCATAAAAAAAGATGCTTTTTGATACCTCCTTGAAGATCTTTCCGATATCCGTCCGTTCAATATAATGACCGGGACCGTCCTTTCAGCCGCAATCCTGAATATATTCGGCCAGAGTTCTGTCTCCATGACTATCAAAAGCCTCGGCCTGATCTTATCAAAACACTTCTTGAGGATAATCCGCAGGTCAAAGGGAAGATAGACCAGGTGTGTACCTTCAGGAGCCTTTTGCCGTGCGACCGCTTGTCCGGTGTCCGTGATGGTAGAAAGTATAAGAGGGATATCGGGGTACGCTGCCTTCAGTTTCCTCAGAAAGGGCATTGCAGCGTTAACTTCACCGACCGAGACAGCGTGGATCCAAATGGGTGATGAGTGATGCGTAATACGTAACAGGTCAAAAAACCCGAACTTGTCGCAGAGCCATTTCTTGCGCAGATCAGAGGGCCGTTTCAGATACTCCGGCATGAACAGGATCAGAAGAGCCGCTGTGTAAAGAATGCTGTATATCAGGAACATGGTATTATCAACAAGTGCATTGGTTATTGGCCATCAAAAAAAATCTCCCCTCACCCCTCTTTGCCAAAGAGGGGATTTGTTCCTCCCTTTGGCAAAGGGAGGTTAGGAGGGATTTTATAATTGTCTTCATGCTTATGAACTCCTTAGCATTGTATTACTTCTTCCAGCCGGCCATCTCCATGACCATGTCAGACACCCGGTCAGACGCATGCTTTTCAGAAAATATCTCCCGCACCTCATCATAGGTCTTCTGCATCTTCAACCGGTATGGAGTATCGCTCATCATGCGCTTCAGCTCAAGCATGATATTTTTGACTGTCGCATCTTTCTGGAGAAGTTCCCTGACAACCTCGCGCTTTGAAAGGATGTTGACGAGCGAGACATGCTTCACCTGTACAATGCGTTTACCAAGCCAGAACGTGAGAGGAAAAACCTTATATACAACTACAAGCGGCAGCCCAAGAAGCACTGCCTGAAGCGTTGCAGTGCCCGAGGCAATGACCGCATAGTCTGATGCTGCAAGGGTCTTCAGGGACTTGCCTTTATTAATCTTCACACCCTCAAGCTGCAGGGCGTCGATAAGGGCCTTATGCTGTATCAGATCGGTGTTCGGGGCAAAGGGAAGGCAATATTGAAATCCCGGAAAATCCTGTTTGGACTGAATTACCGTATCGCGGAGCAGCGGAAGAAGTCTTTCCAGCTCATGGGGCCTGCTGCCCGGAAGAAGAGATATGAGCCGCATGTCAGGGTCAAGACCCAACTCTGCTTTCAATGCCTTCTTGTCTGGCTGTATCTGATGCATCTCATCAAGGACCGGGTGTCCGACAAACTCTGCATCAAGACCGGTATCACGATAGATCTGTTCCTCAAAAGGAAGGATGACTGCCATCCTGTCGACCAGCTTTGCGATCTTCTTCACCCTGCCCCGTCTCCAGGCCCATACCTGCGGACTCACATAATAGAGGACCGGGATATCCTGTTTCCGAGCCTCTGCTGCAAGCCGGAGATTAAAGTCAGGGTAGTCGATGAGAACTACAACTGAGGGACGGTATTGTTGAAATGCGTCTGAGGCTTTCCTGAACGTCTCTTTCAGGGCCTTTAGGGAAGAGAGTGCCTCGGTGAGGCCAAAAGCGCTTGCAATGCCGGAGAGTAGTTCGACCCCGGCAGCCTGCATCCTTTCCCCGCCAATGCCGACGACCCTGAGGTGAGGGACTTTTTTTTTCAGGGCTTCTGCAAGGAGCGCTCCATAGAGCTCCCCTGAGGTCTCACCTGCAACGATCATGACCGTTTCAGACATTATTGATGATCTCTGCGATCTCCTTGATCGTTTTTTCTTCAAGTTCCGGATACATGGGCAGTGAAAGCACCTTTGCCGCCGCGTCTTCAGCCACAGGGAAGTCTCCCTTTTTGTGGTCAAGGAAACTCAGGGCCTCCTGCAGGTGCAGGGGGATCGGGTAATAGACGACTGACGAGATTTCCTTTTCACGCAGCTTCTGCTGTATCCTGTCCCTCTGCCCGCTCCGCAGGGTGTACTGGTGATACACATGGGTCATGCCCGGTCTTTCAACAGGTTTAATTACATCACCTGAAATAGAGGTATTGTACAAGGCTGCGTTTTCGCGCCTTCGCCTGTTGTAATCGTCGATCCTTTTGAACTTCACCAGGAGGATGCCTGCCTGCAGTTCATCGAGCCTGCTGTTGAAGCCGACAGATTCATGTCTGTAAGCACCCTTTGAGCCGTGGTTCCTGAGTACCCGGATCCGGTCAACAAGCTCAGCATCATTCAGGGTCACCATACCGGCATCGCCGAATGCGCCGAGGTTTTTGCTCGGGTAGAAGCTGAAGCAGCCAACTTCACCAAAGCTGCCTGTTTTCCTGCCGTTGATATCTGCACCAAATGACTGGGCGCAGTCTTCGATGACATGAAGCTTATGCTTCTTTGCAATCGCCATAATCCGGTCCATGTCAGCAGGATGGCCGAAGATATGGACAGGAATGATCGCTTTCGTGTTTTCCGTAATTTTCGCCTCGATCTGTGCAGGATCAATGTTCATGGTCTCAGGATCGATATCGACAAAGACCGGTGTGGCCCCGGTATAGATCACAGCCTCTGCTGTTGCAAAAAAGGTGAAGGGCGTTGTGATCACCTCGTCTCCATCGCCAATCCCCAGAGCCTCCACTGCAAGATGAAGCGCATCCGTGCCGGATGCAACACCGATCGCCTCAGACACGCCGTGGTACGCAGCAACCTTCTTCTCGAACTCGGATACCCGAGGGCCAAGGATATAGTGCGCGCTTTCCAGGATCTCGGTCACGGTAGTGAGAACCTCGTCCTTTATATCAGCAAACTGTTTCTTCAGATCTATCATAGGAACCATATACGTTTTATCTCCATTATTATCTTCTTCCTGATGCTCGTACTCATGGGGGCTATATCATCTCGTTTATCTTCAGGACTATCTCCAGGGCCTGCATACCCTCTCTTCCGGAGACCATAGGACATGCCCTGCTCTGCAGGCAGGAGATAAAATCCTTCAGCTCCTCCTTAAGAGGCTCCCTGCTCTGAGGTTTGATGACATCAAAGGCAATGCCGGTCGCGTCCTTAAAATAGCGTCTCACTTCCTGGGCCTGATAATCGATCGAGATGTACGCATCTTCCTGATGGACCTTCAGACTCCTCACCTTTTCTGTTGCAAGCCTGCTGGCCGTGATAAGTGCCTTGCAGCCGTTTTCGAATTCGATCCATGCCTTAGCAGCATCGATCTTGCCGGTGAGAACCCTGTCACCTGCAGCATGAATGCTCCTGACCTTTGATCTCACCAGGCCGCTCACTATATCAATGTCATGTATCATGAGGTCGAGGGTCACATCAACATCCGTGCCCCTGCCCAAAAACGGGGAAAGCCGTTCTGCCTCGATAAAGCGGGGATTTTGTATCAGGCCCGAGGCTGCTACAATGGCAGGATTATAGCGCTCAAGATGGCCGACCTGAAGGATACGGCCTCCTGCCTCAGCTGCGTCTATGATCTCCCGGGCCTCTTCGAGACTCTCGGTGACCGGCTTTTCCACAAACACATCCTTGCCTGATTTCAGGCAGGCAAGTGCGATCTCATGATGCGTCGTCGTAGGAGTAACAATGCTAACTGCGTCGCATTTTTCAGTGAGCTCTTTCCAGTCTTCGAACGACGCACAGCCGTACTTCACTGAGATCTCGTCAGCCCGTAAACGGTCGCGGTCAGCAACACCGACAAGCTCAACATGCTCCAGTTCAGAAAAAATACGCGCATGGTGCTGCCCAAGATAGCCCACGCCGATTACGCCGATACGCAGTGACACGTTTCCCCCTCGACAAGAATATGCGGTATATTTTGCACTATCATGGTAAGTTTCAGCAAGGATGGCAGCGATGATCAGGCACCGGCAGTGGGCTCCTTAAGCGCCAAAAGCAGGTGTCTTAGACACCAGAGGCAGGCTCATTAAGCGCATACACTGCTTGTAAAAGAAATAGGATAATTTGTAAAATGACCCTATTCGATTATGAGAAAACATATCCTCTTTTCCCTTTTTTTCTGCGTTGCCGTGCTTGCCGGGTGCGCATCCGGACCGATACAGACTGCCGTGCCTGCTCAGCCCTTTGACGACAAAGCCCTTGGTGAGTTCAGGGAGCAGAAACGACAGCATATCGACTCTGTCATGGACGCCGTGGAAAGAAGAAACCAGGATGTGGAAAAGAACCCCTTCTGGATATCGTGGGCATACGGCAGGCTCAACATCCGGAAATTGAATGATATTCCGTCAGTATCATACGGCGAATACGCAAAATACATTGACAGCAGCAAGTCGGTATATATTATTGTCCATCCTTCCTACTACCTCTTCTTTCACTCCAGAAAGTCGCAAGTGACACGGGACCCCCTTGACCTGAAGGACAGCATTGTTGACGTGTTTCTGAAAGAGCCCCCGCGAAAGGCTGTCATGCAGCTTGAGCAGGAACAGCAGAGAAATGAAAAGAATTTTCTTGAATATCTGACCATGAATGAAAAACTCGTCATACTTTTGCTGCCACGGAACTATAGGGCTGCCAACAGCTATGCCTTCAAGAAGTCCAATGATGAATATGCACGATACCTCAATGAGATCGCCAACGGGTCACCGTCCATACTGTATATGGAATCAGAATCGGCAAGCGTCGGCAGGCTCCTGTCTGAGGATCTTATCGTGCTCCTTTCCTTCCTTGAAGCCATAGGAGCGAAATCCGTACTCATCGGAGGGGGATACGTAGGCCGGTGCCAAAAAGAATTCTATGGCTATGTCACAAAGTATTCTTTTGGGAGCAACTACTTCATTGTTCCTGAGCTTTCGACATTCTCGCCTGAAGATATCACTGAAAATACAGCACGCAGCTTTATTGATAATGGCCGGATTGACCTGAAGGCAAGTTCAGAGTTCGTCCTGAATAAAACTCCAAGTGATACGAACCTTCAGCACCTTCCTCCCCATTTCATCAATAGCGTAATTAACGTTGCCACGGCAATAAACAGGGACAACGGGCTTCCAAACAATAAAGAGCCTCATCTAAACACCGATGTGAACAGGGAACAGGAGGAGATGAAAGTTGTCCGGGAAGACCTGGTTGAGCCAGATTTCTGTTATTAGGAGGATAGGTCTATCATGATCAAGGAAGCCATCAATCTGCTTGTCGGGGGTATTAACCTCTCTGAATCTGAAATGGCCGAGTGCATGAAAGAGATCATGGAGGGAAAAGCCTCTGATGCCCAGATAGGCTCCTTCCTCACTGCACTCAGGATCAAGGGTGAGTCGGTTGAAGAGATCACCGGAGCAGCCCGCATTATGAGAGACAAGGCGGCGAAAATCAAGGCACCGGAGGGTGTGCTTGACACCTGCGGCACCGGCGGGGATATGTCTCATACCTTCAACATCTCCACAACCGTTGCTCTAGTACTCGCGGCTGGCCATGTTCCTGTCGCCAAGCATGGAAACAAGGCCGTATCGAGCAAGTCGGGCAGTGCAGATCTGCTTGAGGCACTCGGCATCAGGATCGATCTGCCTCCGGACAAGGTTGAGAACTGCCTCTTTGAAACAGGGTTCGGCTTTCTCTTTGCCCCTCTATTTCACCCGGCAATGAAATATGCGATCGGACCGCGTCGTGAGATGGGCATCAGAACGATTTTCAATATTCTCGGCCCCATAACCAATCCTGCCGGTGCCAAAAGGCAGATACTCGGCGTGTTCGCCGCTAAGCTTACGGATACGCTTGCAACCGTGCTGGGGAACCTCGGCGCTGAGGATGCGATGGTGGTGCACGGTGAAGACGGACTCGATGAGATCACGATCACGGACGGCACACGCGTATCACGGTTCACAAAAGGCACCGTAGAGAACATGGTATTCGCTCCTGAAGACTTCGGGCTGAGCCGCGGGAAACGGGAAGACCTTGTCGGCGGAGACAATCAGGAAAATGCAAAGATCACCCATCAGATTCTGGGCGGTGAACCGGGAGCTAAACGTGACATCGTGCTGATCAATGCTGCTTCAGGTTTTATGGTTGCAGGCAGGGCTTCCGATGCAAAAATCGCTGTTGCCATGGCACGTGAAGCGATCGACTCAGGCAACGCCCTGAAAAAGCTTGAGGAGATTAAGCGCGTCTCGAACAGCCTCTAAGATTACAGCTGTTTCAATTTAAGAAAATTCCTGAGCAGGTCTTTTCCTGCTGTTGTGAGAATTGACTCGGGGTGAAACTGCACTCCCTCTATTACCAAATCCTTGTGCCTCACGCCCATGATCTCTCCGGTATCTGTCCATGCCGTTATCTCAAGACAGTCCGGCTTTGTCTCCTTCCGAATGAGCAGAGAATGATATCTCGTCGCCTCAAAAGGGTTGGGCAACCCTTCGAAGACTGTCCTGCCGTCATGATGGATAAGAGAGGTCTTGCCGTGCATAAGCCTCGGAGCGCGAATGATCTCGCCGCCAAATGCAGCCCCGATCGACTGGTGGCCGAGGCATACGCCAAGGACCGGCACCTTGCCGCCAAAGTGCCTGATCGTCTCAACAGAAATGCCGGCCTCGTTCGGCGTGCACGGACCAGGAGATATGACAATCCTGTCAGGCTTCATATGCTCGATTTCATCAATCGTTATTTTATTGTTCCTGAAGACCTGAACATCCTCCCCTAATTCACCAAAATACTGTACCAGGTTATAGGTAAAGGAATCGTAGTTGTCAATCATCAATAACATAGTATTTCCCTCATAGTCCTTTCACCCAGAAATAATAAAGAGCATAAGTAAGATCCCATGATTGTCATTCTCGCAAGCAAAGCGCGCCGGGAATCCTTCCGGAAAGATTCCGGACAGGCCGGAATGACACAAGATTGCTGAGATATCACTCTACATTCGATCTCATGAGTAGCGTTCCGTAACAACCTGTAAGAGCAGTATCTGGCCACAGGTTTAATCCAGTCCTTCTTCTGCCATGTCAACGGCCTTCATCATGCCTTTTGCCTTGTTCACCGTCTCTGTGTATTCCTTCTCCGGCTCCGAGTCTGCAACGATGCCTGCTCCTGCCTGGACATAGACCTTGTTGTTTTTGATAACAAGGGTCCTGATGGTAATGCACATATCAAGGTTCCCGGAATAGCTCAGATAGCCGACAGACCCTGCATAGGGACCCCGACGGGCAGGCTCAAGCTCATCAATGATCTCCATGGCACGCACTTTGGGAGCGCCGCTCACCGTGCCTGCAGGGAAACAGGCGCCTAACACATCAAACGAATCAAACCCGTCCTTCAGATCTCCCTCCACATTCGACACAAGATGCATTACATGGCTGTACCGTTCCACCGCCATCAGGTCCGTAACCTTGACAGAGCCGACCTTTGCCACCCTCCCTACATCATTTCGTCCCAAATCAACCAGCATGATATGCTCAGCAATCTCCTTGGGATCATGCTTCAATTCTTCTTCAAGCCCTTTATCAACAGCATCGGTCTGCCCCCGCTTCCGTGTACCTGCGATAGGACGGAGCACGATCTTCCGGTTTTCTACCCTCACAAGGATCTCGGGAGATGAACCCACGATCTTGCCTTCTCCGATGTCAAGATAATACATATAGGGTGAAGGGTTGATCACCCTGAGCGCCCGATAGATATCAAAGGGATCAACCTGCGAAGACCGCTCGAACCGCTGCGACAGGACCACCTGGACGATGTCGCCTGCCATCACATAGTCCTTTGCTTTTTCCACAGCAGAAAGGAAACCGTCTTTGGAAACATTTGAGATAAAGCCGTCTGCCTTTCCCCTGCCGCTGACATCTGCACCCTGCAGAGGATTTCTCAGCCTGCTGATAATTTCGTCGATTTTCTGTACTGATTCAGCGTAGAGCTCCTTCAGGTCCCTGCCGTCAACATGAGCGTTCGACACCACCTGGATCTTCTGCTTCAGGCTGTCGAAAACAAGTATGGTGTCCGTAAGCATCAGAAAGAAATCGGGAAGGCCGATACCGTCCTTTTGGTTCAGTTCGATCGTCTCAAAGAACGACACCATGTCATAGCCGATGTATCCGACAAGGCCGCCGAAAAACCGCGGCAAGCCTTTAACCTCAACAGGGCGATACGCGGTAATCTCTGCCTTAATGACATCAACCGGGCTTTCGGTTTCAATAATCCGCGCCACGTTTTGACCCTCAAGGATCTCTACCGTCCTGCCCCTTCCCTTCAGAATTTTTGCAGGACGGGACCCGAGGAATGAATAGCGCGCCCATTTCTCGCCGCCCTCCACGCTCTCAAGCAGAAATGAGGGAGACCCGCCGAGTTTCAGGAATGCAGTCACCGGTGTATACGTATCTGCGAGGATCTCCCGGTACACAGGGATCAGGTTTCCCTTCTGCGAGAGCCTCTTAAATTCTTCAAAATCAGGGTAGAGCATGTTGACAAAAATTTCCTTTTTTCATTAATATGTTCAGTATCGTAATTATAGCGCATTACCTGGTCATAAGTTAAGACAACTTCAGATTGTGCCATAGGTCATGAAGAGTTTCTTTGCATGCGGGAATAGCTCAGTGGTAGAGCACAACCTTGCCAAGGTTGGGGTCGCGGGTTCGAATCCCGTTTCCCGCTCCATTAAAAAACCGTAATGAGTAATGCGTTATGGGTAATGAGTAATCAGACAGAAAAACAACCGTAATGATTACTTTCAGGAATACTACCCAATCCGGTTTTGCTTATCACTCATCACTGATTACTTTTTACTGTCGTTCTCGGCGGCGTACCCAAGTGGTTAAGGGGACGGTCTGCAAAACCGTTATTCAGCGGTTCAAATCCGCTCGCCGCCTCCACTTCCCTTCACAGCCTTCCCTTCCCTGATCGCCTCAAGCAGAGCAATGTCTATTTCCTTCTCTTCAAAGTATTCCTGTTCAAGGGACTCGACATAGAAACGGTCAAGGCCGCTGTTTTGAAAAAAGTCTTCCCGCAGTTCAAAGTCGCTGTCCTGTATCACCTGCGGGAGAATCTGGTTCAGATACACAGACTCCTTGCGGAGATCGAGAAAGACCTTTTCAAAAAGCCTTGCAGGGATCTTTGCAGCACTTCCCCGCTCAGCAAGCTCCTTTACAATATCCTCCCGAATATGGTTCCTGACCTCTTTCAGCTCAAGACCGGGGAAGAAACTCCTCATCCGTTCCTTGAGCGCGGCATGGGTCTCGAAATAAATCTTTTCCTCATCAGTAAGCGCCATAAGGTCAGCGATTACATCTTTGTAAGAGGCCTCACCGTTCTGGATATTCTCGACACCCTTGTTCACCAGCTTAAGCTTGCGTTTGCCATACGCCGTAATATACTTGTTGTTCATCAGGTCCGTGATAAAAACAGACCTGAAGAGCTCGCTGTCAAGGCGGTCAAATTCCTTTTTATTACCCACAAGGCTTCTGAGCGATTCCTCCCTGAACTCAATATTTTTCATGAAGGACAGCTGGCTGAGAAGCGCCTGGACATTGTCATACCGGTCAAAATAGGTAATGATAGAGCTGAACTCCTCGAAGACACCAAAGTCGTCCGTCTCCCGAGAAAGCTCATCACAGGCCTTGCCGATGTCGAGCAGCACCTGCTCAAAACCCCGGTCATTCTGCGAATAAGCAATATGCTTTGCCCTGATGAGCCTTACGATATCCTCTTTGATAATATGCTGTTTAAGAGAAGGGTCCTTGAAAAAAAGGTTCTCAAGGATGGCGCGCGACTCCTTCAGATATTCCTGCTCCTCCACTTCAAGCACTTTCTTATCTTTAAGCAGGAGATCGTCAAGCGTGTCAAAGAGCACAATCGGAATGTTGTTCCTGATACTCAGGGTCCTGAGCCTGTTCAGGCGTGCATGCCCTGAGGCGTCAAGCATATCGTCAGTAATACCCCTGATAAGGATATCACGGTATTCATCAACTACCAGCTTATTGTCCGGATGCCGGTACATGACATCGATCTTCATACGCTCCTGCTGATAGTGGTCAATGCCGTTTCGCGAGACGATTTCGTGGAGGAAGAGTTCCTCCTGAGAGGTAAGCCCTCTTTTTTTGAAATAGAAGTCCCTGTATGCATCGTAGTATTCGCTGTTGGCCCTGTGGATCAGCTTGAAGATGAAGACCATGGACTTCTTCTCGCCTAATTCAGAACAGAAGTTTTCAAGAAGTGCTGTATCCATGTTTTGAGACAAAAGGTCTGTGCGCTTCAAAAACTTGCCGACCGCCTTGAGCACCTGCTTCTGCCGTTTCTTGTAGTCGCCGTCAGTCTCTGAGGCAATCAGAAAGTAATAGTTCGTAACCGCATGCCCCTGGAGAAAAAGGCGGTAAAAGGTCTCTCCGCCCTCCGTGTCATTAGTAAAAATAACTCTCTCACTTTCGTCCATGAATGCGCCGAACATAATGAGTCTGTTCAGCACATCCTCTTTTTCCATATCTGCAAGGGGCTTTTCCACACCAAACATATATTCGCAGAAGCTGCCGCCCGTGCCCCGGTAGCTGACTCCCGTTTCAGAGACCGTTAATTCATTGCCGCGTGAAAAGAAACGAATCCGGGCAGGCTCCTCTTCGTAGAAATAGGTGCTGAGGGTATCTGCTCCGGAGATAAGGGCAAAAAAGTCCACCGGACCGTGACTTCCATGGAGCCTAAGGTCTTTGATCATGGAGAAAATATACCACAGCGTTGTTGTTTTATTCTAATGCAGGCATTGTTTCTCCGTCCGGTAAAGTTGCTGAAACGCCTCAATTTATCTATTATAAATAGAGAGCATTATGAAACATCATCACCTCGATATGCGTTGTCGCTTTAGGACAAAGATAGTCATTCCTGCTTGTTGCGCCCTGGTCCTGTTATCAGTTCTTCTCTCTGTCTCGGCAGGAGATTCCGGCGGCAAAGATGCCTTTGAAAGGGGCAGAAAAGATCTTGCTGCCGGCAGATACAGCGATGCAGTATCCCATCTTCTCACAGCCCAAAAGGAGTTTGCCCTTCTTGAGGACTATGCAATGATCTATCTTGCCGATGCATACCACAATCTCGGGGAACACAGCAAGTCAAGAGAAATGCTCCGTGCCCTGATCGATAAATATCCTTCCTCGCCTCTCAGGAAAAAGGCAAGAATGGCTGAAATCAGAGAGCATAAAGATATCAGTGATGAAGGGCAGCTGCCTCTTTACGAGGCTTATGCAAGAGACTTTCCGGAAGACGATGAAGCATATTATATCTACGGCCAGCTGCTGAAAAAATACAACCAGAAAGAGAAGGCATCAGCTGTCTTCAAAAAGCTTTATATCAGAGCGGGCCATCTTTCCGCTGCTGCACACAGTGAACTTCGCGCAGACGAGATCACAACTGCTGACAGTGTCGAACGCGCCTCAAATCTTATGAAACAGTATGATTTTGACGACGCTGAACGCGAACTGAAGCAGGCGCTTGCAGTATGCTCGGGCAAAAACAGGCAGGAGATCGTCAAAAACCTCGCCTATGCCCTTTTTAAACAGAAAAAATACCAGGAGGCAGCAGAGCTCTATGAAGAGGTGAACGACCTTTTTTACAAGGCCCGTTCGCTCTATCGGGCTGGTGACAAAAAAGGCTTTGACACAACACTTGCCACTCTTACAAACAGGAATGACAAGAAGGCCGGGTTTCTGCTTGTCACGGTTGCTGCTGACAGAAGAAGAGAAAAGGACTTTAACCGGGCGCTTCAAATATATCAGGATGTTTTGAAAGGCTATCCCGCTGATGCAGAGGACGCTCTCTGGGGAATCGGATGGACGCAGTATCTTGCAGGAAACTATCAGCAGGCGGAAGATACGTTCTCCCGGCTCCATGCCCAATACGAAAATACAAAGTATCTGTACTGGCAGGCCAGAAGCATGGAAGCGCAGGATAAAGATGCCTCGAGCCTCTATACAAGGCTTATTGCAGCGGACAATAATAATTTTTATACCGTGCTGGCATATGCCCGCAGCCACAGGATACTCCCCCGGCTTTCATCGCTGAACCTGTCTGAGGGACTGCCTGCAAAGGCCCGGTCAAATGAGAGGATAGATGCGCTCATCTCGCTCGACATGCGGCAAGAGGCTGTTGCCGAGCTTGCAGCATCAGGCAGGAATATATCCTCTTTACCTGATCTCATGTACAGCGCAGCCAAGTTCCAGGAGCTGGGCGAATACAGACGCTCGATCGGCCTGACAACAAAAATCCCATACTCGGAAAAAATGCACCGGTTCTGGTACCCGCTCGCCTTCTGGGACAAAGTGGAACAGGCATCGCGGCGCAACAACCTTGATCCCTACATCGTCCTCTCGGTCATGAGGGAGGAGAGCCGGTTCGATCAGGCGGTTAAATCCCCTGCTGGGGCATACGGGCTTATGCAGCTCATGCCGCAGACAGCGTACCGCCTTGACAGAAGCCTCAAGCTCGGCATTCACAGGCCCGCGCAGCTCACAGACCCGAAAAACAACATCCAGTTAGGAAGTCTTTACCTGAGGAATCTGCTCGACGAGTTCCATTCTTTAGCTCATATGCTCGCAGCATATAATGCTGGCGAGCTGGCAGTAAGGTCATGGCAACGTTTTGAATACCATTCAATCGACGAGTTTATCGAAGATATTCCCTATGCCGAGACAAGAAATTACGTCAAAAAAGTACTCACCAGCTATTTTCATTATAAGCGGGCCGGACTGCCTGAACAGGGAGAAGACAGGGGTATCGAGGTCATTCTCGGAAAGACCTCGTAGTATGGACACAAAACCGGGACATCTGGTATCGTAACCAATGGCATGGAAAGCATCCCTTTTCGATGATGCACCTCTGGCGCCATCATCGCTCAGTTCAGGGGAGGCACCAGCTCATATTAACAAGGAGGTACCGCCAGTGGACAGGCTCAAAAACCTTGAGGAAAAGATAGCAACAGCAGTAGACAGGGTCAAGGCACTGAAAGAGGAAAAGATATCCCTCGAAAGGAAGATCAGGGAACTCGAAGCTCTTCTTGATGATAAGAACCGGGAAGTGGAATCTCTGAAGGACGAAAAGACATCGATCAAGAGCCAGGTCGAAGAGCTTCTTGAGGAGCTCGAAACCCTGGAGATCTGATATAACCGTGGGCAGCGTAGAGATCAGCATCCTCGGCCAGAAATACACCATCAAGGGCGATGCCCACGAGGAATACATCAAAAAACTTGCCGCATATGTCGAGGAAAAACTCCATGAGATCCGCGCGGGCAACCCTAATATAACCCCCCTGAAGGCGTCCATCCTTGCATCCTTGAATATCGCTGATGAACTGCACAGGCTTAAGGAAGACCATGACAGAGCGACCAGCACCATAGAGGAAAAGACCAACGCCCTCAGTGGGCTTTTCGACTGACCGGCATAGCCGTTTTTTTTCAGTAATATCTCCCTTCCGTTTATTCTGCTATAGCCACGCCGGCCTTTGACGCAGCTTTGCCGTCCTTTCAACAAATGATGAACACCGATTTCACCGGAAATATTTATTAAAATCAACGGGTTCAGAAAAATCTCCATTTGACCTTGACTTATACCATATGTTGTGGTTAAATTCTTACGTCAAGCACAAGATGTTGATTTTTATGACCATTAAATTTAGCGCGCTGAAGTTCAAAAATAGAGGCAAAATTACGCAGCAGCATCAAGATCGGACATCCTGTTTTTTGGCAAGAAAATAGCCATATTTATGACAAAAATCAGCATTCCATAACGGAGGGAATCGTCAATGAAGAGCACAGCATCGGCCATCGGTCTTACCCCTAATGCATTAAAGGTCCTGGAAAAGAGATATCTGAAAAAAGACGAGGAAGGCAAGGTCGTCGAAGCGCCGGGAGCCCTTTTCAGGAGGGTTGCAAAGACCATTGCCCGCGCTGATATGATGTATGGGAAATCAGAAGCTGATGTCCTGCTCCTCGAAGAGGAATTTAATCACATGATGACCTCGCTCGATTTCCTCCCCAACAGCCCCACACTCATGAACGCCGGAAGAAAACTCGGACAGCTCTCCGCATGCTTTGTGCTTCCGGTGGGAGATTCCATGGAGTCCATTTTTGATGCGGTAAAGCACACTGCCATCATCCACAAATCAGGCGGCGGCACAGGCTTCAGCTTCTCGAACCTTCGGCCAAGCGGCGATATCGTCGGCTCCACAAAAGGCGTATCCTCAGGACCCGTGTCATTCATGACCGTGTTCGACACGGCAACCGAGGCGGTGAAGCAGGGGGGCACCCGAAGAGGCGCAAACATGGGCATCCTCCGTGTTGACCATCCTGATGTCCTCAACTTCATCACTGCCAAAGATGACAATGCGCGCTTTAACAACTTCAACATCTCGATCGCCATAACCGACCGCTTCATGCAGGCGGTCAAGGACGATACTGACTATGAGCTGGTCAATCCAAGGACCAAAAACGTAGTCAGGTCTCTCAAGGCGCGCGAGGTCTTTGATCTCATCGTCAACCATGCCTGGAAAAACGGAGAGCCCGGCATTGTCTTTATCGACAGGATCAATGCCTCAAATCCCACGCCCAAGGTCGGCGAGATTGAGTCGACAAACCCCTGCGGTGAGCAGCCGCTCCTGCCCTATGAGTCCTGCAACCTGGGCTCTATCAACCTCTCGATGATGGTCACTCAAGGCAAGGTCGACTACCAGAAGCTCAAGAAGACGGTCTGGAAGTCAGTGCATTTCCTCGACAATGTGATTGACGTGAACAAATATCCTATTCAGAAGATCGCGGAGATGACACGGGCCAACAGAAAGATCGGCCTTGGGGTCATGGGCTGGGCAGACATGCTGATCATGATGGGCATACCTTACAATTCCCCTCAGGCGATCGAACTCGCAAAAGAGGTGATGGGCTTTATCCAGAAAGAGGGCAAAAACGCCTCCTCCGCTTTGGCAGAAGACAGGGGTGTATTCCCGAACTACGCAGAGAGCATCTATGACGGCAAGATTAAGATGAGGAATGCGACCGTCACAACGATCGCTCCCACAGGCACGCTCTCTATCCTCGCATCCTGCTCATCCGGTGTTGAGCCGCTCTTTGCAGTCTCTTATGTAAGGAATGTCATGGAAGGCACCAAGCTCCTTGAGATCAATCCATATTTTGAAAAGGTCGCAAAGGAGCGCGGATTCTGGTCCAGGGACCTGATGGAAAAGATCGCTGACAAGGGCTCGCTTCATGATTTTGACGAGATACCCGAGGACGTTAAGGCGGTCTTTGTGACTGCCCACGACATCAAGCCGGTCGAGCATGTTGCGATGCAGGCGGCATTTCAGGAGTTTGTAGACAACGCTGTCTCCAAGACCGTGAACTTCTCCCATAGCGCAACGCCCAAGGACGTTGAAAACGTGTATATGCTCGCATATCAGCAGAACTGTAAGGGCGTGACTGTGTACCGCGACGGCTCACGCGATGAGCAGGTGCTTTCGACCGGCAAGACAGGGGCAAAGCAGGCAGAGCCTCAGCCTACAGAGACAAAGATCGTCCCGAGGAAAAGGCCTGATGCGATCATCGGAGAGACCCGCACCATGAACACCGGCTGCGGCACGATCTATGTGACTGTAAATGAAGACGGCAACGGCCATCTCTTTGAGCTCTTCACGCATATGGGCAAGGCAGGAGGCTGCGCCTCAAGCCAGGCAGAAGCGATCGGCAGACTGGTAAGCCTTGCGCTCCGTTCCAACATCGAGCCTGACGTGATCATCAAGCAGCTCAAG
>JACRHC010000105.1 GCA_016217675.1 Nitrospirota bacterium
GTCCAAAGCCTTACCGACAGTCCTGTTCGACCTGTCGGACCAGTTAAGGCCCCACAGGTCGAACAGATCCTGGTGGAATTCTTCGAAGGCACTTCGAGGTATCTCCTACCGCCTGTACGGCTCTTGTAGGAGAGGAATTCCCGAAGCTGCCCGGTAGCCGCAGCGGCTACCGATTTCCCAAAGGACCTTGCGAGACCTTTGATGTTGTCTTTGCTGAAAACGATAACAGCGTTCTCTGCCACGAGCTCACGGCTGAGCCTGTGGTTTCTGTCTTTCCTCTGGTTAGCGATCCTTTCGTTGAGACGGGCGGCCAGTTTCTTATCATGTCCTCTTTGGGCCTGGGCAAGGCGCTTTGCGCTCTGCTGCAGTTCCTTTGGATGTTCTATCTTCTTTCCTGTGGACAGGGTCAGAAGATGCTTGAATCCGGGGTCGATGCCGACTTGCCCCTCTGCAACGATCTTTAGGGGATTTGGTTCTGCATCGATAAACAGGCATAAATACCAGCCGGATGCTTTTCTTACGATACGGCCACATTTGATCGTTGCTGAGGGTAGCTCCTGTTTGTGGAAACGAATCTTCCCTAATCCGGGCAGGCCGATCCGATTATCCTTTTGGGGTTTTATCGGGTCAGGGAAAGGGATACTGTTGAGTTTGTTCCTCAATCCCTTGAGGCGAGGTTTTTTGCCGAGCTTTTTAAAACAACGCTTCCACGCAAGGTGGGCGTTAGCCAGAACCCCCTGGATCGTATGACTTGGTATTTCCAGTTTCTTGCCGTGATCGGCCAGAAGGTTCTGAAAGCCCTTTGGCGTGTAGTAGATGCCGTCCTTCGCATCCAGCTCTATTTTTCGGATAGCGAAGTTCCACACGCCTGTGAGGTTGTTGAGCCAGCCGGTAAGGGTGGTCTCCTGTTTCTTTGTCAGTTTGAGTTTTAGTTGTCTCTGTATCATGGTTTTGTTTCCCCTGCCTCGCTTGACCCCATAATTAAAATTAGGGGATTGCGCTCGGGTTTTGTTCAGATAGAACAGCATGAGTAAGCATTTGCTTATCAGGCACGTCAGGCTTCTCCTTTCAGTTTGCTCAGATAGTCTTTTAGGGCTTCCTCAATGATCTCATAGACCCCATGATACTTCTTGTTGTTTATAGCGATGATTCGAGCTTCATCATAAAGCTTCTCATCGATGCGCGTAGATATGAATTTGCGTTTGACATCATCATTTTTTTTAGGCCGAGCCATGAGATTATGATAATAGTTTAATTAAATTATGTCAACTGAATATAAAGATATAATGTTGACATAATGGGCCAGAAAAAATATACTAAACTCATGCATAAGATCGACAATATAATGAACCGGCCGAGACTGCCGAAGCTGGGTGTTGTCAGGCTTGGCACACGTGACGTCAACGGAAAGCCGACAGAGATAAAACACTTCATGATTGATACCGACCCTGCCATAGCTCAGAAGACTCGAGAAATTTACGGTGAAGCCCCAACAGTCATAGATGTTGCCTTCTATACAGACGCGATAGATGAGGCGTATCGCTGCACCTACCAGAGATGGGGGAAGTCCATCAAAAAGGGAACTCCTTACCTGGCTTGTGAGGGGAACGGCCAGGTTGCGATCGAAAGCAACGGTGGAGTAGATAAAGAAAGGCTATGCCCCTGCCCTGCCCTGGGCAAAGATTGCAAAAAGACTACGGTGCTTAAAATTCTGCTGCCGAAAATCTCGCTGACCGGCTATTTCATTCTTGCTACCAAGAGCGAAAGCAACGCTCAGACCATCCAGACGGCAATAGATCTCGTGTATCGCATGACAGGCGGCTTAATCATGCGTCCCCTGCGGCTTATGCGCACAGAAGGATACGCTGAGGTCAACGGATTCAAGGTTAAGAAATACTTCCTCGCACTGATCTTCGATGAGACTGCATGGAAAGAGACGAGAGTACAAAAACGCGAAATTGAAAATGATAAGATGCTGGAAAATGCAGAGAAGAAGCCGCTGATGCAAATTCGTCCTGTGGTCCCGCCCTTCGAGGAGGATTCAACAAGGGCAAGTATATACGAAGAGAAACGCTTAAAAACGGGCAGGGCAAAATTGAAGGAAAAGATCAAGCTCTGCATTAAAGATCCTCGCGCTGAATGTCAATTCCATAAGTTAATGAGAATATAATGGCAAAAAAAGGACTGAAAGCCCTCTTTTTACATAAGATAATGCGAATAATTACATAAGAGAGTGAGATCAGTTAGGATAAATACACAAGACGATGAGAACAGTTGGAGCGAATTGGAAAACATTCATGCAGTTTGGCAAAAGTAATATAGGAGTATGTCATCAAGTAGAAAAAACACACAAGTTGATTGCGAAGCCCTGAGGTGATTGAACAATGCCTGTAAGAAAGATACCAAGAAATTACCGGAACATTACAGGAGCAGTATCCCGGTCCAATGGCGACCCCATGGTCAGATACGAGTCTGCCCTGGAGAGAGACTTCTACGAGCTCCTGGATTTCGATATTAATGTCCGCAGCTATGAA
>JACRHC010000106.1 GCA_016217675.1 Nitrospirota bacterium
TATCAGTAATGGCCTTGTCCTGATCGGGTTTGTGATCATGTGGAAGGGCTGGAAACTGATTCACGGCGCAAAAGGTGAACTCGTAACTGGAGGTCCCTATGCCTATGTCAGACATCCCCAGTATTCAGGGCTTTTCCTTGTCCTGATCGGGATGCTCATTCAATGGCCTACGATAATTACCGCTTTCATGTTCCCCGTGCTGATTTTTGTATATTACCACTTGTCAAAGAGGGAAGAAGGTGAGATGATTGCGTTCCTCGGGGAGGAATACAGGAGATATGCGGAAAGAACCCCGATGTTCATACCTCATATAGAAAGGAGGTAAGCTTATGAGTGTCAAGAGATTTCTAAGGGAAAAGGCGTATCTTTCAAATGCAGTAAATCTTGTTAAGGAGGATAAGATGAAAAAGCTGGTAATAGTTTTAACAGTTTTGTTTGCGTTCAGCGTTTCCGCATACTCCCAAATGGGCGGCGGGATGATGGGTGAACAGAAAGGCGAGATGAAACAGCCCGGTAAGATGATGGGCGACGGGCAGCGGATGCCCATGATGAATCAGGAAATGATGCAGATGATGATGGACATGCTGAATATGCAGGAAAAGATGATGATGGGCATGAAGCCAGAAGAGAAAAAGAAGATGATGAAAGACATGGGTCAGATGAAAGAGAAGATGAGCAGGATGATGTCAATGCATATGAATATGATGATGGGAGCAGGTGACCCTCAGGCCAAATTTAAATGTGCAGAGACGTGGCTGAAGAAGGCAATAGACCTTCACGAAGTCCACCTTAAAGACCCCAGAACAGCAACCGAGGCGTCCCAGATGGAGATGATGGATCAGATGAAAAAGGCATATGGATGCATTACAGAAATGGGTGCCAGAATTAAAAGCGTACCACCAAAGGCACCGGCAGCAGGAGAGAAGAAAGACGCTCACGGACATTAGTCCGTGATGCATGAAGAAACAGCTGACCCCTGGGCTTTTATTGAATCACAGCAATGTGTTGCGTGGGGAGGAAACGATGAAGGTCATAGATCCTGTCTGCAAGATGACGATAGAGGAGAAGGATGCTGTTGCCCGTTCCGTATATAAAGAGTCAATCTATTTTTTTTGCTCGGAGTCATGCAAAAAAAAATTTACTGTAAATCCTGCAGCTTTTCTCGATAAAAAACTGTCATCTGGTGAAGAAAAGAAGACTTTAGCAGATGGGGCCATTTTTACCTGTCCCATGCATCCTGAAGTCAGGCAGGAGGTCCCCGGTTCCTGTCCTAAATGTGGAATGGCCCTTGAGCCTGCTGCTCCCTCTGCCGGCGTGTCCAGAACTGAGTGGACATGCCCGATGCATCCGGAGATCGTCCGCGATGCTCCAGGCAGCTGCCCCAAGTGCGGAATGGCCCTTGAGCCGAAAACAGTCTCGGCGGAAGAGGAAGAAAGCCCGGAACTCATCGACATGACACGGCGCTTCCGGATTAGCTCCGTATTGACCGTTCCCTTAGTGATTATCGCCATGCGTCATTATATCCCCGGTCTCTCCATCATCGACCGTTTCCTCTCCCCTGAAATCATGAAGTGGCTGGAACTTATACTTGCAACACCGGTGGTCCTGTGGGGCGCATGGCCCTTCTTTGTGAGGGGCTGGCAGTCGGTAGTTACCTGGAATCCGAATATGTTTACCCTTATTGGACTCGGCGTCGGCGTTGCCTACATTTATAGCGTTGTGGCAGCTCTCTTCCCGGACCTCTTTCCAAAATCGTTTCGCGGTGAAAGCGGAGAAGTAGGCATGTATTTCGAGGCTGCAGCAGTTATCGTCACGCTCGTACTGCTCGGACAAGTAATGGAATTGAGAGCGAGGACACGGACTGGCGCAGCAATTAAGGTCCTCCTTGGTCTGGCGCCGAAAACGGCCCGCCGCATTCAGGACGGAAATGAAGAGGATGTCCCTCTTGATGAAATTAAGCCGGGAGATATCCTCCGTGTGAGGCCGGGCGAAAAGGTCCCGGTTGACGGCACTGTCACTGAAGGA
>JACRHC010000108.1 GCA_016217675.1 Nitrospirota bacterium
AATTATTATCAGGAGACCGGCCGTGCAGGACGCGACAGTGAACCGGCACATTGCCTCCTCTTCTTCAGCAGGGGTGACATACCAAAGATCCGGTATTTCATAGATATGATGCCGGACGAAACGGAGCGTACGATTGCGATCGAAAAGCTGAACAAAGTCGTTGAATATGCAGAGCATGCAGTCTGCAGAAGAAGACGGCTCCTCGGCTTTTTCGGCGAGGACTATCAGGAAGATAATTGCAGGACATGCGACATATGCACGGGAGTAGTAGAAATATCAGACATTACAAGGGATGCCCGGATCATCATGTCTGCAATCTCTCGTACGGGTCAGAGGTTCGGCGCTGGTCATATCTGTGACATTGTCTCAGGTGCGGACACAAAGAAGGTGCGGGAATTAAAGCATAATGAGATAAAGACCTTTGGCGCAGGTAAAAACAGGAACAAGCAGCACTGGCGATTTATAGTTAATGAACTTCTTGCCCAGAAAATGCTCATACAGGAGGGCCATCCGTATCCTATATTAAAGCTCACTCCAAAGGGCTCAGACGTGCTGTATGGAAAGAATGAGGCATCTGCCATTAGAGACAAATTGAGCCAAAAACCAAATACGGTTCAGAAACACTTTCTGCTGGTTATGACGAGGCTCTGTTCGAAAAACTCCGTGTCCTGAGGAAGGAAATAGCATCAACCCATAATGTCCCACCCTATATCATTTTTTCGGACAAAACCCTGCGAGAGATCTGCCGGAACTTGCCTGAGACTCTGCAGGAAATGAGAAGAATAAACGGGGTCGGAGATCAGAAACTTGAACAGTACGGTGAGTCCTTCATCTCTGTCGTCAGAGAGCATTTAAAAGAACAGCCCGGCGCAGACAAGGCTGCGATCTCTGCCTGTGATCTTCCATTGCAGGCACGAACAAGGCAGTCCAAAGGCAAAAAGGGGGAGACAGTCGAGGAAACATATTCATTATTCATGGGAGGCATGTCGCTCAATGATATTGCAAGGAATCGGAAACTTGCCCCCTCCACAATTGCCTTGCACCTTGATCAGCTCATCCGCAGCGGCAGGGATATAGACATTGACCGTCTTATTGATCCCATAAAAAGGGATGAAATCGCGGAGTTCTTCCGTTCTTCAGATTTGGGAACTTTGGGGCCTGTTATTGAACACTTTAATGGAAGAGTCAGCTATGAAGAGGCACGACTAATAAGGGCTTGGCTGCAGACTGAAAAATAGAGGAGCATTTTTTTGCCTTTTGCGACAAGTCCGATTTCCCCTGATCTCGTTGAAAATATTTCAACATAACCTTTACAATCCGATATGTCTGTTTTATATAAAATCGTCGACATAAAAAAAGAACGTCTGTCTCAGGCAAAATTCCGTATTTCAGCTGCCGGTCTCAGGACATTTATAAAGGATGTCCCGCCCGCCCTTGATTTCGAAAAAGCCCTTAGAAGAGCAGAAGGGCAGATACGTCTCATTGCTGAAATAAAAAAAGCATCTCCGTCAAAGGGACTTATCAGGCAGGACTTTGACCATAAGACTATTGCAGCTGTCTATAGAGAGAATAAAGTGAATGCAATATCCGTTCTCACGGAAGAGGATTTTTTTCAGGGCCGGCTCGAATTTCTCGCAGAGGTAAAAACCATTTCCCTGCTGCCTGTACTCAGAAAAGACTTTATTTTTGATGAGTACCAGATATATGAGGCAAGGGCAAACCAGGCAGATGCAATCCTTCTCATAGCAGCTATTCTTGATGAAAAACAGGCAGGGGAATATCTCCATTTATCCAAAGAACTGGGTATGGCTGTTCTCTTTGAAGTGCATGACCACCGGGAACTTGAAATGGCAATGAGGATTAATGCCCCTGTTATCGGCATTAATAACCGGAACCTTAAGACTCTCCAGATTGACCTGAATACAACCTTTGAGCTGAAGAAGGAGATTTCTGCAAGCAAGATTATCGTGAGCGAAAGCGGCATAAGAACACGGGACGATGTATTGAGGCTCGAACAGGCAGGCATTGACGCGATGCTGATAGGGACATCTCTCATGGAGGCAGCAGATATTGGCGGAAAGATAGGGGAACTGAGAGGGGCGTAAGAAGAGGAGTCCTTGTGGTAAAATAGGTCCCACCAGGGCTTCATTGCAGACTATAAAAACGGAGGCAACATATGCAGGAGACAAAAGTAGTGCTCCCGGACAGGGAGATTCCAAGGCAGTGGTACAACATTATGGCCGATATGCCGAATCTTCCGAAGCCGCCGTTACACCCCGGCACCAAACAGCCGGTGGGCCCGCAGGATCTCAGCGCAATCTTCCCCATGGCCCTCATCGAGCAGGAAGTGTCGACCCAGCGGTGGATCGATATCCCGGAAGAAGTCCTGAATCTCTATGCCCTCTGGAGACCTTCTCCTCTTTATAGAGCGCACAGACTTGAGGCTGCGCTTGGCACCCCTGCAAAGATTTACTACAAATATGAAGGTGTGAGCCCTGCAGGCAGTCACAAACCCAATACTGCGATCCCGCAGGCATATTACAACAAACAGGCAGGCATCAGACGTATTGCAACAGAAACAGGTGCGGGCCAGTGGGGATCCTCCATGGCGCTCGCAGGCACAATGTTCGGGCTCGAAGTAACGGTCTATATGGTCAAGGTGAGCTATAACCAGAAGCCTTACAGAAGAATTGCGATGGAGACATGGGGAGCGACTGTGCATCCCAGCCCTTCGACATTGACGAATTCGGGCAGAAAGATCCTTGAGATGGATCCTAACAGCGAGGGGAGCCTTGGCATCGCCATATCAGAGGCTGTTGAAGATGCGGCAACGCATAATGACACAAACTATGCACTCGGGTCAGTTCTCAACCATGTTGTGCTGCACCAGACCGTGATCGGACTCGAGGCAAAAAAACAGTTTGAGATGGTCGGAGACTATCCTGACATTGTCATCGGCTGCTGCGGCGGGGGAAGCAATCTCGGCGGCGTAGCGTTTCCTTTTCTCCAGGACAAGATTAGCGGCAGACAGACGCGCATTATTGCTGTGGAGCCTTCCTCCTGCCCAACGCTTACCAAGGGAGAATTCAGGTATGACTTTGGTGACACCGCAGGTTTGACGCCACTTATGATGATGTATACCCTCGGCCATGACTTCATGCCGCCGGGAATCCATGCAGGCGGTCTAAGGTACCATGCAGACTCACCACTTATCTGCCAGCTTTATCACGACAAGCTGATCGAGGCAGTAGCTTATGGCCAGACGGCATGCTTTGAGGCTGCGATCAAATTTTCAAAGACAGAAGGCATCATCCCTGCTCCGGAGAGTTCGCATGCAATCAAGGGGGCGATTGATGAGGCACTAAAGGCAAAGGAAGAGGGAAAACAGAAGACGATCTTCTTCAATCTGAGCGGTCATGGATACCTCGACCTTACCGCTTATCAGGACTATCTGGCGGGTAAACTGCAGGACTATGAATATCCTGAGGCAATGATCAAGGAAGCGCTTAAAAAGCTGCCGGTAATATAAATAAGGCAAAGGACAAAGGGCAGATGGCAAAAGTTTTGCCGTCTGCCCTGAGCCTGCAGCCGGATGAGGTTGCGCTATGGTACGGGTCAAGATCTGCGGAATAACGAATATCGAGGATGCAGCGGCTGCGATCGATTTCGGTGCAGATGCACTGGGTTTTGTCTTCTTTAAGGGAAGTCCCCGTTGCGTCACGGTGGAGCAGGCGAAATCGATCATCTGCACACTTCCCCCATTCATTACCACGGCCGGAGTTTTTGTTGACGAGACCCCGGAAATGATCCGTTCGGCAATAATCGATGCAGGCATCGACGTTATTCAACTCCATGGGGATGAAAAGCCTGAGGTATGTCAATTTTCCCGGAGGACCATTAAGGCGATCAGGGTAAAATCAATCGACAGCCTTGAGCCCTTGAAGACTTTCAAAAGTATTGTCTCTGCCTTTCTCCTTGACGCGTATGCAACGGATGCCCTTGGCGGCACAGGCCAGAAATTCAATTGGGACATTGCAGTTGAGGCAAAACAGTTCGGCAGGATCATCCTTGCAGGAGGGTTAACGCCCGACAATGTCCGGGATGCCATTGCCCATGTTAAACCCTATGGAGTTGACGTAAGCAGCGGAGTCGAGAGGGAGAAGCGAAAAAAAGATCATCTAAAAATGAAGCTCTTTATCGAACGGGCAAAATCTTCCCTTGGCCTTTAGCTGGTTTCTCTCTTCTCAGAGCTTACCCTAATAAAAGTCTTGACGTTGCCGCGGGGATTGAAATCGCCGACAACCTCAAGAAATCTCGGCTTCAGCTTCTTTTCGAGTTCGCTAAAGACCTTATTTGCGATCTCTTCATGGGATATGTATGTATTTCTGAAAGAGTTAAGGTAGAGCTTCAGAGATTTCAGCTCAACAATTTTATTATCAGGGACGTAACGTACAGTAATTATCGCAAAATCAGGATATCCGGACCGCGGACAGAGGCAGGTAAATTCCGGATAGCTGATATTGATCTCATAATCACGTTCCGGGTTCGGATTGTCCCATATCTCAAGCTTCGCCTTTTGAATAGATTTCTCCCCGTATTTCATAGTGAAATCTATCATGTGCAGCAAGGAATTGTAAAGTGCTCTCTTGACAAAGATAAATCGGTTTTTGTAAGTTACTACAGTATCTCTGCAAGCAAAAAAACAACCCCGCGTGATAGGCATAACCTTCCGCGAATAAAAAACCTGACGTTAAAACCCGGATGAG
>JACRHC010000107.1 GCA_016217675.1 Nitrospirota bacterium
AGTGATCAGGATAAAGCGGTCGGGTCCGGTCTCATAGCCTCTGACGATCTCATCCGGCGGGACTATTTTTTCTTCTGTTGGGCAGAACATCCGTCTCTGCAGCGGGGAAAAATCCTTTTTGTGGAGCATACGGAACGAGACGCGGCCGCTGTCAACAGCCTTGACCATATGCACCGGGATCGCCACAAGGCTGAAGCTGATCGTCCCGTTCCATATGGACTGACCGGCCATTGCTGACGCGCGGACAGGGGACGATTTCGTCCGCACCCGTTTTACTTCCGGCTTCTTCATGTCATGCCACCTTCTTCAGGCTCGCCTCAAGGGCCTTGAGAAGGTTGTCCGGTGACGTCGGTTTCAGTTTTCTCGGCTGCAGGATCGTTATCTTCTCGCCGCGGACTTTTTTGTCGATCAGCAGCTGTAATCTCTTCTGGTGTTGGTTGACGAACTTCTGCGGTTCAAAGGGTACGGTCAGCTGACTGATCAGCTCTATGCCGATCTTCAGTTCTTTTTCGGTCAGGGGAAGCGCCTTCAGCTCAAGGGAGCTTGCAGCAATGATTTCATCTGCATATCTCAGGGTCGTCAGCCGCAGGACATTCCCCCTCGACTGCAAGGCGCCCAGATACGGCCTTTTCCTCATGACCCACGTGCATATGCCTGAAACGCCCAGCCTCTCCATGGCCTCGGCAAGGGCTCTGTACCCTTTGGCACCTGCGTCCGGTTCGAGATAATAGACGTGTTCAAAATACAGGGGATCGATCTCAGCGGTCTTTGCAAAATCATGGACCTCCACCAGGCGGCTGCTCTTTGGATCGGCCTGTTCAAGCTCTGCCTGATCCATGATGATATATTTTCCTTCCTCCAGTTCAAACCCCTTTACCTGCGCCTCAACAGGCACCGGTTCCTTGTCATAGGCACAGATCATCTTCTGGTGCAGTTTCACTTTATCACGCTTATGCAGCAGGTGAAACTGGATGCGTTCTTCCCTGACCGCAGTATGAAGCTTTATCGGCAGATTAATATCGCCGAAATTGATGGAGCCCTTCCAGATCGCTTTATTTGCCATGAATATCCTCCGCGGCTCTCTCCGAAATGTTCTCTGATCGCCATCGCCGCGAGCAGTTCATCCCTTGATGCCTCCCGTTCCTGATGCAATAAGCTCCTGAAAGCGCATCGCACTATGCGGCCCTTTGGCCTCATCCTCGTGCTTGAAAAAGACAAAGGCCTTCTTCCAGTTCTGTGCAGTGATCTTTTCGAGCCAGCCTGACATGTCTGCGTCCGTATAGTCGGCGCGGCGCAGACGCAGATATCCCCACGCTGCAGTAGAGATGATCTTGTCTGCCGGGCTTTCATCAGTGTCAGCAATACAGAGACAGCAGCCACGCGAGCGCAGGAGGTCCAGGATCTCATTTTCGAGCCATGAGGGGTGGCGGAACTCGAAGGCAGCGGATATATCGTTCGGTATCAGGCTGATAAAGGCCTCCAGCAGCGGCTTGTCAGCATGAAAACTCTCCGGGAACTGGAAAAAGACAGGCCCCAGTTTGCTCCCCAGGACAGGCAGGGTCCCGAAGAGATACCGGGCCTCTTCACTCACATGCCTCAGCCGTCTGAAATGGGTTATCACCTGCGGCGCCTTGACCGCGAAGACAAAGTGGGCAGGGACCTGCTCTGCCCAGGAATCGAGGACATCTGCTGTCGGCATGTGATAAAAGGTGTTATTGATCTCTACCGCATTGAGCCGTTCTGCATAGAAGTGAAGCATCTCTTTGGGAGAGATCTTTTCAGGATAAAAAAGCCCTTTCCATTCTTTATACCCGTATCCGCTTGTGCCTGCATAGATCTCCATCTTCAGACTTCTCCTCATAAGCACTCCCGGTATCCTGATCCGGAACTCTGTCTAAATCTTATCACTTTGTCAAGGCATGTCAATGAGCTGCATCCCTGCAATGCAGCATGAGATGAGACCAATTGCAGATTTTGTATTATTCGAGGTTCCCGAATGCCTCAGACACAACATTGGACAGGGCAGGGAATATATGCATGCTGCCGGTTATGGTCTTCATATCACCGCCGTTTGTCATGGCATTTATCACCTCCTGTATGAGTATGGCAGCATGCGGGCCTATGATATGAAACCCGAGGATCTTCATCGTATTCTTTTCAACGATCGCCTTTGCAAAGCCGGCCTGCTCAATCATTGCCGCACCCATAACCGTATCAGAATATTGGGCGCGGCCCACGAGGATCTCATGCTCCTTTCGTGCCTGCTGCTCGGTCATGCCGACCGAGGCAATCTGGGGATTCGTATAAACCGCATGGGGCACAAGCCCAAAATTCATTCTGATCTTCTTCCGGTTAGTGGCATTGTGCCAGGCAATTTCAGCCTCCTTGTCTCCGGCATGGGTGAACATCGCCCTGCCGGTTGCATCACCGACTGCCCAGATATGCTTTCTGTTCGTCTGCAGGTATTCGTCAACCTTTATGAAATTCTTCCCATCAGTCTCAAGCCCTGCGTTTTCCGGCTTCAGAAGGTCTGCATTCGATCTTCTGCCTGCAGAGACCATAACCGCTTCCCCCCGGATCCTTGTCTCCTGCCCGCTTTCAATGTCCCGCACAAGCAGCTCCTTGCCGTTGTCAGTCCGTTTTATTTCGATCGTCTCGACCCCTAAATGAAGGACAATGCGTTTCCCCATCTCCTTCCTTAACAATTCAGAGATCTCCGGCTCTTCAAAATGCAGGAGGGTCCTGTTCCTGTCGACGATCGTGACCCTCGTTCCAAGCGCAGCGAAGAAATGTGCATATTCGACGGCTACAAAGCCTCCACCGATAAAGATCATGCTTTCAGGCTGCTTTTCGAGTTGAAGCAGCGTCTCATTCGTCAGATAGTGGACTGAATCCAGACCTTGAATCATGGGGATCGCGGCTCTGGCGCCGGAGGCGATAAAGATCTTCTTCCCTCTGATCTTCCTCTCACCGGCCTGAACGGTATGATCGTCAATAAAATGGGCTTCCCCCTCTATCAGTGCGATCTTTCCAGAGTCCTCGATCGCATTTCTTATAGACGTCCTTCCGCTGAGAACACCAGTCCTCATCCTCTGCATGATTGCATTGAAATCGATATCGGTTATCGTTGAATGAATGCCGAGTTTTGCATTTTCGAGGGTTTCCAGAATCCTGTCTGCCGTATAGATGAGCGTCTTGGAGGGAACACATCCGTAATTTACGCAGGTCCCTCCGACATACCCCTTATCGATAAGCGCAACCTTCAGTCCTGCAGATGCTGCATTAAAGGCGATCCCGAGACCGACATCTCCGGCGCCTATAACAACAACATCGTATCTATCCATGACACTCCCTTCTACTACATTGCCATGATTACAGAAAACACTGCGGGTCTTCCGCAAGAAAACTGCCATTGCCCTGGGCCAGTGAATACGCAAATGCAATTGCCCGGCACCCTCTGCAGGCAGACCACTTTGAGCACGAGCCGCACTTGCCGTTATACCGGGTCTTGTCCCTTAATGCGTTCAGCGTTTCTGATGTTGCCCAGAGCTCTCTCAGGGAGTCTGTTTTTACATTCCCGATAGGGACCGGCATCCTCCTGCAGGGCGTAATGGTACCATCGGGAAGTATGGTCAGGCCCGAGACCCCGGCAGCACACCCACCTGAGGGAACAGGCTCAACAGCATCTTCTCCGGCAGGGTTTCTGAACTGTGAAGCAACAGGGTCTCCGGTCACGATCTTCAACCCCGGAGTTTTCAAAGCAAAGATTTTATCGTACATCTGCTCCACGGCATCGTTCGTCAGCATTTTGCCCAGCATCTTTGAACCGCCTCCTGAAGGCACAAGCCTCGAAAAGCCTGCGCGCTGCGCACCGGTTGAAGATGCAAGGTCTATCACGTCCATGAAACAGTCTGCGTTCAGTTCAGAGAGGGTCGTATTCAACGTCAGCTCTATGCCGGAATCGAGAATATTCCGGATGCCCTTAAGCGATGATGCAAAGCTGCCTGCTCCCCTGATGCTGTCATGCACGGCCTCCGGGCCCTCGATGCTTATCTGCACGCCCTTTACCCCGATTGCGGCAAGTCTTTGGGCAATTTCCGGAGTTATCAGTGTACCGTTCGAAAGAATATAGGTATCAATTCGACCCTTTCTTAATTCTTCCAGGACTTCGAAAAAATCCTGTCTCAGAAACGGTTCACCTCCGGTGACCGTAAAGCTCGAAGAAAGGGCAATGCCATATGCCTGCCTCCAGTCATCAAGCATGCCTGAGACCTCATCGATCAGTGCGACTATTTCGGCCAATGACATCTCTTCCGGCCGGTCGTCAGTCTGATAGCAGTGCCTGCATCTGAGGTTGCAGCGTTCCGTAAGGTGCAGCTGGATAAAGAACTCAAATGGATCAATTACCGGCATTTCATTTCCCAAACTTATTATTTGATTGAGAAAACAGTTTCCCTGCTATTGCAAAAAATGGCAGATTTGAAAGCGTTTCAGGAAATAACGGACAACGACTTTTCATATCTGCCACTCTTCTTCTGGTTGCCAGACCGGCAACGTCAGCTCTTTCAACCCTTTCACTTGTGACATACCTTGCCAGGATTTTCTTTCGTCGCCTTCTTCAGATTATCCCAGTAAGTGGCCTCTTGAGCGAGGGCTTCTTTGGACAGTGTCTTTTTCATCCTTTTTCACCTCCCTTCTTCCTATGGATAGAGAATTACCGACAGATCGGATTTATGTCCTCATCTTATCACTTTGTTCAGGCATGTCAATAATTCAGCTAAAAAGTGTATGCCATTTATAGCCTTTGTCAGTTACGGCATGATGGGGCAGGCAGCCCGGCTGAATGGCTGAAGAATTCTGTGCTATCATGAAATTATATAGCAGGGCTAAAGTTCCGGACAGATGCCGCGGCCGTTCGGACCTGTTGGTTGGCGGAGAAGGGAGGCAGCATGTACCGCAGGAACAACATCGTAATCAGGCTCGGCCTTATGATAATCGGCATAATGATCATTGCTTCCCTATCCGGGAGTACCGTGGTCAATTTCTATCTGTCCGGCAAATACTGGATACATGAACCGCTCCATTCTTCCATTGAAGCCATGGGCTCTTTGGCCGCTCTCTGTCTCGCCATACTCGTTCTCCTCCTTCAGCGATATGAGGGGTACACTGCGCATCGTGTCTGGATAAGCTGTGCCTTTGCCTCAATGGGGACCCTCGACCTCTTTCACGCATCTTCAACACCAGGCGTCGCCTTTGTCTGGTTCAGGAGCGTCGCCACCTTTGCCGGCGGGTTATTCTTTGTCCTTACGCTCATCAGGGACAGGAAGGTAAGGCCGGTTGTTGCCTTCTTCCCGCCCGCTGCCATTGCCCTGTCCGGCTTAATTTTGGGGTCTCTCTGCGCATATCACCCGCATATCCTTCCGCTCATGGTAAAAGAAGGCCGGTTTACTGTCTCTGCAATGGCCATAAATCTTGCGGGCGGGATATTCTTTTTGATTGCTGCAGCCAATTTTCTCAGGATGTTTCTCGCCAGGGGGCGGCCGGATGAACTTATCTTCCTGAACCTATGCCTGCTCTTCGGCCTGGCCGGAGTCCTCTTTCCAGCGTCCGAACTATGGTCTCTGAATTGGTGGCTTTGGCATGTTTTGAGGTTCGGCGCATACCTGATCACGCTCCCCTATCTCTTTTTCATCTTCCAGAGGTTCGAAACAGGGCTCCAGAAAATAGTGGCAGAGCTGAGGCGCTCAAATGAAGAATTGGAACAATTTGCCTATGTCGCTTCCCACGACCTTAAGGAGCCCCTCCTTTCCGTAGCGAGCAATATCAAACTCCTCCAGCGCAGGATCACGAAAGGGCATCCTGAGGAGACCAACGAATTTATCGAGAAGTCGCTTCAACAACTCACCATGATGCAGGCTCTGATCAGTGACCTCCTCATCTATTCCCGGGTCGGGACCCAGGCGAGGCCATTTGAGAAAGTCGCCTGCGATGCTGTTCTCAGCAGGGCTGTCGAAAACCTTTCGACAAGGATTGAGCAGAAACAGGCAACAATTACCGCTGACCCTCTCCCTGAAGTCATGGCAGACCAGGTCCAGATGGTCCAACTGATGCAGAACATTCTCGGCAATGCCCTGAAGTTTTGCGAAGATAAGGCCCCTGTCATTCATGTCAGTGCCGTCAGGGGAGAGGGAGAGTGGATATTTTCGGTCCGCGACAATGGCATTGGCATCCCGCCAGAAGAGCGGGAGCATATCTTCGAGATGTTCGGGCGGCTCCATAAGGACAAGTTTCACGGTACCGGTATCGGCCTGGCCACCTGCAAGAAGATCGTCGAGCGCCACAACGGCCGCATCTGGGTCACTTCAGATCAGGGACAGGGATCAACTTTTTTCTTTACAGTGCCAATCCACGACAGCCTGCAAGGCATAGGTCCTTAATTATTTATGGGCCTCAGGCTTAATGCCAGATCAGACATTGCTGATTGATTTGTGAAGAGTGTGGACCTGCACCTAAGGGGTTGTCACTAAGCGGATTTATCGACGACCTTTTCCTTAAACTTCGAGACCGAAATGATTGTCGTATTCATTAATTTCTGGGCATGGCTGAAATCACTGCACGGTATGCGGCAACCTCTTCTGCTATCTCATCGTCGCTTATGGCTTTTGCCTGAGGTAGTCCCTGTGTCTCTTTGAGAAGAGCCCGCAGATTTTTGAGGCGCTCTTTTTGTCCTTCTTCATCTGCAAATACGACGACCTCAACTCTCTGTCCCTGCTGTAACGGGAGGTCTTTCAAAACAATGCTCCCGGCTTCCTTAACCGTTACTACTCTCTTATATGCAAGCATGTAATATTCCTCCTGCCAGTTATGCTTGAATTATATCACTTGGGTGTTCTTCTATGCATATGCCTTTTCATTCGGCATGGCACTGATACGGCTTGTAGATACGAAGATGTGAAGAGTGTTGACCCTAAAGGCCTTGTGCAGACTTAATGCCAGATCAGACATTGATGATTGATTTTGTGAAGAGTGAGGACCTGCACCTAAGGGGTTTTACTAAGAGGTTCTTCTAAATTTATTGGTTAAGCATCAAATATTCTTTCGGCACCAGTATTCGCAAGCTGAAGGGCAGATTCACAATTTCGAGGAGGTCTCTATCTCCTGTTATGAGAATTGAAGCTTTTGCTTCAAGGCAACATTCAAGAACCATATTATCTTTCTCGTCTCTGCAAAGCATTAACCGTCTACGAGACAACACAACCTTTGCATTTGCAACAAAGGAGGCAATTCCTGAAATCAGGGCCTCAAATTGAAGATGTGAAATCTTCCCTTCCGCCTCCAGCTCTAACGGAACATTGCGATATTCGGCCAATAGGTCTGGAGACACGAATATATCTCCCTCTTCAAGCGCCTTCTTCACAGCCTTTTCAGGAACGCCGCCGAAAGCAAACGCAGATATAAGGATGCCCGTGTCGACGACTATATTATTTCTTTTTTTCGTAGGTATTTCTCCGAACCTTTTTTATCGCATTGTCGACATCTTTTATCGTCAGTTTGGCGCCTTTAAATGCCTCCCTTGCGACTTTAAAAGCAGCATCAAGACGTTCTTCCGGGGAAAGGACTGAAAGGATGTAATCTTCCGGGTCAATCTTCTTTGCTGTCGTTACGGCCATATGAAACACCTCCTCTAAATCTTACTTGTTATTTTACAAGGAAATTGTCTTTTTGTCTTCTCCACCTTTTTCGATTGTTTTATTCTATGACCCTGCCGAACGGCTGAAGAATATGGAAGAAGACTTTTAAATCGACGCGTTTTTTAAACATTAATCGCCTGCAGATTAATGCCTGATCAGACATTGATGATTGATTTTGTGAAGAGTACAGACCTGCCCCCTGAGAGACCCTATTATTGAATAAATTAATGCCGTTAGTTAAACTTGTCCCATGATTAACCGCCCAAGTCTGCTTATCCTCATATGCGCTGCTTTGCTGTTTTTGCTGCAGCCTGTTTCGGCAGAGATGTATCAGTGGAAAGACAGTAACGGCAATATTGTCTACTCTGACTCCCCGTCATCAGGTGTAAAAGCAAAAGAGATACAGCCGAAGAATAACCAGATGTTTCAAGTGCCTCCTCAGGAGCCCTCTGTCCATGCAAGACCATCGGGAGGAGACAAGGATAAGAAGACTGCCTCCGAGCGTCAGGTCAGCGACATTCGGGTCATCGTCTATATGACAGACTGGTGTCCATACTGCAAAAAGGCCAATGAATATCTCAGATCCATCGGCGCCAATTTCGTGGAGTACAACATTGATACCGACAAATCAAAAAACGGGGAAATGCTTCAGAAGAGCGGCGGCTCCAAGGGAGTGCCGCTAATTGATGTCGAAGGGATTATTGTCAGAGGATTCAACCCGAGCGGGATCCAGGCCGCGATAGCTTCACGCCGCAAAGGGTAGATCCAGCCCTTCTCTTTGGCCTTCCATGCCGCATTTGATCAATGCTTCAGATGGCAGGATTTAGTCCCACCCCAATTTGGCTTTCACTCATTGATCTGATAAATAAATTGGGATGTGTCCCCAATTGTTTCTCAATGTCAATAAGCAAGTCTGACCCCACCGTTAGTTTCACCAATCCTTCCCCATATTGATCTTGAAGCCAGCATTAGAATCTTCTACTACATATTCATATTGCTCAAGAATTCGCAAGTGTACTCTTTGTAATATTTCGCGTACGCCTTCTTCGTGCGTTCTTGGCAAACCTGTTTTAGGATTTTTAAGCCAATCCTGATTTTTCGCTAACAAATCTTCTGCCATAGCCTCATCATATTTCCTTAGCAAAAAAGTAAATACTTCAAGTCGCTCTTCGCCGGAAATTAGCTGTCTCGGTTCATATTGTTTCCAAACGCCAAGTCTCTTTAAATCAGCAACAACTAATATGCCTCGCTCGCCTCGTTTGTTAAGTTCGCAGACAGGGATATCCCCGTAATATCCGGATACGGCCAACGAATGCGAGTTAGCAAGATCCAGTCTCTTATATTTTTCCGAATTAGTCATCAGCATTCTGATATTCCAGCTATTGAACAGCAAGATTATATTCGGATGATAATTTGATGCTTGCAATGCCTCTATGGCCTCATCTATTAATTCAAGCTGCTTACCTATTACAGACCTTCTCCCTAAGGTTGTTGTTGATTTGAAGATTCCCTCGGCGACAAGTTGACTTTCACTATCCGCTAATCCTGCCCCAAAATGGTCACCCCAATCCTTATTATATATTGAGGAATCTTTGACATAAATATCTTTTCTGTCTGCTATGTTGTATCCCATTAATGGTAGATTTTCAGGTGCAATTTCAGGAATATCCTTGTATACTCCAAATTCCCTTATGATATTTCTCATTGATGCATTCTTTTTCCATCCTCTGATTATATTCTTTTTAAACTGCTCAGAATATTCTGGATCTATATCTGCTTTAATAATTGTGTTTAACTCATTTTCTTTTTGACGCTCCGCTGAATCTTGAATCAATTTACTAAGAATAGGAGATGCATCAAGCGCCTGCAACCCTATTAATGGTTCCCACTTAGGTCGGGCCGCATCAATCTCCTTCAATATTTTCAGTAGTTCCTCAGATTTATAAATAAAAGCTTTGTTTTCAGGAATTCTGTAATTGTCGTATTGTTCACTGGATACATTTTGAAGAATTTCTAAGGCTTTCAAGCAAAACAACATAGAATGCCCCATATCTGACCCCCAGACAACTACCTCGCCATCAGTATCCCGAAATCCCCACCAATCCCAACCAAAAAAGCTTTCGACTTCACGCTGAGAACAGGCAAAATAAATATTTGTTAGCTTTTTGATGTCACCGTATCCGCCCAGTTCCTTATAGAAAGATACTGCTTTATCTTGGGGAATTTCATCTGATAAATATTCTTTAACGACCCAACTCTGGAGTCCATAACGTAGCTCTAAACGCCTCTCATTTAGATATTGGCCAGCTTTGTACAAGGCCTTGTCAATCGATAGTTTTTCTTCTCTTTCTTGTCGTGCTTCCGGAGAAATTTCCTGTTCAAGTAATTCTTCATCTCTCTTGAGAATATATTCAGCAGCGTCATCGAAGGTATATTGAAAAAGTTTACTAAGTCTTCCATTAAACTTAATGAAACTATCTAAATCATTTTCATCATAGGCAGACTTTAATATCTGACTGAATATACGAATCAATCCTCCAGCCAGTTCTTTTAACCGAGCAATATCCTCTGGAGCTTCTTCCTTTTTAATCAGATGCCCTAAATAGAAATCAGCTAATTCGCGCAGATGCAGGCTAATTGTATCTATAATACTTTTGCCAACTTTCTCATCAGTCATCTTGGACGCACAAGTTATCATATAGGGAATCCACTTGAGACCTTCATGATATGTGTAGTAATCCTTTTCAACAAGAGCGATATGTGCTACTGACAATGGGAAATATATGACATCACGCAGTATTTTATAGTTCTTAATTCTAAATACTTCATCAAGCATTTCTCGAATTGCGTCATTAAGCCAACGCATTTCTGGCCAACCTTGCTCAAATGAACTCAATTCTTTTTGCGCGGTAACCATGTCATAATCTGCTCCCAACTGCTTAAGCTTTTTTACAAAGGTTTCCACCAGGTCTCTATATACACTCAGCAATTCTTTAACTGAACCCGCTTTTTCGTTCTTAATTGCACTGACAAGGTTGTCAGTCAAAAATGCTAGCTCCGAATGAATATTGCTGAAGTTAGCCCTCATCTTCGCTCCGAATTTTGAATATCTTTTTGTTAGCCCAGTAATCTGCCTCTGCTTCATCAAATGAATTTGGTTCTAAAGCATTTTTTTCAATGAGAATTAATTCCCTACTATTATCTCTAACGTAGTCCCTAAACTGATTAACAAAGAATATTCCCTTACTTTCACCTAAGCCCCTATTGCCTTCCTCCAAAATCACTGAACTCGTATTGGAAACCACGCCTGGCTCTATCCGTGATGGCTTCCATTTGAGAATCTTCTTGAAATTCTTGAAATGCTCAACGTTGATGTCTACAATGTAGCCGACTTGCGAGGCATAAACAATGAAATACTTTTCTTTTTCACTTCGGTCAACTCCTGATAAGTGCCAACTGATCCCGGCCTCATTTAGCTCACGAAACATCCAGTTGTTGCCCAGTCTCGTCTCTGCACTTTTGATTATACTTTCTTCCATTTTCTCTTTTAGAAGTTTTATGCTCTTGGATCTCAATCGACCAGGATTGAACATTAATCTCAATGCTCTGTAATATGCAAAGATTGTGACGAAAACACATAAGCAGAAGATAAGCAGATTGAATACTTCCACAATCGGTGTCTTACACGTTACAAAGATATCAATTCCAACCTTAACTGCAGACGACAGAGCAAGAACAATTATCGGGAATATCCATGTTTCCCTGATAAGAACTTCAGAGCTTTTTGTTACTGCAGATCCTTCATCCTTTGTCATTTCGATAATGAAAATAAGAATTGGCAGCGCGGCCCCGGCAAGACCCACTTGCACTTGCCATAGCGTTAAGAGATCATTCGAAACAGCAACTACTGCCGGGCTCTGAGGATTAGTGGGTATCCATTTGCCAACTATCCACTGTAGGAACCAGAGTAATATGATAAAGGACAGGGAAGAAAACAGAGAAAACTTGTTCGGACGACTCAGCTTTAATCCTAAGCGTCTGAGACGATTCCTTAATGATTCATTAAGTCTATCCTTCTCAAACTCTTCGATAACTAAAAGAACGGAGCCCCTTCTAATCTCCTTTGCCTGATTATATTTTCTCTGAAAATATCTAATCAGCTGCGCCATTAAATAGGCCATAACTAAGACTACAATAAATATAAATAGTGTAATTGTTGCTTCTTTATTCACTATCACCGCCTATACCTTACACTTGGGTGCGGTTGTTGAATTAGTTAACTTCTGCAATTACCTCTCCTTCGTATCCAAAGGGACTAACTTGGGGACGTTGTTTCTAACCATGTTTTCCTACGCATATCAATCTAATCTATCTACCTCTCCTTCGTATCCACAACAACAGTCCTTGCGGCCATATCCCCAACCCACTGCCAGTGCTCATTGAGCGCCACGACCATGCGCTGATTATATCAGACATTATAGAGCGTAATCTGGCTCGGTTTGTTCGGGTCTGGTTGCCCACCAGAAAGCAGACCTATCAATGCACCACCCAAGTGTGCCCCAGCCGAGACATTCCCAAAGCCCGAGATCATTCTGCCCGCATCCATCACTTTCCGCCGAACACGAAGACCAGCGCTATGGCAGCACCGAAGATCAGCAGCGCGGTGCCGATCAGGAGGACGACATCCTTTGCCGTCAGGTTTCGGTTCAACCCCCTGCCCTTCTCTATCTCTGTGTTCTGGCCGGTATATTTTGTCTTCCAGTTGTTCAGATGTTCCGCGATCTTACCCGGCTCCATCTCATACCGTGGTTCCAGTGCCGCATCATATCCTGCCAAGAACCGCATTATGGCTTTTCTCTGGCCGGGCTTATATTTCCAGTAGACAACCCGCATGCCCTCCAGTGACGCAAACAGTTTGGCGGAGCTGCCCTGCACGCCGAAACTGGCTATTGTGTGCCACGCGTGTAATGTATCGCCTACATAAAATCCCTGCGGCGTCAGTTTCAGAAGAAATCGCGCATTCGGGTCTGCGCCCCTGCGGCGTGCAGACAATTCCCGCACAAGGGTTATACAGATTACCGATGCAGCCATTACAAAGATGCCTACGTTACCCCAGTACCGAACTGTATGATGCGGCTTGTTTAAGATCAACACGATCCCGATAGGGATGATGAGCAGCAGCCTGAGCAGCAGCGACGAGATATTCTGTTGCTTCGGCTTGATGGTCATGACCTCCTGATCTACGGTCTGTGAGGGGGTCGGGCTGCTCTTTATGGCGGTCTGCTGCACGGGACTGCCATATCGTGGTCCAGAAGCCCCTTCAGACTCTTTCGTGGTCTTCTGGTGATAGACTAATATACCGATCAGCGCCGCAGCGCAGCCAAGCAGCAGGAGGCGGCTGTAGACTGTATTGCTCTTCAGCCTGCTCTTCATCGCGAGATCGCCTTCAAACAGAGTGCGGAGCTGCTCCGACTGCATTGGTACAAGGCCGTCGTTCTGTACCCGATAAAACGTATAGTTGGTATCATCCGTGACGATCACTTCACCTGACGGCGTGACGGTCATATCAGCAGGCATGAAGCCGTCAGGGCCCTTGATTGTCTGCATCAAGCTTCCTGTAACGAAATACTTCTGCAGGAGTCCGTCTCGTGAATATGCCTGCGCCAGCAGGAGAGCCTCGTCGCTGAGCGCAAGGACCGCACTTCCGAAGGTATACCCCGATAATCGCATCTGGATATCCTTAATGACATGGCCGTCTTCGGCTGCCAACATCCGCACCATATTCTTGTCCTCGTCCGACACATAGACAATGTTATTCCGAAGATCAATTGCGTCCGGGATAATATAACCGGTGTTTTCCCATAGGATATTCCCGCGCGCTCTGTCCAGGGCGATAACGCGGTTGCCCTGCATGTCCGCAAGATAGATCCTCTTGTCGTCGGCCGCGATCTTGGCATTTTCCCTGAAGCTGCCGGGCAGGGTTTGGGACAATGTTCCTTCGGGCGTATAGATACGGATTTCACGGCTTCGGGGCTCAGTCAGCAAGATATCACCCGCAGGACCGAGGGTGATGTCCATCACATCCCCCGGAGCGGTTCTCACCCCGGTCCGGATGAGGGTTGTCAGCGAATCACCTGCAGGATCAAACCGGTACACATCACCGTGATACACGAAGCAGAGCCTGCCCTGCGCGTCGCTGGTTATCCATTCCGCACCATGCATGTCCTTCAAGGCCATTGCATTGCCCATATAGAAATAGACAAGATAGCCGGCGATGAGAAGCAGCGGGACAATCTTCAGTAGCAGTTTCTTCTCGGACTGTTTAATTTCCATCCCCATTCTTCCCCCTCCAGACATCCCCGCCCCGATACTTTGCTTACGCCGCAGCTTTATGCGCTTCCACGCGGAGCTTAACCCGCTCATACGACTGGAGGATCTTGATGATCTCAACGATGTTGCCGGCCCTTGGGTTGCCGCGAGGTCCGAGCATGCGGTGGACGCTTTTATCAGACTTCTTCAGCTTTTTGGCCAATCCCTGAAACGTGATCGTAGCGTTGATATAATCCCGCAGCATGGCCTTGCCTGCTTCGAGGTCTCCTGCAAGCAGTTCGTTCACCGCCTCGATCAGCATCTGCCTGCGGAATACCGGGTCGGATTCGGCCCGTGATAAAATGGTTGCACGGAATTTACGCGTAACAGGCATGCGCTCACCTCACTTCCTTTTTTCTTTCTCTGCTTTGTATTCAGTCCACAATGTCTGGGCTGTCCTGATGTCTTTTTCCTGCGTCTTCTTGCTGCCGCCTCCGAGCAGAATGACTATCCTCGTGCCTTCCTGTCCGAAATAGATCCGGTATCCAGCACCAAAATCGAGTCTAAATTCCGATACGCCTTTCCCTACGGCCTTTACGTTCGAAAAATTACCCTGCTCCATACGATACACGGCAGTTGCAACCTTGGCTGCAGCGTGAGCATCAATCCCCGCGAACCATGCACCAAAGGGTGATACCCCATTGCGCAGATATTCGACGACCTTCCGCTCAGCCACTTACTGTCCATAAAGTAACATATAAGTTACCAATAGGCAATAGTATTTTCTTGTAGTTGAAGAAACCGTCCACGAACATCAGTAGCTTCCGCACCAGCTCAATCTACCAGCAGCTCTTTGATAATTGACTTAACTTTTTGAACAGTTTTTTTATCTATCAAACCGAGCCGTTTCGCCAGGCGCTTTTTGTCAACCGTTCTTATCTGATCCAGAACGATCCACCCGGTCTTATTCTGAAAAACCAGCTTAACCCTTGTGGGATAGTCATGGGATCTGGTCGTCATCGGCGCCATAATAACGGTCTGCAGATTATCGTTCAACTCATCTGGCGATATGATAAGGCATGGCCTTGTCTTCTTTATTTCATGCCCTATGGTCGGGTCCAGGTTGATAAGATAAACGTCGTATTGCATGCTACCACTCCCAGTCTTTCATATCGATACCCAATGAATCATCCAAAAGCAGGAGATCTTCTTTGCGTTCATGTATTACCCTGAATGCCTTATCCCACCCTTCCCTGACTTTTTTCTTTATCGGTTTGATCACAAGCGTGTTATCTTCCACTTCAAGTTCGGCAGCATCATTAAAATTACACTGCCCAAGAATGGACTTTGGAATTCTTATTCCCTTTGAGTTACCGATCGATACAATGCTTACTTTCATCCTGCACCTCCTGGATCTGCTATTCTGATGTAATTATATTGTAATTACATCAGAATAGCAATCACCGCACAGTCAGTCAGGGGGCATATCCTTTACGGCATCCATCGGGGTCACTGTTTCAAAGGAGAGGATTAATTCCTGAATGCGGCGCATGCCAATCCTTCGCAGGACTGCAAAAAGATCTCTCCATTTCGCAGAGTTGCAAAGGTTCCTCAAGGAAGAATCCTTTAAAAACAACTCTTCTGCAGTTGGCATGAAGCCTGCTTATATACTTTCAAGATCAACAAAAGGAGGATACGAAAATGAAAACGAACACAATGAAGAAAATGGGATTATACATCGGAGCAGGAGCAGGATTGATGGCCTTTGCAATAGCAGGGTTACTCCCCGGTTCAGTTATAGGCGGCATGATAGGCATCAACATAGCCGGCGGTCTGTTCGGGCTTCCTCTTGAGGCCACAATACTTTCAAGACTGATCGTTGGAGCCTCGATGATACTTGGGGTATGCCTGGCTGGCGTGTTATTGGTGACTGGCGCCTCATCACTTGGGTGGCTTCTGGGAAATTTGGCAGATACGGTCATGTCCGGCAGAGCAGTCGCAGTTGAGGCAAAAAGCAGATAAAGCGTATTAACCCTAATAAAAATACATCAGAATAAGGAGAACGGCAATGAAAGCAAGAAAAGAGATGGTAGCAGTAGGAACGAAGATCGGCGCAGCACTGGGCGGGATCGCATTTCTGGCCTTCGGCCTGATTCCCGGCTTTTTCTTCGGGAGCTACGGGACACTGATAGTGCTTAAGCACCTTGTGGGCGGCCCTGTAGAGCCTACCGTGATTGTAAGGATGGCGGTAGCCATGGGGACTCTTCTTGGCGTCGTCTGCATCGGGTCAGTGAGCATAGTCCTCGGATCGATCGTCGGCACTGGGGTAGGATATGCGATAGAGGCCGTATCAGCTCCTGCAGCAGCAAAGGATACTTCTGAGGCAGCAGCCAAAACGCATTAAGACAATAAAGCAGATAGCGCTGCACAAGCAAAGAGGAGACGATGAGTCTCCTCTTTGCTTGTGCAGAACGGATAACGGACAGGGAAAGCTCATACAAGAAGAAAGCAGATGCAACAGCATATCTGGCAACCCTGATAAAGGAGATCCTGCCGATTCCGTCTCTGCCCCCTGTTGTACCCGCTATATCCTGATAGTCAGAGCAGAGCTTGTCATAAGAGTATGGTGATGCCGGCTTTCGGCTAAGGGAAAAGGGCTTCCTGGTCTGCTCTCAAGCGGGCAAGGCTTTCGTCAATTATCGGGAACCTGCCGGAAAATATCCTGTTCATCACCGCAACAAGCTGGCGGAACTTATACGCATCATGATGGGATTCTCCCTTCATCTCTGAAGCGCGCCAGCTCAGCTCGTCTGATATGCGCAGCTCCACCCCCAGCGTATGCTGCTGGGTCTTTTTGCTGACCCGGTCGCGCATCGTATAGACCGGTGTGCCGGGTATCATGATCTCGTTCGTATCAGCTGCATGGTGGATCGGCACGGAGAAGGCGAGCTTGCACTGGAATTTCCGATGTCCAAGTGAAGAGTGCTGGTTCTTTGCAGCGTCTACACTCAGGGCCTCGTAGAACGTCCCGGCATTGGCAAGGAGTTCGGCCTCATCCGGCATTTCGTATCTGCCGCCGCTCTGCGCAAGACTGACCATAAGCCGCCTCACCGCCTCCTTCATGCTTTCGGGACTGTCGAAAAGGGTCTGCGTGATCGAATGGGAGGCGGTGTTCTCCTGCAGGATCACGCCCCTCTTCTGAAGCGCGTGGAACAGCTTCAGCGTGTCGTCCATGCTCCTGAGGATAAAGGTGATCGCCAGAATGTCCCGGATATCATACGCCTCACCTTCCAGGTCTTTGCCGAGCTTGGTGAACATGCTCTCCGGGCTTTTGAGTCTGGCCTTGATCTGGGCAATAGGGACTGTTACGCCATCCCCGCTGTTGAAGACAAGACAGCCTTCGTTTTGATCGAATGTGAGCGATTCCTTCAGCTTGTAAAAGAAGCTTGAGACCTTCACAAAGGCCCTCTGGGCAGGCTCATTGTCAGGGATATGCCTTGGATTGTCCCAGTCATATTGATACAGGTCATCAAGGCTCTGGCCCTGTTCCTCCAGAAAAAAGCCCAACTGGGCATAATCGTTGATATCCTGGCTGTCTTCTTCCACTGACTTGATAAGATGCGCCATCTTGAGCATTGAACAGGCGATCTGCTGCCATGCGGGCGGAACGTTGAAGTCCCTGCCCTCATGACCGTAGAAAACATGCGGATATCTCCGCGACGAGGAGAGGAGGAAGAGATGGCGCGGGTCTTCGCTCACGATCCTCCTGAACTCCGCGTTCATCAGGAACGCCTCGATCTCCGCAATGGCATCCAGACATTGTCCATAGAGGGCTGCGTTGGCCGACTGCAGTGCAACGAGTCCCTGCAGCTGCCTTCTCACAAAGGGGAAGAGCCAGTCGAGAAAATATTGGTATACACGCTTTATATATTCATCTGCCCGTTGCCTCTCGCTCTCCTGAAGTTCTGTGCTGCCTATGAGGTCGAACCCGCGGTTGCCCATTATCCGGCCTGCCTGGGCACGTGCGGTTGCATAATCATTTGCCGGACGCAGGAGAAAAGGTGTCATCTCGGTCCTGTCAAGGATCGAACCGAAAATCTCGTGGTGAAGTTCGTTGCCGGATCGCGTTTCGTTCATATGCATTACGGGGGTCAGTGTTGCCAGTTCCCGAAAAAAACAGGCAGGTCATGGCATCGCGGCAGACCTGCCCATTGCATCTTCACTTGGACATCAGTTGGCCGGGCTTGCCGTCAGTCTTCTCTTTTTTTGCCTGTCTTTTTTCTTTCAGACTGTGCTGTGCTTTCTTCTTTGCGTTAGGCTTTTGTTTGTTCTTTTCCTTGCTCATCGTATCCTCCTTATTTTACTTAGTTTCATTTTACAGCATCCTCCGGCACAGTCAACGATAAAACTTAAAAGGCCCGACGCCCAGCATGGTATAATAAAAGCAGAGATAAAGGAGGCATACCAAATGCCCATATTGGATAACTTATATAATACGCTTACAAGAAAGGTCCAGGTAGCGAACAAGGATATAACCAGGGAGATAGTCGAAGATTGGGTCGGAGATGCCGAGCCTGTTGATCGGCAGATAGCCTTCCTGACCGGAGCTTTGACTGCACTGTATAGCGGAAGCTATACCCCGGATAAGATGGTTGAGGATATTCTTCACTCCGGTCATCTGGATAACTGAAGAAAAAGAGGCCGTGAGACATAAAGCGTGAAGAAAGCGCTGCGCTATGCTTCAACCAGCACCTGGAATCCGCCGTATACCATGCGCTTCAAGTCAAAGGGCATATCCATTTCGCCCATCTTCTCCATCTCTTTCATCACTTTTTTATTGACCCGGTCACGATGCGCACGCGATTTAAAGACAATATAAGAAAATATCACGGTCTCGCCCGGCTTCAGCTTCAGCAATTTTGAAAAAGGCATGCCCCACTGGGGCGTTAAGTCCTCTGCCACGCATTCCTTATAATCGAGAGCGCCGTTGTCCATCCAGAACTTTGCTCCCATCCCGGCCATCTTCGCATAGGTCTTCAGGTTCTTCTTTGGTATCGGTATCACGTACCCGTCAACGTATTTCATCTGAAACTCCTTTCATTCGATGCAGGATTGTTATATCGCGACTATCTTGTGATTAACACCGCCGGTCAATTCTCTTCTGTGAGCCGTCTGTGCCTCGCAAGCTCAGCCTCGTTTGGCTCCGGAAGAGCGAACGATCCGGTCCTGACCTCTCCTGAGCGGGCTGATTAAGCCTCTGTTCTATTTCTTTGCCATCTCTGCAAACATAGCTTTGGCACCCTCCTGAATCTCCTGATCTGTCAGGTCACGGGTATGCGTGGCAAGACTCCAGTTGTAACCAAAGGGGTCATTCAGCGAGCCGAAACGGTCTCCCCAGAACATATCCTGAACAGGCATCTTGATAACACAGCCCGCATCCAGCGCTGTCTGAAAGGCCTTGTCCACGTCTTCGACATACAGGTAGAAACTTACCGGTGAACCGCCCGCGGTCTCTGCGCTTTTACAGGGCTCATTAGGGTTCTCTTCCCCCATCATGATGATCGAGTCGCCGATCATGATCTCGGCATGCATCACCCCTTTGCCATCAGGTCCGGGCATAGCATACCGCTCCACTGCGCCAAAGGCCCGTTTGTAGAACTCAATCGCCTTGCGTGCATCCTTCATCACGAGCATCGGTGTGACACTCTGATAGCCATCTGGTCTTGCTTTTGTCATGAAATGCCTCCTTAACGGTTATACCTAAAAACAGCGATTGGAAGGGCAAATTTGGTATAACATTCTGAAAGCACAGGAGAAAAGTCCAAAGGGGGTTATCACCAAATGGGTGAGGCAAAAAGGAGATCAAGGGCGATTCAAACAGAGGTATCAAAGGCAATAG
>JACRHC010000109.1 GCA_016217675.1 Nitrospirota bacterium
CATATACGGTTTCCTCCTGTCATCGTTACAATCAACACTATATTGTAACGATGGAAAAAGCAAGAAAATTCGTATATGCTTACATTAATTTTAAGTAGTTATCACCACCTCATCGTTACACCTATTCGGGAACTCAGGTTATACCACTTGGTATATTCCTGCGATCATTGGTGCGTATAATGTTACGCAGGCTTCGCCGGAGGATCGTTTGCGTACCGGCATAAAGGAGGGATTTGCCATTCTGGGAGGGGCCCTGGGGACCTAGTTGGGGGGCACCGTTATCGCCGCAGGCGTAGCGTCGGTTCTATGTCTCGGGCCTTTCGGTATTTTTGTAGTCGCTTTTATCTGTGGGGCGGCTGGAGGGATATTTTTAAGTGAGCTTTTTAAGATGGGGGCTTCTTCCACCATTGATTATTTTGACAGCGAGCGCATCTATCAATCACCTCATGAAATATTAGAAAGCATAAGATGACAGCGATTGAACATTTGAAAGGGCTATGGGGAATTAGTTTATGCTCATGGGGGCTAATAGGTCTTTACGCTATTTTTCGCACAAAATTTATAGTCAAACGATACGAGCAGGAAACCGACCTCCTAAAATCAGTCTATTTCCAGGAGCACTACACATTTTCACGGTATCTGCCCCCATTCCTAAGCTCAGGGGTCTATGCCATGCATCTGCTTATGTGCGTATGGTGGTGGAAAATCTTTTCCAAGAAAAAAATTTTCAGGGATATCAAATCACCCGAACAGGTTACCCGGCATTTCACGAAGAAGGAGATCCAGCTCGCCAAGCGCCCTATAGTAATTGGCTTGATCGTTGGTTTGCACGCAATCGCCTTTTACATATTCAAGTTTATCTGGCCTGAACATTTTCAATAATCCGAATTTCAGAGTGACCGCAAGCCAATACTATTACATTGTCGGTTCCAGTCATGTTGGCGCTCATCAACCGTTGGCTTAATTCGGGAGTCACCGGCTCCCGAAGCTGTGGATAAGTTTGGTAGAACTACTCTTGGCGATGTTCCCGAAATCGGTTTCGGGAACATCCAGCCCTTCAATGGCCAAATTTTATGTTTTCAGGCGTTTTACCATTAACGACCTCATACCTGTTCCGCGCCAGTTCCGCCTCGTATGAGTCGTTGACATATTTTACTTCCTTTTAAGAAAAGCGCCCCCGGCGGGCCGTGGTCGCAAGGCGGCGAAATACTTGTTTCTCTGCCAGATTTGGCGCGACCTTCTGGACTTGATCGAGTGCATCAGCCAGATCAAGTGGGATTACAGAGCCTTCGGCTGTCCCGATTGTCAGATCAAAAAGTTTCAATAATCCAGCTGCCTTCGTGCCATTATCAATGATCGAAATTTTTGGCCTTCCATCCACTTCTCCATAAAGCCCGTACTCAATCATGGACCAGCATTGAAATGGCACGAGGAATCGCTCGATGGCCTCCACAACCTCAGCAAATGCTTCTACTACAATTGCTGGAAGTTTGACCAGTGCCTGGCTGACACCTGGCGTAGCAAGAGAGCGTTCCTGGGGCCAGACTTGCTTAAGAAAGGGCGCGGCGGCAGATCGAAAGAGCCGTTCTGGTGTAAAAAGGGCTTTGTTACCCTTGTGGGGGGCAGAGAGATCGGCAACGAAACGTTGAACAGCCTCCGCCCCATATGCTCGCGCTTCGTCATCAAGCAAACGAATCATCTGCTGGATGCGTAATCGAGAAACCGCTGGGTCACGTTCTTCCCAAAAAGCGTAAAGGCATTCGATTACGAGGGTAAAAACTAGTGAATGCCTAGTTTCTCGATCTATCTTCCGGTCAATCGCGCACGCTGCCATGTTATCACCGATGATTCTGAGGACTTCCGAAGAATGACGCCTCAGCGCGATCGCGCGCCAAAGATCTCTCGCCTCCGAGTTATCGGCTATAAGGGGCTTGATTAGATGCTCATTTGACCACTCCGGGTCGGCCTTTAAAAAGTAGGGCAACGATGCGATCATGCGATGCCGGGCAATCATCGCTGATCGACCAGTCGCAGCCATGATCGCATCTCGCATTTTACGAGGCGTGCCATTGATATCGAATGGTCGGTTTGTTTCATTAAGCTTCGGACAAGCCGATAGAAAAACGCCGACAAGTTTCCCTGGTGGCGTGTTCAAAGTATCGTAGTCCATCGAATGATTATCGCCTGAAGATTGTGCAACTGCGCTGAGTTTGATTTCTTCTTCGATAGCTTTCTCCGCATTGGTAAACTCGACAGCAATTGGCCAAAACTTAAACCAGACACTTAAACCTTCAGATAAATTGGCGACCTGCTTCTTCCAAATAGAGAGCCAATGCGAAAGCCCATCAATGGCTTGACGGACGGTTGTTTCCGGTAGATTTTCGAGGAGCGCCAAAATGCGCGGTATTGAATCTTTGTCCTGCACTGTATTTTGAGAATGCGCCCATCCGAAACGCTCCCAAACTCTCACGAAGTCAGCTCCGCCGTCGGGGACTGATTCAAAATCTGCAATGATCTTCAATGGATTTTCTGGTTGCTTGATCCAATCCTCCGCTCGCTGCACAGATTCATCTTCCCAACTGCGTCGCGCCGATGAGAGAGAGGATTCCAAGGCCTTTAAACGCTCCTCGCCCGCAAGTAGGTCATATTGACGATCTGGATTTTGTGTGAACCCCGGTACTTTTGGGTAACCCCAAAAGCCTTCATCAAGTCGAGCCATCTGATCCAAATCTGGAAAATTTGCTTTATTTCCATCCAACCACACCTTATCGCGTTTAGAAAGATGAGCGCCGGCAATCTCAATACGCCGTAACTCGCGCAACGCCCAGTATAACCTTTCGCTCTTGAGGCGATCGGTATGGATCTTTTTAGGCCATTGGTTTTTGGGAGGGCGTTTTCGAATGCGTGAAATGAGCGCCGATTGTACTTGGGAACTGAACTCGCTAAATCGCTTTGCTCTTAGCTCGGCGATTTCTGGAAATTCGTGAAGATCCCAGAAACGCCGATCATCCAATGAGAGCAGAAATGTCCCTGCTTCATCAGCAGGCGTTACCCTTGAATCACTAGCCATTGTGGCCCAAAGTCGTATGTGAACTGGTGATTCTCTTAGCTTCCATTGGTGTACGAACCGAACCGCACTTAATATGTCAATATCGACGAGCCGCGAGACAACCGCGTGAAGCAGCTTTACCGATGGTGCAATCCCACGATGAAACCTATCGGGCTCGTATTCTCCATCGTGATCGGAGGTTGGTAAGTAGTAGACGCGATGGAGCTGTCCAAGCTGCCAAAAGCGCCGTTCTTCATCCCAACCGAAACGCCGGGCGATTTCCAACCCATTAACGACCGCAGCATCTATGGCGAGGGAGAGGGATACGAGGAAGGAACGCTCAGTTATGCTTCCTAACCCCAATTTGACAGGATCAGCAATAAATCCACTAGTTAAGCTTATCGAAAAAAGGTCTTCGACTCTTTTCGGCCGCTTTGGCGGCTTATGGTAAGTGCGCTGCAAATCTGAAAACGGTTCGACCTTGAGTCGTGGCGCAATAAGTTCTACGATTAATTCAACAATCGACCCTGAGCGTTCCCCGTCTTGTAGACGATGCTGAACAGCCACTGCAGTGGTTGAAGCATGATCCTCAATGGTCGGCTTACCCCAGCTTTCCTCGATCAAGCGCCACGCAGATTTCCAAGGTTCATTGATCCTTCGCCCTTCTGGGCCATCGATCAATTCAAGCAGCGCAAGGCGCTTGATTGTGTCGTTCGGTTTGAGCCGCAACGCCCAATCGATTGTCGCGCGCTCTTCGAGTCGACCGCTTAAAAATGCAATTATGGAACGAAATCCCGAAAATCCATATTCATCTAGAGTTGCCCATTGTGGCTGTCGCATCAGTGGCGCTCCAAATCTTTCTCCATAGATATTTCAAAGATAGCGTCAAGCCAATCAAAGCTCGCTTTTTGTTTTGATACCAGATCGGACAGCCGAATACGCTCCTTTGAATTGCAGCGTCGAACCAGATGATCGAAAAGATCGCGGTCCGAATCACTTGCGGCGCTACGTTTGGTTCGGACAATACGTTTTACCTCGGCGTCGACGAGGCTTGGTTTGCCTGTGATGGCCGATAAAGACGCCCAGCGTTTCAAACCTTGTTGGAGCGCAAAATGGTCATTTACCGTGTCGTATGGGATAGGTGTGATTCCACGACCTCTCCAGTCTTCCATCTTAACGGGGTCAGGAGGACTATTGTCCACAAAGGCAAAACGTTCTTTGAGATCTTTAAAGCGCGTCCCATCTGCTGCAACAGCATTTAAAAGGTATCGCATTGGTGGATCGTTAGCACTGTACCCCACTAAAACAAGGTTGAATAACCGGGCTGCATCGTAGATTAGGTCCGGCACGACGCGCCTGCGCAAATAAAACTCCCCAAAGTCCTGATCCGTTAGGATCAGATCCGAGGTTCTGGCCGGATCGCGATCCAAAACGCCATGAATATGAAAAACGCCTCCAAAGCCGTCATTAAGTCCTGGCCTTGGTATCCCTCCAAGGGCATATGTCAGAACTTTTTGGCGTATTTGTTTTGCGGCATCCTCAAGGAGTAGATCAAAGTTGGTCGTAACGATTGTAGCTACTCCGCCACGGTCTGCAAGGCGCATCAAATCTCGATGAATTGCCGCTGGCCGAATGCCGGTCCGTCGCAATTCACTTGCTACGGCCTGCCTGACACGACTTGTTCCCTGTGTTTGCCTATCCATTCGCCGTTCAAGCATGCCCAAGACAACGTCAAAATCACCTTTTCTATATCTTTTAACCTCAGCGGCTTGTTGAGCCGTCAGACTGGATAAGTCAGTATTCTTATCAGGGATAAAACCATGCACTACCGTATCAAGCTGTGCGTATACACTAAGCACCAAACCACGGAAATCTGGCAAATTTGCTGGTTTAGAGATACCCGCACCAGCGATGAAGAGAACTTCACCTCGCGAATGCGCAAGAAGGAGGCGTTCAGGAATGGCCGGTTGTCCACAACCTAACGAAATCGCTCGATCGAGAATTGCATTCTTCCGAGGCGGCAGCTTAGTTGATTCATGGATGGTTACCATACGATTTAGAGTCCGCCTCTTTCCTTTGCATATGAAAAATTAATGTTTTGCGTTTACGATAACATATCTTCAGTGGCTATAGCCACTTGATTTACAACATCAAAATCCGCATTTTTTATATAGTGCATGGGATCAAGAAAGCAGTGGATTGCTTAAAGTCTCGCTTGGACTGAATCCACGATGATATAGGTCGGCTTGGCTCGGGTCGCAGATTCTTTGAACGAACTAATGAGTTCAGAAGCAGAAGGGGCGCTGCTTCCAGCGCCCCTTCTTTCATGGTGGGAGGGGAATTTAATGCGGCCAGCGGCGGACGAGGTTGCCCTGGGCATCTTTTACGGTGACGGTGAAGCCGTGATCGCCATCCAGGCGATGCGTTGCGCAGCTAATTCAGGGGTCGTAGGCACGCACCGCCATTTCGATCTGATTCAGGATGCCTTCGTTTACATTGCCATCCTTGATCAGGGCGCGGGCCGCCTGGTTGACGCTCATGTTCATGGGGCCGAGGTTGTGGGTGGTGCCCACGATGAGGTTGGCATGGGCGATCAGGCCGTTCTGGTCGGTGGTGTAGTCGTGGATCAGGGTGCCGCGGGGGGCTTCGACGCAGCCCACGCCGCGGCCGGCCTTGGGTTCGACCTTGGCGCGGACATTGGGATCGGTGATCTCCGGGTCCTTAAGAATTTCGATGGCCCGCTCGCAGGCGTAGACCTCTTCGATCAGGCGGGCGTAGTGGTAGAGCAGCGTGGCCTGGGCCGGTCGGCCGAAGAGCGAGCGAAACTCTTCCAGTTCGGCCTGGGCGCGGGGGGTGGCCATCTTGTCGGCCACGTTGATGCGCGCCAGGGTGTTGGCCCGGTAGATGCCTTTGGGGTGCTCCAGGTCCATGGAGAAGCCTTCGTTCCAGGCGCGGGCGTAGGGGTATTTGCCGTAGGAGTTCGGCTCGACGTGCTCGCTGATGTAGTTGGCGTAATCCTGGGCCGCGAAATCGGTGAAGCTGCCGTCGGCCTTCATGAGACGCAGTTTGCCGTCATAGAGGTTCAAGGCGCCCTGGGCGTCCACGGTACCGATGAAGCCGGTCTTGATCACCCCCAGGGTCTGGATGGCCTCCATGTACTGGGGGAAGATGCCCTTCTTGGCGAAGTCGATGGTGAAGAGCGCGAAATCCAGGATCTGCCCCATCTTGTCGAGCATGTCCTTGCGCTCTTCCTCCAGCAGCGGCTTGGCGAAACCGCCGACCACGCCGGCCACCGGGTGGATGGTCTTGCGCGAGAATTTGTCGAGCATCATCTTGGCCATCTGGCGGGTCTTGACCACCTGGGTGGCCAGCTCGGGATTGGCCTGGGCGATGCCGATGACGTTGCGCACGGCGTAGTCGGCCGTGGGACCGATGACAAAGTCGGCCGCGGCCAGGAAGAAGAAGTGCAGCAGTTTGTCTTCGGCATGGGCGATGGTCTGCATCAGTTCGCGCAATTTGCTGCCGGCCGGCGTGGGGGTGACCCCGAAGCAGCCGTCCACGGCCTTGTTGGAGGCCAGGTGATGCATC
>JACRHC010000110.1 GCA_016217675.1 Nitrospirota bacterium
AGAAGGTCTAAGATCGTTGATTCTGAAATTTTGTATAGCTTAGCACGTCTTTTGGCATGTCGCGAGAATTTTATCTGCACAGTATGACTCCTATAACGACCAACAAGACTTTATAATGGACTGGCAGTGCATGTCAAGGGCCCGGAGGCGACATAATTCACTGTCCCGTTAATCCCTGTTGACCAGCAATGGCACCACGTCCGATGCCCTGCCTGCGAGCACCTCATCAACAAGATAAGAGTTCGGCGTTTCCTCTATATTGATTTCCACTACGTACGCCCCTGCCCCTTTGGCTGCGGATATAAATGAAGCGGCGAGCTGTACAATACCTGATGTGCCGATGACAAGCAGGACTTCGCAGGTGTGCAGGGCATCCATGCTCTGCTTAATATCTGCAGGATCCAGAGATTCACCGAACCAGACGATATGAGGCCTTAGCAGTCCATTGCATTTCTTGCAATGAGGGAGGATAGAGATCGGAACATCAAAATTATGAGATATATCACCGCATGCAGTGCACCTTGTTTTCCATATGTTCCCGTGTATCTCAGTAATATTTTTTGATCCGGCCTTTCCATGAAGACCATCCACATTCTGGGTGATCAGGATAAAAGATTGGGCATGTCTTTCCAGTTTCACCAGCGCATGATGTGCAGCATTTGGATTCTTCGTAGCGATGATCTCCCGGCGCCAGTTATACCACTCCCATACAAGCCCTGGATCTCTCCTGAATGCATCGGGTGTGGCAAGCTCCTCTGCCTTGAAGTTTCTCCAGAGGCCGTCTTGTCCACGAAAAGTAGGAACACCGCTGTCGGCGGAGATGCCTGCACCTGTGAGGACGGCGATAGAAGATGCGTTTGATATGCGTGATCGTATCCTGGCGGTCTTTTCCAATTATGGAATGGCGCCTCCCTATTAATTTTATAATAAGGCCTTTTGGCCTTTAAATAAACATCTTTAGTAGCAGAACTACCCGCCAATGGAATAGAGATTTATGTCCTGGACTGCTATGTCCGGTGAGTAAATGACCTCCGGGGAGCCCCAGAGCAGAACAGGTTTTCGATTGGCAGTAGTTCCGATAACCTGATTTAGAAGATTACGGATGTTATCGGCGATTCTGATGCTGTTTGGTTTTAATGGCTCTGTTATCTTCCCGTCTTCGATAATGTATGAATCACCTACCACTGTACAGGTGAAGTCTCCGGCAAGGAGGCCGTTTATCGGGTATGTGTACCAGATGCGTCCGATGTAGATGCCATCTCCAACCATGTGTACAAGCTCGTCTGAGGGAATTGCACCTGATGTCTCTACCATGACATTTGTGGGGACTATGGTAGGCCTGCCCCGGAAACATCTTAGCATGGATTCTCCTGACCGGAAGCCATTGCGGGGTATAAGAGCATTGGTGATGCCTGCCGGCTCGGCGCCTATCTTATCTCTGGCAGAACTGTCATATAAGACCTTATTCCTGTAATAGTTATTTGATAAATACCCTGTAAGCACCCCATCTTTTATTAATTCAGTCCTGCCGGTCGCCAGTCCTTCGCACGTAAATCTGCGGCTCATGGGATAGTCGCTGAGTGACCCGTCGTCATAAATGGAAATCCTGCTGTCTGCCACGCCCTTCCCGTATTTTCCGCTGAATGCCGAGCTTGCGGCATCTACAACAGCAAGGTTCAGAGATGGCAATACGATATTGCCGAGGAGGTCTGCAACAGGCTGGGGACCCAGTATCAGCTTGTATTTGCCTGACGGCATACGGATTCCATGCCTTGACTTTATAGCGCTCATGGCAGCGCTGCTTCCTGCATTCTCAGGAACAAACTCATTGAGTCTCATTCCAACTTCATACCCGCTCCCCTTTGCATTATCAGATTCTATCATCGTTGTGATAAACGCAGAGGCGCTGGCCGCTTCATCACAAGCGATAATGCCTGTTGTTGAAGCTATAGCCATCCTCTCCTGTACAATACTCACATCACCGCCAATGATAACTGAGTTTGTAATATGATGTTCCCGGAACTTCTTAATAGCGCCTTCAAGCGCCTTCCACCCAAGCCCTACAAGCCCCTCATCTCCAAGGTTCATCAGCTCAGGGTCATGATAATCAGG
>JACRHC010000111.1 GCA_016217675.1 Nitrospirota bacterium
ATCATGGTGGGCAGTCGCAGAATTGAACTGCGGACACCGGGTTTTTCAGACCCGTGCTCTACCAACTGAGCTAACTGCCCCCGGACAATAACTATACCTATTACGTTTTTTGATTGTCAATATATGGAAAAAACTTTTCTTAAAAAATATTACCCTTTTCTGCCGGCACTGATATCAGGCATCCTGCTGGTACTCGCCTTCCCGCGATTTGATATCTCTGTACTGGCATGGATTGCCTTTGTACCTCTGCTTTCCTCTCTCTGGAAGAAGGACTGGCGAGAGTCCTTTGTCTCGGGCCTTGTCTTTGGTGTGGTCTATTTCTTCGGAACGCTTTACTGGGTCTATCATTCGATAAACCATTTTGGCGGCATATCGTTCTTCTCGAGCATCATAATCGTTCTTTTTTTCTCTGTTTACTTAAGTCTTTTTCCTGCTGTTTTTTCGGTGCTCTTCTCGCAGGTGTACAAGAAGACCCGGCTGCCGGCGCTCTTTATCGCTCCGGTGCTGTGGGTCTGCACAGAGTTTATCCGCTCGTATGCCCTGACCGGCTTTCCCTGGGCAAGCATTGGATACAGCCAGTACCGTTTTCTTTCCCTTATTCAGGTCTCTGACATATCGGGTATCTATGGCATATCATTCCTGGTTGTTGCGGTTAATGGCTTCATTACCGATCTGCTGCTGATCAAAAAGAGGGTGAAGGAAATGCCTTTGTTTCCGCTTTCCTATTTCGTTGCCGGGTCTGCCCTTCTTCTGGTATTGCTGATCGCCACGTTTGGATACGGCTTCTGGAGGCTTCATCAGGACAGACCGGGCAGAAGTCTGGCCGTGAGCGTTATCCAGGGGAGTATAGAGCAGGACAAGAAATGGGAGCCGATATTTCAGAATGAAGTTATTGATATCTATACCAGGCTTTCTGAGGAGGCCCTAAAAGAGCATCCTGCTCTTATCGTCTGGCCTGAGACAGCAGTGCCTTTTTTGTTCGGCTCTGACATTGCCAATACCGAGCGAATTACTCAATTCCAGAGGCAGACAGGAACATCACTGCTCTTTGGCGCGGTTATGGAAAAAAAACAGCTTGCCGGCGCTTCAGACCTTACCAACAGCGCAATTCTTCTGGATAGGGAAGGGAAAAAATCCTATGTCTATGATAAGATACATCTTGTCCCTTTTGGGGAGTATGTTCCTCTGAGAAACTTCCTGTTCTTTATAGATAAATTGGTTGTCGGCATAGGTGATTATATTCCCGGCAAGCAGTATCTGCAGGCAGATTCAGATATGGGCAGATTCAGTACCCTTATCTGCTATGAGATTATCTTTCCTGGATTGGTCAGAAAATTCTATACACGCGGAGGCGACTTTATGGTGACTATTACCAATGACGCCTGGTTCGGAAACACTGCCGGCCCCTATCAGCATTTCAGTATGGCCGTATTCCGGGCAATAGAGAACAGAAAACCTGTTGTGCGGGCCGCAAATACCGGCATATCAGGGTTTATTGACAGCAACGGCAGAATCCTTGAGCAGACAGGCCTTTTTGACCGCCGGGTCTTGACCCATTCACTGAAGACGGATCCTTCGATGACGTTCTATACGAAATTCGGCGACCTCTTCTCTTTTTTCTGTATTGTTATTTCTATTATTCTATTAGGTAATATTGTCCACAGGAGGTAATTGTGCTTATTCAGGCTGAACTTAAGGATGCTCTCTCTATGATCAGAACAAAGGTCGACACCTTAAGAGGTTATCTTTGATATCACCCGGAAAAAGAACGACCTCGAAAGAATAACCGAGGATCTCTCCTTAGAACATGTCTGGTCATCCCCTGAGAAATCAAGGGAACTTCTCAAGGAAAAGGCCAGGCTTGAAAATACGATCACACCCTTTGAACAGCTCACCCAGAAACTTCTCTATGCAGAAGAATCTATCAGCATCCTCGATGAGGAAGGGGGGGAAGTATTCCTTAAAGAACTGAAGAATGAGATCGATTCTCTCAGGGAAGAGATCGAGAACCTTGAATTACAGAATCTGCTTTCGGGCGAATTAGACAAGAATAACGCAATTGTCACTATTCATCCGGGCGCAGGCGGCGTTGAAAGCCAGGACTGGGCTCAGATGCTTATGAGGATGTATCTTCGATGGTCTGAGCAGCGCGGCTATAAAACTCAGGTTGTCGACCTGCAGCCAGGAGATGAGGCGGGAATAAAGAATGCAACACTTACCATTGGGGGCGACTACGCATATGGATACCTTCGTTCAGAAGCAGGTGTCCACAGATTAGTAAGGATATCACCCTTTGATGCCAATAAACGAAGGCATACCTCTTTTGCTTCTGTAATCGTTAGCCCTGAGATTGAGGATGATGTCAAGGTTGACCTGAGAGATGAAGATATTAAGATGGACGTATACAGGGCTTCTGGTGCAGGGGGTCAGCATGTCAATAAGACCTCTTCTGCTGTCCGTCTGACTCATATTCCTACGGGAATTATTGTTGCTTGTCAAAACGAACGGTCTCAGCATAACAATAAAGCTGTCGCCATGAAGATAATTAAAGCACGGCTTTACGAATTACAACTGAAGGCCAAAGAGAAGAAGATGGAAGATATTATCGGAGATAAAAAGGATATTGCCTGGGGAAGTCAGATACGTTCTTATGTGATGCAGCCGTATCAAATGGTAAAAGACCACAGGACAGGCATTGAAATCGGAGATATCAATGCTGTTCTTGACGGTTCTATTGATCGGTTTCTCAAGGAATTTCTAAAATTATCTCTTTCTCAGGGTTCACCTGAAAGATAAACGCATGCTTAGGTGTTTTGTTCTATTTATTATAATGTTAAGAAAAGTAGTAGTAGTAATAGGACCTGTGAAAATGTTAATAACGTTGTAAAATATTGAAATCATTAAATAAAAAAATATAAGAACTTCGTCGGCAACTTCATTGTTTTCTTGACGAAACTGACATTTGGAATTATCTGACGAGATACGCACAGATACGTAACAGGAATGTTGTTTGGTATTCGCGTTTCGGATATAATATGTGACCTCCCACACAGTTAGTTATTAACAAATGTGAATAACTTGTTAGCAAAGGCGCGGTATGACTATAGAAGAAATATGGAATAAGAGTCTCTCTAAAATTGAACAGAAGGTTGATGGCACTGCCTTTGACCTGTGGTTTAAACCGATCAAAACAATCTCCTTAAAAGACCAGACTGTTACTCTCGAGATACCGAACAGATTTTTCAAGGAATGGATAGAAGATGCCTATCCGAATGTTATAAAGGAGGCGCTTGAAGCGATCGTCGGTCATCCTGTAACGCTGAAGTACAAGATCGAGGAACCGCAGGACCTTTCGCTTAAAAAGAGCAGTGACCGCATAGAGAATAAGAGACAGAGACTTGCCAATAGGGGAATCTATCTCAATCCCCGTTACACCTTTGAAAACTTTGTGCCTGGAGTCAGCAACCAGCTTGCCCATGCAGCGGCAATGGCGGTTGCCGAGTCTCCTGGAAAAATATATAACCCTCTCTATATATATGGAGGAGCAGGTCTTGGCAAGACCCACCTTATGAATGCTGTCGGTAACCTGGTCCTTGAGAAGAAACATGACTTTTCGATTCTTTATGTTCCGACCGATCAGCTCATTACCGAGATTGTAACGGCGCTGAGGTACGACAAGATGGCGGAGTTAAAAGATAAATATCGCAATCTCGATCTCCTGCTGATCGACGATGTGCAGTTTATCAGGGGGGAAAAGACACAGGATGAGCTTTTCCATACCTTTAATTCATTATATGAGAAGCAGAAACAGATCGTAATTTCCTGTGACCGTTCACCGAGAGAGATAAACGACATTACGGACAGGCTGCGATCACGTTTTACTATGGGCCTTATCGTTGATATTCAACCTCCTGATATTGAGACGAAGATTGCGATCATCCACAAAAAAGCAGAGATGATGAACATCAGGAAACTTCCTGAGGATGTGGTCCATCTCCTTGCAAGCAGGATTAAGTCGAATATTCGGGAGCTTGAAGGCAGCCTTATGCGTATTGCAGCCCAGGCTGCGCTCACCGGTGAGGAGATAACCTTAGAGACCACAAAAAAGGTCCTCAAGGATATTATCCATGACGAACGCCGCCCCGTGACCGTGGACGCGGTTATCAAGGCAGTAAGCGAGTTTTACAACCTCAAACCTTCCGAAATTAAAGTTAAGAGGCGGACCAAGGACCTTGTTCTTGCGCGGCATACGATTATGTACGTTGCAAAGCAGGTTACGGAATCTTCCCTCAGCGATATCGGCAAGGCCTGCGGCGGCAAAGACCATGCGACCGTTATTTATGCATGCAAGCAGGTTGATGAACGCAGGGCCAAAGACGAGACATTCAACAGAATGATAGAAAATCTTCTTCAGAAGATAAAACACTAAGGAGGGGTCATGAAGCTATTAGTTTCCAAAGACGAACTGCAGGAGAAGCTTTCGAATATACAGAACATTGTCGAAAAGAGAAACACCATGCCGATCCTGAGCCATTTTCTTCTGGAGGCGGGCAAGAACGGTTCTTTTATTACCGCTACCGACCTCGAAACAGCTCTCCGGGAGCCCCTTGACCTGAAGGTGGAAAAAGAAGGGAAGATCTGTATTCCTGCGCGGAAGATGTTTGAGATCGTAAGAGAAGTAGACGGTGACCTGTCTCTTGAATCTATTGATGAACAGTGGCTGAGGATAAAGACCGGTGCAAGTAATTTTCGACTTGCCTGTCTTTCATCAAAGGAATTTCCTGCCTGGCCGGGTATGGAGGATATGGAGGAAATATCCCTTGAGGCAAAGACCATGGCAGGGCTTATTGAGAAGACGGTTTTTGCGGCTGGTGACAGCGACACCCGGTACACCCTTAACGGCCTCCTCTTTCATATCACTATGGACAACAGACTTTCGATGGTAGGCACAGACGGGCACAGACTGGCAGCCATGTCAAAGCCCATTGAAGTACCCTCTGGGGCACAGGGCAAGCTTTCTGAAGAGAAGAAGATGATTGTGCCGAAGAAGGCTGCGGCTGAGCTCAGAAAAATACTCGAGAAAAGGGAAGGCAGTGTCAGAATACTGCTCAGCAAAAATCATGTGCTCTTTAGCATTGGTGATATCCAGTTCCTTACCCGCCTGATCGAGGGCACATACCCCAACTATGAACAGGTGATACCGGCGGGCAATGAAAAGCGGATCGTTATTGAGCGGGGGGCATTTGCAAAAGCGCTTCGCAGGGTTTCTCTCATGGCAAAGGACAAGACCAATGCTGTGAAGATGGACCTTGGCGATAATAAGCTGACGGTAACAACGTCAAACCCTGACATGGGAGAGGCAACTGACGAGATCGCTATCGAATATGCAGGCGAGAAGACAGCCCTGGGCCTCAATGCCCGTTATCTGCTCGATATTATAGAGGTGATGTCCTCTGACAGGGTCATCATTGAATTTCAGGGCGCCCTCAATCCTGTGCTGATCAGGGATGAGCAGGATGCCGAGTACCGCTGTGTGATCATGCCGATGAGGATATAACGTAAAAGGCAGAATTTGGGAAAATCAAGGACAGAGAGGGAACATGGAAGATAAACAGACTGGTAGTGATGCAACATACACAGCAGATGATATAAAAATACTCAAAGGCCTGAGTGCAGTAAGAAAGAGGCCTGCCATGTATATTGGTTCAACAGGACCGGATGGTCTGCACCATCTGGTATATGAGGCTGTTGACAACAGCGTTGACGAATCTCTTGCAGGGCATTGCAGCAATATTGACGTTATACTCCATCACGACAACAGCTGCACGGTTGTGGATGATGGCAGGGGGATTCCTACCGGGGCCCATCCCGGTGATACAGAAGGCCGGACCGCAGCAGAGGTAGTTTTGACAGAGCTGCATGCAGGGGGCAAGTTCGAATCATCAGCATACAAGATATCAGGCGGACTCCATGGCGTAGGCATATCTGTTGTAAATGCGCTTTCCGAGTGGCTTGAGGTCGAGATCAAACAGAACGGCCAGGTCTTTCAGATGAGGTTTGAACAGGGCAAGCCGACCGGCCCCTTGACGGTTGTAGGTAAGACAAAGTCACGGGGCACAAAAGTAACCTTTAAGCCTGACCCCGAGATATTCACGGAGAGCGTTGATTTCAGTTACGATGTGCTGTCACAGAGGCTGAGGGAGCTAGCGTTTCTAAACCGGGGCCTTAAGATAACGATCCTTGATGAACGGTCTGACAAGAACCACGAATTTTATTATGAAGGCGGCATCGTTTCTTTTGTTGAACACCTGAACAAGAACAAGACCTCGCTTCATCCGAAACCGGTGTACATATCAGGAGAGAAAGATGGCATATTCGCTGAGGTTGCACTTCAATATAATGACAGCTATTCTGAAACAATCTTCACCTTTGCCAATAATATCAACACCAGAGAGGGTGGAACACACCTGATTGGATTCAAATCCGCGCTGACCAGAACAGCGAACAGTTATGCCAGCAATTCCGGCATCTTAAAGGCTGCCAAGGATAGTGTGTCCGGGGATGATATCCGCGAAGGCCTGACAGCGGTAATAAGCGTCAAGCTGCCGAATCCGCAGTTTGAGGGCCAGACCAAGATGAAACTTGGCAACAGCGAAGCAAAAGGCATTGTCGAGTCGATTGTGAATGATGCGCTTTCGACTTATTTTGAAGAGAATCCTTCCATAGCGAAAAAGATCATCGAAAAAGCGGTCCAGGCCGCCCGCGCACGAGAGGCTGCCAGAAAGGCACGCGAGCTGACGCGGCGCAAGGGCGCGCTTGAAGATACCGGTCTTCCTGGCAAGCTTGCAGACTGCTCTGAAAAGGATCCTGCATTGAGTGAGATATTTATTGTTGAGGGAGACTCGGCAGGCGGTTCTGCAAAACAGGGCAGAGACAGAAGGGCACAGGCGATCCTCCCGCTCAGAGGCAAGATCCTGAATGTCGAAAAGGCCCGCTTTGACAAAATGTTGGCCTCTGAAGAGATACGTATCCTTATCACCGCTCTTGGCACCAGTATCGGAGCAGGAGATTTCGACATCAACAAGATCCGTTACCACAAGGTTGTGCTGATGACCGATGCTGACGTGGACGGCGCGCATATCAGAACGCTCCTGCTCACCTTTTTTTATCGCCAGATGCCTGAGGTGATCGAAAAAGGGTATCTCTATATTGCGCAGCCACCGCTCTTTAAAGTGAAGAAGGGCAGGACAGAGAAATATATCCAGAATGAACAGGAGATGCAGGGCATGCTTCTGGAGCTTGCTTCAGAGGATCTTGCTCTTTTCCTTAAAGGCCAGGAAGTGAAGGGCAAGGCCCTGGTATCGTTCCTGAAGAAGCTTGCCAGCTACGAGCGGTTGATAGAGTGGTTCGAACGGAGGCGAAAGGAAACGCGGGTGCTCCGCTTTCTCCTTAAAGAAGGAACGAACAAGGCGGTTCTTAAGGACAAGAGCCTGCTAAAGGAACTGCTCAAGAGGATGAAGGCCGAGGTCCCGGATATTGCGATCGGCGAACTGTACCCCGATGAAGAGCATGGGGGCTTTGGTGTCCTGATAACGCGGCAGAATTATAAGGTGGCACTTGAAGAGAAACTTCTCCTTTCTCCGGAATACCGGGAGCTTGAAGCCCTTCACGGCACAATCAGGGACCTGGGGAATGTTCCTTTTTCCGTGACAACAAAAGAGGGGAAGCGCGATATAGGATCTACAACAGAATTATATCAGCATGTTTTCGAAGCTGCCCGGAAGGGGTTGAACATCCAGCGGTACAAGGGACTGGGCGAGATGAATCCGCAGCAGTTATGGGAAACAACCATGGATCCGGAAAAGAGAACTCTGCTTCAGGTCAGTATTGAAGACAGCGTTAATGCTGATGAGATTTTTACGATCCTCATGGGTGATCAGGTTGAGCCGAGGAAGGACTTTATCGTTAAGCATGCACTCGAGGCAAGAAATATTGATATTTAAGGGCCACCGGAAGATCATTGCCGGCGCGATGGCAGTTTTCATTACACTGGCTTTGCAGGCATGCGTGTCGGGCAAGGCCCTGAGGACAGACGCTGTGAAGAGCGGCGATATACCGGGGACCTATACTCTTATTCTCTATGGGGGCAATTATAGTGATGACCTTGAGACTGTTGCGTTTCTGGATAAAGAGGGAGACCGCTATACCTTTGAACCTTACGCCCCTGATTTTGTCTTCAGGGCAACAAAGGGCTTAACTGCTGATAGGGCTCTTGGGGTGGCTGGCGAGTTCATACGTGCGCATCCAAATTTTCATACAGAACAGCTTCGAAGCATCCGGGATGAAGAGGGGGAGATTATCGGCTATGAGCTCCGTCCTTTGTACTTGCCTTTTGCCTTTGGAAGTGACGATATTCTGGACGTTGATTACTGGCTGAAAGAGGGCCGGGTTCTTGTTTATGTAAAGCTGAAGCCGTCTCTTGAGATGAGAAAAAAAGATGTTGAGCAAGACGCAAGATAGAATAGGCACTGCATACAGTTTGAAGCTGGTGCCTGCTGAAAAAGGAGAAAGGGTTAACCATATATGTCAAAGCTGCCAATAAATATCGAAGAAGAGATGAAGATCAGTTACCTTGATTATGCGATGAGTGTGATCATAGGCAGGGCATTGCCTGAGGTCAGGGATGGCCTGAAGCCTGTGCAGAGAAGGATCCTGTATGCCATGTTCAGGGAGGGACTGCTCCCGAATAAAAAATATTCGAAGAGCGCCGGTGTCGTGGGTGAGGTGCTCAAAAAATACCATCCTCATGGTGATACTGCTGTTTATGATGCCATGGTGAGGCTTGCACAGGACTTTAACTTGCGGTACATGCTGGTTGACGGTCAGGGTAATTTCGGGTCCATAGACGGGGACCGGGCTGCAGCTTACCGTTATACAGAGGCAAGAATGGCAAAGATCGCCGAAGAACTGCTGGCTGATATTGACAAGGAGACGGTCGATTTTATAGCCAACTTCGATGAGACAACGGTCGAGCCGAAAGTGCTTCCGTCCAAGATTCCGAACCTTATCATTAACGGTGCTGCCGGTATTGCCGTGGGTATGGCTACGAACATCCCGCCGCATAACCTTGGCGAGGTTATTGACGGTCTGGTTATGCTGCTTGATAATCCCGATACTACGGTCGAACAGCTCATGACATCCATCAAGGGACCCGATTTTCCGACCGGCGGGTTTATTTATGGGACTGCCGGCATCAGGGATGCATATGCAACAGGCAGGGGTTTGGTCAGGATCAGGGCAAAGGCAAAAATAGAGAAGGAACATGGCGGCATAGAAAGCATCATCATTACCGAGATGCCCTATCAGGTGAACAAGGCGAGGCTTATCGAGAAGATGGCGCAGCTGGTGAGAGAAAAACAGATAGAGGACATCTCAGACATCAGGGATGAGTCTGACCGGGACGGCATCAGGGTTGTTATTGTGCTGAAGAGGAGTGCTATGGCAGAGGTGGTGCTGAATAACCTCTATAAGCATACCCAGATGCAGACGACCTTTGGCATCATCATGTTAGCCATAGTCAGTGGCCAGCCCCGCGTGCTCAGCCTTAAGGCCATGCTCGGCCAATTTATCCAGCACCGGCGCGACGTGATCATGAGAAGGACCCGGTTCGAGCTCAGAAAGGCTCAGGAGCGGGCCCATATTCTGGAAGGGCTCAAGATAGCCCTTGATCATCTTGATCAGATCATTGCGCTTATCAGATCATCAAAGAATCCGGAAGAGGCAAAGAACGGCCTGATGGAAGGATATCAGCTTTCGGAGCTCCAGGCTCAGGCCATCCTGGAGATGAGACTGCAGAGACTTACCGGTCTTGAACGCGATAAGATCGTGAATGAGTATAAGGAGATAGTAAAAGAGATCGGGAAACTCAAGGCAATTCTTGAGAGCGAGAAGCTGGTGTCAAAGATCATCAGGGATGAATTCCTTGAGATAAGGGAGAAATATACTGACGAAAGAAGGACCGAGATAACCGAAGACACCGGGGAGATATCCATAGAGGATCTCATCTCTGAGGAGGAAATGGTCATTACGCTCTCCCATACAGGGTATATCAAGAGGAACCCTTTGAGCGCTTATCGGAGTCAGCGCCGCGGCGGCACAGGCGGCATGAGTATGGAGACAAAGGAAGAGGATTTTGTAGAGCAGCTGTTTATCGCCTCCACGCATGACTATATGCTCTTCTTTACAAACTTTGGAAGGCTCTACTGGCTCAAGACCTATCAGTTGCCTGAGGCTGGCAGGACAGCAAAGGGAAAGGCGATGATAAATCTTCTGCAGCTTTCCGAAGGCGAGCGGGTTTCAACCGCGCTGTCGGTCCGTGATTTCAAAGATGGCTATCTTGTCATGTTTACCAAAAATGGGACGGTAAAAAAGACCGTGCTTACGGCATACAGCAACCCAAGGGGAAAAGGCATTATTGCGATTTCCCTCGATGAGGGTGACGAACTGATCGATGTCAGAAAGACCAGTGGAAACAACGACCTGATAATCGGGACACGCAACGGCCTGTCGATTAAATTCAATGAAGAAGACGTAAGGGAGACAGGACGCACGGCAAGAGGAGTCCGCGGCATACGTCTGATGAAAGGCGATGAGGTGGTAGCCGCAGAGGTTGCCGAAGAGAAGACCGCCATTCTGACTGTTGCTGAAAACGGTTTTGGCAAGCGGACAAAGATAGAAGACTATCCGCTTCAGGCACGGGGAGGCAAAGGGGTCATATCCATCAAACTTACGGAGAAAGGCGGAAAGGTGGTAGGCCTTCTTCAGGTGAGGGAAGAGGACGAGGTGGTTATGGTTACCGGCGCCGGCAAGCTCATCAGAACAACAGCAGAGAATATTTCGATCCACGGCAGAAATACCCAGGGTGTTACACTCATGAAAACCGCTGATGAAAAGATATCCAGCATAGCAAAAGTTGTTGAGAAGGTCTGAAATTTACCGTAACGCCTTCAACTATAGATAAAAGTAGTTCCATTGCCAGTTTTAGCGCCCCTCACCCTAACCCTCTCCCAAAGGGCGAGGGGACTGAAAAAAGAGGGGAAGAAGGAGCGGCATTGAAGTTGATTTGGATTCTCTGCTCCCTCTCCATGAGGGAGAGGGTAGGGGTGAGGGGAGAACGGTTGGCCGCAAGTTCTACCAATTCTTGTGGAGAAAGATGAGGGGTGAATAATACTCAAAAGGCACGCACGCTTCGCAAAAATCAGACTGACGCTGAAAAAACCCTTTGGCAGAAACTAAGAAACAGAGGGCAGCAAGGTTTGAAGTTTCGCAGGCAGGTGCCGGTTGGGCCGTATGTTGCAGATTTCTTATGTGAATCAGCTCGGCTGATTATTGAGGTCGATGGCGGTCAGCATGCGGAAAATATAGAGTACGATCAATATCGTGATGAGTTTCTTCATGCGAACGGATATATGGTCGTAAGATTTTGGAATAATGAAGTAATGGGCAATATGGATGCGGTTTTGGAGGCCATTTCAGTGAAGCTGTCACAAAGAGCCCCTCACCCTAACCCTCTCCCAGAGGTAGAGGGAACCGAAGAAGAAATTGACTAAATTGAAGCAGGATTTTCTGGCTTCCATGTTTTACCCTCTCCATGATGGAGAGGGCTGGGGTGAGGGGGAAAAGAAGCTCTGTTATGTATAGAATTGCGGGGATATGAAGAAACAAAATATTCATAGGTCGGCTCTAAAACATGACTGATGAGTGGCAAAGACTTGGCGCATTTATGCGCGGTTTTGCAGCGGCTACGGTGTTGCTCAATCGCGCCGGAGAAAGAGGTTCTTTTATAGAAGCTATATGTCTCACCTCCAATATTATCGATGCACAATTACGGATCGGTATAATTCTACAACATCAAATCGAAACAAAAAGCCGTGATATCCCCATCGAATATTTGTTCCAGGAAGAACAGGGCAAGAAGTTTTCTGAGAGGGATATCTTTAAAATTGCAAAATCAAAGAAAGTCATAAATGACGATATATATCAAAAGCTTTCTGATATTTACGATGAGCGAAACCGTGTGATACACCGTTACATAATTACTGATATCACGACGCATCAGGTTCTTGTGACAAGCGAGAAGTGGAACTGGTCTGGAACGGTCAGTCAGATTTCAGAGAGTAATCATGTCTAAAGAAGCCGCTGACGTTCTCTTGCGAAATGGTCTTAAGATACTCGATATTCCCTTTACCGAAGATCAGATAAAGCAATTTCTCATCTATCTCGCTGAGCTCAAAAAATGGAACAGTGCCTATAACCTCACCGCCCTGAAGACCGATGCAGACATTGTTATAAAGCATTTTCTCGATTCACTCCTTTTTCTGAAGGTCCTCCCTCCTCAGGTAAAGAGTATTGCTGATATTGGCAGCGGTGCAGGGTTTCCGGGTCTCCCGCTGAAGATCATGCGGCCTGATATTGCGGTAGTGCTGATCGAGCCGGTGCAGAAAAAGGCCCTCTTTCTTGAACATATGCAGCGAATGCTCAATATGACCGACACGAAAATTATGAATATAAGGCTTGAGGATATCCGAGATCTGCTGGTGGACGCGGCAGTCACAAGAGCTCTTTTCAGCGTCGGAGATTTTATCGGCAAGGCAGAGAGGATATTGGAGGAAAAAGGCGTTCTTATCCTCAGCAAAGGACCGAAGCTCGAAGAAGAACTCAGGGGGCTTGAAACCTCGGCCATCAGGAGAGAAGACATTGTTCTGCCTTTTGAAAAGAGTATCAGGCATCTCATTGTTGTTGAAAAGAGATCACAGAAATGACAGCAGTCAGTGCGCAGGATTTGTATTATAATAAGGCACGATGAGAATAACGCCGATAGATATTGAGACAAGGCGCTTCCCTATGAAGTTTAGGGGATTCCATCCGGAAGAGGTCTCAACTTTCCTCGAGCAGATCCGGGAAGAGCTTGAAGACCTGCTTAGGGAGAATGCTGCGCTCAAAGAACAGATCCATAAGGCTGATGCTGAAATACAGCGGTTCTGGGAGATGCAGGATCTTTTGAGCAGGACAGTCCAGGACGCTCATCAGATCTCAGAGGAATTCAAGGTCCATGCACGAAGAGAGGCGGACAGCCTGCTTGAGAAGGCAGAGGAAGCGGGCCGGGATATGGTCAAAGAGGCTCATGATAAAGCGCTTCAGATTAATGAGGAGATCATAGAGCTCAAGATGATGCGAAGAGAATTTGATGATGGTATGAGGAATATCCTCAGTCGGTTCGATAACGTCATAGCAGGAGGAAATGTATTTCGGGAAGAAATATCTCTCCATGAAGCTGTCTCTGCCGCAGAATCGGGCCATGAGAGAACGTCGGCAGCCGAGGCCGGTGCATTGTTACTGACTGAAGATCAGATACACGTGATAGAAGGCCATCAGGGAGAAGAAGGCAGCAGCGAGACCGAGCAGTATTGACATTATTCCCTTGCCCTGTTTCCCGGCATTGAATTCGAGATACGCCTTTGGAAAAAGTGTAAGCACGGCAAACAGCAGCATAAGACCTACCAGTATCTGTGTTATTCCCCTAACCACGATTATATCC
>JACRHC010000019.1 GCA_016217675.1 Nitrospirota bacterium
CACCAACGGTATGCCGGCTGTGATCTTCTTCAGAAAAGGCTCGACATAATTGGACATGATCGGCGACAGAGTGAAAAGTCCCCACATGCCGTAGATGATGCTCGGTATGGCAGCGAGGAGCTCGATGGCAATGCCGATCGGCGTCTTCAGAAAGTTCGGGGATATCTCGGTAACGAATATCGCAATGCCGATCGCAACCGGGATCGCGATCAGGAGCGACAGAAAGGTCGTGACGATCGTGCCGTAGATATTCGTCAATGCGCCGAAAGACTCAGTGACCGGGTTCCAGTCCGTTGACGTGAGGAATTTGATAATACCGAATCTGTTGATTGCCAGAGATGATTCAGAGATGAGCACATAAAGGATGCCCAAAATGAATATGATCACCGAAAAAGACGCAATAGCGGTGATGAATGAAAAGATCAGGTCGATCGGGTTCTTTTTGGATATGGCTGCCATAGCCCTGCTGCATTCCTCCGGTCTTACGGTAGTAAAAATGGGAATATTGACATATTTTATCACTCCGGCTCGTTCAGGATCTTTCCGAAGAAGGATTCCCGACAAGTGGGAATGACATAAACCTATACACTGAGATTAACTCCCCCCCTGCCTTCCCTAATCTAAGGAAGGCAGAGAGGAGTTATTTCTTTATTGAAGGCCGTTTGCCTTCCAGTATGTCTTGATCTTCTCTTTCAGGGACTTGGGCAGAGGAACATAAACCAGTTCCCTGGCCTTATTATCCCCGTTCTTGAATGCCCAGTCAAAGAACTTCACAACATTCTTGTTCGAGTCGGTTTTCTCCTTTGCAAGGAGTATGAAGGTTGCACCTGCTATGGGCCATGACCCCTTGCCGGGCGCATTTGTGAGCCAGAGATAAAAGTCCTTCTTTACGTCAAAGTCCCCTGTTTCGGCAGCGTCCTCAAAACTCGCAAAGCCGGGCTCTACAAAGTTTCCTGCCTTGTTCTTGAGCTGTGTGTAGTCGAGCTTGTTCTGCTTTGCATAGGCAAATTCGACATACCCGATAGCATTCTTGGTCCGCTTTACATAGTTGGCAACGCCTTCATTGCCCTTGCCGCCTATGCCGACCGGGAATTTCACGGCTTTGCCTTCTCCGACCTTGTTCTTCCAGTCAGGACAGGTCTCGGCCAGATAGTGCGTAAATATGGCAGTCGTGCCGGATCCGTCAGAGCGATAGACCACGGTGATCTCACCCTGCGGGAGTTTTAGCCCAGGGTTCATCTTCTGGACAGCAGCGGCATCCCATGTCTTGATCTCGCCGAGGAATATCTTGCAGAGTGTGTCAGGATCAAGCTTAAGCTGACCGGGGTTAACGCCGTCAAGGTTGCCGACAGGCACAACGCCGCCGATCACTGCAGGGAACTGCAGCAGCTTGTCCTTCTGAAGCTGTTCAGGCTTGAGCGGATCATCCGATGCACCGAAATGGACTGTCCGGTCGGTCACCTGTCTCACTCCGCCGCCGGAACCGATCGACTGGTAGTTCAGCTGCACACCGGTTATCTTGTTATAATCAAATGCCCATGCTGAGTATACAGGATAAGGGAACGTCGCACCAGCACCGTTTAGTGTCTCAGCCGCCTCAACATGGGTCATAGAGAGCATGACCGCCAATACCAACGCTATTCTTAATAATGCTTTCATAAATTCCTCCTTGTTTGTCTTTATTTAGAATATACTCCTTTTGTTACAACTCTGTTACAGAATAATTAAAGTTCCGTTACACCCTTCTTTACACCCCCTTTTCAGTGTCATTATGACCATAATCTTACGATAGCACTCAGAATGTTACGGCATTATGAAGAAGACGTTACATTATGAAGAAAGATCAGGAGTGAACTGTTCTGATTCTATTCCCGGATACGATCTTCGTTATTATCTCTGCATGGATCCTCCGCCCCTTCCATTTACTGCGGATGCCCTATCTGAGGTGAGCTCCTTGAGCTGCGTTCAGCCTGATCCATGCAAATTATTCCCCTCAAATAAAAAGGACAGCTCCTGTGTTCAATGTTCTTGCAGTATTCCTTCAGGTCAGACAGGCTTGGCACATACGGCCTTTCAAGCGCAGCGCAGGCTGATATGTTTCCCGCAACAATAAGATAGGCACATTTCATACTCTCCCCTCCCCCAGAAAGGACTTATCGCATCTGTTTACAGCGCGTGCTTTCTTCATCCTTTCGATCCCCTTTAATGGACATCTCTTATGATTTCCCTCACAGAAATAATGCCTAAAGAGATGCCCAACCGGTATCCCGCGCTCACATCGTGAATATTCTGCCAGGAACTCAACGCATTTCATGGAGACCTCCCTTTTCATGCTTCTTGATCTCATGAGATACAATAACAACCGCTGTATTACAGGGTAATGTAAGGGAGATTAATTCGGAGTTAAATTTTGCGGAGATACCGGACTGGAAATAGAGGCTTGCGCGTACGCTGCCCTTTCCTATCAGATCAGCACGCCGGTATCATCGAAATTATTGACCGGCCCGGCAAAGAAGCTATCCTTTGCCTCTGCATGGCCTCAAAGTCTTCCACCATGCGTTCATAAGGTTCCTGCATCAGGTGGGACGAGATCACAAAATCTGCTGAAGCCCTGTTGCAGGCAATCGGTATATTGTAAACAACCGCAATGCGCAGCAACGCCTTTACATCCACATCATGAGGATGAGGCTCAAGAGGGTCCCAGAAGAAGACAACCATATCGAGCCCGCCCTCCGCGATCTTGGCCCCGATCTGCTGATCTCCGCCCAAAGGACCGCTCTTGAAGCAGCGTATTTCTACACCCAATGCGGCGGAAAGCAGTGAGCCGGTACTGCCAGTGGCATATAATTCATGCCGGGCCAACAGGTCCTTGTTATATCGTGCCCACTCCAGAAGCGCCTTCTTCATATTGTCATGTGCAACAAGGACGATTCGCTTTGAGTTCTTCATGGTTACAACGTTCATATGATCATCTGCTTTCATGGTCTTCACCTCTCTTTTTTGTACCGCTTTCTATGAAAGTCAGAGCGTTTAATTCTTCTTTCTCTGTCTAAACAGTTTCCATTATACATGCTACTATTCTTGCTTTGATCTCATTACGGATTATTCTCGTTGCCTGCAATTTTTCATCATGCGTCCCTTCGATGGTTGAAGGATCGGAGAAGTTCCAGTGCAGCCTTTTTGCATAGCCCGGAAATATCGGGCATCGGCTGCCGCTGGTATCGTCGCAGACCGTTATGACATAATGAAACAGTTTCCCCTGTTTGATGAAGTCAAAGACACTTTTGGTCGTGTTCTGCGAAATATCTATTCCGATTTCCTTCATTGCCTCCACAACAAGAGGGTTCAGGAGACCGGGTTCAAGCCCTGCGCTTTCAGCCTCGAACCTGTCACCAGCCAGTAAGTTCAGAAACGCCTCTGCCATCTGGCTGCGGGCACTGTTGTGGATACAAACAAAAAGAACCTTCCTCTTTTCCATACTATTACCTTAGATCAGCGGCAATGAGATTCGTGCAAGATCCCGGTTCAATCTTGTTCTGCAATGACTGCATGTACACAGAACATGCCTCATGGCGCTGGCTCATGCACAATTTAACGGTGAAGTCTTCCATGTCCTTGATCAGGCTACAGGTGATCGTGCAAACAGACCCTTCCTTGCTGCCCTTAAGGTTTGGACAGAGAACAAAGCCAATTGTACTCATATTTTGTATCTCCTTTTTTTGTAGTATAAAATAGGGAGTGTTAAAATAATGTTACAGCAGTATTAAGCATTGCCGGCAGGGGAAAAACAAGGCCGGAATTTCAGCGTTTCCGCAGTATTCTGGCCAGAAATACGGGGCAGTTATCATAATTATCAGTAGAACAGTAATTCATTCTCTTGCCTGGACCGATAATCATTGCTGACAATGAGGCCATACAGATATTGGTCTCTGTTTCGCTGTAGGGACAAACGTCAAGGGCTGCTGAACTTCTGTACGTTTCAAGCTGAAGCGACAACATAATTCACCTCCTTTCTATGTTTTTGACCATGCCAGCCTTGTTCTGATAGCTGTCACGATCCTCGGAC
>JACRHC010000113.1 GCA_016217675.1 Nitrospirota bacterium
CCTGCCTCTTTCGATTGTCGGCACGTTTGCCGCAATGTATGGTTTGGGCTTTTCGGTGAACAATATTACGCTGATGGCATTGACGCTCTCGGTCGGCTTTGTCGTAGACGATGCCATTGTCATGCTCGAAAACATTGTCCGTCATATGGAGCAGGGAGAAAAGCCGATGGAGGCTGCCCTTAAAGGCTCGCGGGAGATCGGTTTCACGATCGTCTCGATGACCATATCGCTGGTTGCGGTCTTCATCCCGGTGCTCTTTATGGCAGGCATGATGGGCAGGATGCTCCATGAGTTTGCCGTGACGATCACGGTCTCAATCCTCATTTCCGGCGTTGTTTCGCTGACCCTGACCCCCATGCTTTCGAGCCGTTTTCTGAAGCCGCACGGAGAGCAGAAACACGGCAGGCTTTACAATGTCATGGAGCGCTTTTTTGACAATCTGCGCAGTCTTTATGAAAGGACGCTCAAACGTGTGCTTGTCTTCCGGCGCACGGTCATGGCAGTGACGATAGTAATGACCGTGCTGACAGCCTGGCTCTTTACGAAGATGCCCACAGGCCTCCTGCCTTCTGATGATATTGGTGCGATCTTTGCTCAGACAGAGGGTGCGCAGGGCGCATCGTTTGAGGAGATGAAAAGGCATCAGCAGAAGCTTGCGGAGATCGTATTGCAGGACCCTAACATCGAGGCCTTTATGTCGTCTGCAGGTGCGAGCGGAGCGCGCGTCGGCTCCAATAGCGGTTTTATGTTCATGAAGCTCAAGCCGCGCCATGAACGCAAGCTGAACGCCGACCAGATTATTCAGCAGCTCAGGCCGAAGGTTATGGCTGTACCGGGCATCATGATGTTCATGCAGAATCCTCCGCCCATCCGGCTTGAGGCGACCCTCTCGAAGGCACAGTACCAGTTCGTGCTCCAGAGTCCGGATACGGAAGACCTGTACACTCATGCAGCGGCCTTTGAAGCGAAACTCCGCGCTATGCCGATGCTGCAGGACGTGACCAGCGACCTGCAGATAAAGAACCCGCAGATCAATCTGGAAATTGACCGGGACAGGGCAGCTGCCCTGGGCATCACGGTCCAGCAGATCGAGGAGTCGCTCTATTCTGCATACGGAGCCCGTCAGATCTCGACCATCTACTCGCCGACAAACCAGTACCGGGTGGTGATGGAACTGGCTCCGCAGTATCAGATGGACCCCTCGGCATTGGGGATGCTCTATGTCCGGGCAAACACAGGCCAGCTGGCCCCTCTTTCGTCGCTTGCAACCATGAAGAAGGGTCTCGGTCCCCTGTCGGTCAATCACCTTGGACAGATCACCTCTGTTACCATCTCCTTTAATCTCAAGCCCGGCTTGCCATTGGGTGATGCGGTAGCTGCCATAGAGAAGGAGGCAAGGGGACTGCCTGCCTCTGTCACCACAGGATTTCAGGGTACTGCCCAGGTTTATCAGGCCTCTACCAGGGGGTTGGCGCTTCTCCTGATTCTTGCGATTGTGGTCATCTATATCGTATTGGGTATCCTTTATGAAAGTTACATTCATCCCCTTACCATCCTCTCCGGTCTGCCTTCTGCCGGTTTCGGGGCGCTCATCACGCTGGTGCTCTTTGGCAAGGATCTGAACCTCTATGCCTTTGTGGGGATCATCATGCTGGTCGGTATTGTGAAGAAGAATGCGATCATGATGATCGACTTTGCACTTGAGACACAGCGCAAGGATGGGAAGGCACCCCTTGATGCGATCTACCAGGGCGCCATTGTCCGTTTTCGTCCGATCATGATGACCACCATGGCAGCACTCATGGGAACGCTCCCTATTGCGATCGGTTTCGGTGCAGGCGCAGACTCCCGCCGCTCTTTAGGGCTTGCGGTTGTGGGAGGTCTGTTAGTATCACAGCTTCTGACACTCTATATAACTCCTGTAGTCTATTACTATATGGACAGGATGCAGGAATGGGTAAAGGGGCGTTTCAGGGTCAACCTGAGCAGGCAGAAGCAGGGCGAAGGTGTATAATAGCTGCACGATGAATGCTCATATTCGGAGGAAAGATATATGAAAAGAACGATTCTCTCACTCTTGATGCTGTCTTATTCTGTTATGTCTGTTGCATACGCTGATGAAATCATAGGCAAGGGCGAACTGATCACGCTTGAGCGGGCGATTCAGGTCGGTCTGAAGAGACACCCCAATGTGCTTGCGGGGCAGGGTTCGGTTGCGGTGAACGAGGCGAAGAAGGGACAGGCGCAGGCAGGCTACTGGCCGACGCTTGACGCAACAGCAGGATATGCGAGATTCAGACCGTCGGTCAATGTCTCCGGAGGGAGTTCTGGAGGCATAACAGCGGCGACCTCACACTCCTTTGACCAGTATTCTACCGGCGCTACGGCAAAACAGACCATTTTTGACTTCGGTAAGACGGGGACCAATGTGGACATCCAGAAACAAAATATAGAGGCATCAAAGGCCGACCTTAACAATACTGAAGAGCAGATTATCCTGAATGTGAAGCAGGCTTATTACAGTCTCTTACTGGCGAAAAGGAACAAGGCTGTTGCCGAGGAGACTGTACATCAGTTCCAGCAGCACCTTGAACAGGCGAAGGCCTTTTACGAGGTCGGCACAAAACCGAAGTTCGACGTGACCAAGGCAGAGGTTGACCTGAGCAATGCCAAGCTTAACCTTATCAAGGCAGAGAATGCCGTTCGATTGGCAATGGTCTCGCTCAATAATGCCATGGGGGTGCCCGAGGCACCGGACTATGCCATTGAAGACAACCTTTCATTCACAAAATATGTGGTTGGGCTTGAGGATGCGGTGAAGAAGGCCTATGAGAACAGGCCTGAGCTGAAGGCGCTCACTGCGCGTCGTATTGCTGCAGAAAAGGCGGTTTATGTTGCAAAGACAGGCTATTTCCCGATACTGACCGGCAATGCCTCCTGGTCGTGGTCAGGAGAACGGCCTGACACCCGCGATGGCGGCTGGAATGCGGGCATTGGGCTCTCAATTCCTATCTTCAGCGGATTTCTTACCCGGAGCCAAGTCTCAGAGGCGAAGGCAAATCTGAGCATATTTATCGCCAATGAGGAGGCACTGCGCCAGAATGTGTTCCTTGAGGTGCAGCAGAATTATCTGAGCCTTAATGAGGCAGAAGAGAGGATTGTTACTGCCGAGCTCACCGTCCGCCAGGCCAGGGAAAACCATGAGATCGCTACCGGCAGGTATGCAGCAGGAGTGGGGAATCCTATTGAAGTCACGGATGCAGAGGTCTCGTTAAGCAATGCAAAGGCAGCTCATATCCAGGCCCTCTATGACTATAAGGTGGCTGCTGCAAGCCTTGATAAGGCCATGGGCATCCGATAATCGTGATTTCTTAAATATATTTAATAATTAATTCATATTACTTTCATTATTTTGCGATATGATGAACCAAGGGCAAAAAACCCTTAGTAAAACCCCTCCTAAGGTAGCCGGTCCCCCACCGGCTACCACATTTTTTCCCCGTGCTTAAATCGTTGAAAACAAGACCGAAACCGGTCATCAAATGGTAAACTACGCACTGAATATACAGCTGTAACTATTACAATGCTGGACTTGTTTAATAAGGAAGAGCTACTCCTGACTGCCGGAGGTAAGATGAAAAAGATCATTGCTGTTATTGCCATTGTAGCTGTGCTGGCGGTTGCCATATTCTTTTGGCGAAACAGCAAAGAAAACGATGTAAAATTCCGGACCGAGAAGGTCGTGAGGGGTGATATAACATCAACGGTGACCGCGTCCGGTACGGTCAATGCGGTCACTACCGTGCTTGTCGGCACGCAGGTTTCCGGCACGGTAAAGGAGATCTTTGTTGATTTCAATTCCGCGGTAAAAAAGAACCAGATCATAGCGCAGATAGATCCCGCAACCTTCGAGGCCCAGGTGGAGCAGGCAAGGGCAGGGCTTTTGCTGGCTAAGGCGAACCACGAAAAATCGGTGGCATCACTTGTAGATTCCCAACGTTCCATGAACAGGGCAAAAGAGCTTTTTCAAAAAAATCTTATCGCCAGGAGCGACCTCGATGCTGCAGAGACGAATTTCCTTACGGCCGGTGCGCAGGTAGCTGCGTCAAAGGCGCAGATTGCTCAGGCAGAGGCAACGCTCAGGACAGCAGAGACGAATATGCGGTACACGAGGATCATATCGCCTGTGGACGGTATTGTTGTTTCGAGGAATGTGGATGTGGGCCAGACGGTCGCGGCAAGTTTCCAGACGCCCACACTCTTTACCATAGCCCAGGACCTTACCAAGATGCAGATCGACACGAATGTTGACGAGGCTGACATCGGCAAGGTCAAAACAGACATGGATGTTGATTTTACGGTTGATGCGTATCCTGAGACCACGTTTAGGGGAAAGGTGTTTCAGGTGCGGAACGCGCCTATATCTGTCCAGAATGTTGTCACCTATGATGTTGTGGTCAAGGTGTCCAATCCTGAACTTAAGCTTAAGCCAGGAATGACCACAAACGTCTCGATCATTACCTCTACGCACAGCAATGTGCTTAAACTGCCAAAGGCTGCGCTGCGCTTCAGTCCTGGCACACCGGATAAAGGCCGGTCGGCCAGGCAGCAGAAAGGGCCGGGTGTATGGGTGCTCGAAAATAACGCGCCAAAACGTATAGCAGTCAGCACAGGGATCAGCGACGGCATGCATAGTGAACTGCTTTCGGGCGACCTTAAGGAAGGGCAGGAAGTCATTGTCGAATCCACAGGCAAGGCTAATGAAAAGCCGGCTGCTGCAGCCCCCAAGATGTTCTGATATGAGCCTGGTCGAGGCGCAGGGTATCAGCAAGACATATACCTTTGGCGAGGTTGAGGTGAGGGCCCTTTGTCCTACAACCCTGACGATTGAGGAGGGAGAGTTCATTGCAGTTATGGGGCCCTCGGGATCAGGCAAGTCAACACTTATGAATATCCTCGGCTGTCTGGACAAGCCGACGACCGGGAAATATCTGCTGAGCGGGGTTGATGTAGGCGGCTTGAGCAGGGACGAGCGCGCAGAGATACGCAACAGGAAGATCGGGTTTGTATTTCAGGGGTTCAACCTCCTTTCGAGGACAGCGGCCATAGAAAATGTTGAGCTGCCGCTTCTGTATAACGGAGTCCCTGCAGAGGAGCGGAGGCAGAAGGCCATGGCAGCGCTCAAAAAGGTCGGACTTGAGGGGAGGGAGCACCACCATCCCAATCAGCTTTCTGGCGGCCAGCAGCAGCGTGTTGCCATTGCCCGGGCGCTCGTGAATAATGCGCCGCTTATCTTTGCCGACGAGCCGACCGGGAACCTTGATACAAAGACGAGCGCCGAGATCATGGATCTATTCGTGCAGCTGAATACTGAGGCCAGCATTACGGTCATGCTCGTTACTCACGAACCTGATATCGCTGCTTACAGCAGGCGCATCATCCGCTTCCTTGACGGCTGCATTGTGAGCGATGAGGCAAGAAGCAATGCGTGAGATGAAAGGTGATATCGGGTGGAGATGGGCAGCTGAAACATCGCAAATTGACAGGATGATCAAGTGGCTCAGGGATATCCCCTCTCTTTTGCAGAAATGGATTATCGTGTGGTCTGCCGGCCTGTTTACGGGTAATATTCAAGGTGTCACTGCGCTGTTTCATCTGCCCGTCCCCACCCGTTTCAGGAGAATTATGTTTGCGGTGAGAACGTTGTGATCAATATCCCCTCGACATTCAGGATATCTCTCAGGGCATTGCGTGTGAACAAGATGCGCTCGGGGCTTACCATGTTGGGCATGATCATCGGTGTGGGCGCGGTGATCGCCATGCTTGCGGTCGGCACAGGTGCCCGCCAGAAGATTTCTGAGCAGATAGCGAGCATCGGGAGCAACCTGCTCATGGTGCTTTCCGGGGCGAGCACGTCCGGGGGTATCCGCATGGGCGCCGGCACGCAGCCGACGCTTACACTCAGCGATGCCGAGGCAGTCGAGAAGGAATGTCCTTCAGTTCAGGCAGTAGCCCCGATCCTCGGCGGCACCGCCCAGGTAGTGTACGGGAATCAGAACTGGTCTACAGGCGTGACCGGCACATCGCCGAACGTGCTCATTGTGCGCGATTGGAAACTGTCTTCAGGCAGACCCTTTTCGGACGACGATGTGAAGAGCGCCACAAAGGTCTGCCTGATCGGCCAGACCATTGTGGATAACCTGTTCGGCAGCATCGATCCTGTAGGGCAGGTGATCCGTATCAAGAAGATCCCCTTTACGGTTGTGGGCGTACTTGAGGCAAAGGGCCAGTCCCCCAACGGCCAGGACCAGGACGATACCATCTTTGTCCCTATTACAACAGCGCAGAAAAAACTTTTCGGCACTGCCTTCCCCGGCATGATCCGCCTAATGTCTGTTAAGGCACGGTCTGCAGAAGACCTGGTGAAGGCGGAAAAGGAGATCACGGAACTGCTGAGGCAGCGCCACCGATTGAGCACAAAACAGGAGAATGATTTCACGGTCAGAAACCTTACCCAGATGCTCCAGACTGCAGAGCAGTCAACAAAGGTGATGACCATTCTGTTAGGCGCCATTGCCTCGGTATCTCTGGTCGTGGGCGGTATCGGTATCATGAACATCATGCTTGTCTCGGTCACGGAAAGGACCAGGGAAATCGGTATCAGGATGGCTGTTGGCGCCAAGACCTGGGATATAAGACTTCAGTTCATCATTGAGGCACTGACACTTTCGATGATCGGCGGCGTCATTGGCATCATCTGCGGCATTACCGTATCCAGGGTTCTTTCAAATCTTGCGGGCTGGTCCATTGTCGTATCGCCGTTTTCTGTCTTTCTCTCCTTCGGTTTTTCCGGTCTTGTAGGCATCTTTTTCGGCTTTTACCCGGCATACAAGGCATCTCTCCTCGACCCCATTGAGGCACTCAGATACGAATAGACGGCAGCAGAAAACGGGTGCCAGCGTATCTGTTTCCGGATCTCCTGTATCTGTCTCTGCGATTCCCTTATTTAATAAGAGTAGCAAGACCTCCGATTACAGGAAGTTTCTTGGTGCCGCCGTTTGCCGCATTAATAATCCCCATGATGGCAAGGCCCAGACAAGCCAGCCAGAAAACAGGCAGCAGAAGCATTGCCATCACTGGGCCAAGAAGAGGGATGAAGGCCAGAATGAATGTTACAATAGAGAGCCCGATCCCTCCCGCAAACCCGAAGATAAGCAGAATCAACTGCTGGTTTACGTGGAACTTGGCATATATGCTGTTTTTTGCCTCAGTCACCAGCGGGATGAAAAATAGAATCGGGAAGATGTACCCCACGATCGCCAGAACCTTGTTCTTCTCCACATCCCCTGCATCAAACTGCGCTATTCCCTGATCTTCGCCCATTGAACCCTCCTCAATATAGTATTGGTCTTAACGACTGAAACAGTTTACCATTTATCACCCCGCATGCCTACGGATATTTTGCAGCTTCCTGAAGAACCCTGATCGCGGTCTGCGGAATTGCGGCGAAGGTAAAACCCTTCTGTTTCACAGGTGCCCCTTTTCCCGCTCCCCAACTGCCTAACGAATCTTTGGAGTCCTGTTTTTTTGCTGTGCAGAGATCTCTTCGAAGAAGAGGTGTGAGATCTCCCTGATGCTGTCGTTCAGGGTCTCAGAGGAACGGCCTCGGGACATAATGCAGAGCAGATACGGGCGGTCCGGATAATAGACGATCCCGCAATCATGGAACTGCTTGAGTTCCGAATCCTGCGGCCAAAACCGTTCTCCGAACTTGTGGGCAACAGGGACATCAGGGGGAACGCCTGCGACAAGACCGGACCTGAGCTCTGAGTTCGCGAGATATTGGAGTGCCTTTTCTGATATTCCCTTGCTCAGGAAAGAGGCATTAAAGAGGACCCTGAAAAACGATGCGTACGATTCCACGGACATGAAGTCGGTTTTGCCGGTCGAACCGGGAACGATAACGCCGAGATCACGATACGTGTTCATCAGGCCTTCCCTGTTGACCTGCTGCATGAGCGCCATATAAGCATTGTTGTCTGAATAGACGATCATCCGGTAAATCAGTTCGTCCATGACATATGTTTTGCCCTGTTTCAGGTTATCAGTGGATTTGATGGCCTGGTTTTCATTGTAATCACGCTCTGCTCTGTATACTATTTTCTGCTGCAGGAATGCAGGATCAGATTCAGCCTGCTTCAGGAGCGCGATCATGAGGGGGACCTTGAGCAGGCTTGCAGGAGCAAAATTCTCTGTCTCGCCGACGGTGAACCATGGGCCGTTATTAAGGTCCCGGAAATAGAGGGCTATGGTCTCTGCCTTCTTCTCTGAAACGATCTCCTGTATCGCGTTTTCGACCTTGTGCTTGAACGGCCTGAGCTCACTGTTTTCCGGGGCGTCCCGGTCAGAATAGCATTCGAGGAGGGGGTTGATATAGGTAAAGCCCTTTTCCCTGACCTCGCGATGCTTTTCCCCTCCGAAGCGGCTAACGATATCGTCCTTAAGGAAAAATCCGGTGACAGCACCGAACAGATAAATGACCAGAAGGCTAACAGACAAGAAAGGAAGCGACAGTGATTTCAAATGCACGTTTTAATGTTCTCCCTGTAATAAACTCCCTCACACATAGATTATATAATAACCTGATCTTGAATCGCTAAGGGGACTTGAGCGATGAGAATGGAACTCTGGTCAGAATATATTATATCCTTATCCCGATATTCCAGATCAGGACCAGGAAAAGTAAAAGGACAAGCTCAAGAACCGATATCTTTATCATAATAATGGCGATAGTTCTTTCTGATAAAGTCAGTCTGAGCCATACCCTGTCCATGAACCATTTCAGGGCCTTTTTCAGCGCCGAGTTGTCCGCACCGAGTTTCAGATAGTTACCAACGCTTCTGAGCCATTTGGCGATCTCGTCCTGCGTTCCCTTTATAATGGCCTCGTTTTCTGAATCGAGCTCGAATGTCTGAGTAAGCTGAACACCAGCGCCGGCAGGTTGCAGCTCATACCGTATATTTTTCACTGCCCCGTTTTCGATGGTATAGGAGATCAGCCTGTCTATCTCAAGCCTGTCTATTTCAACACCATGGGTTTCGATCAGCTTATTTTCATAATATTCGACTGTCAGCCTGCAGCGGTCCCCTTTTTGTGCGCTCCTGCCTGTTGGAGGTTCAATATGTTTCAGAGTAAAAAAAGGTGACAGCCTGATGAGGGTGCTCAGATCGGTAATTACTCGGAAGGCTGCGTTTGCCGATACCGGCAGAAATATACTTGATGAAACTGAGCGCATGAGCTATTTTATCCGGCCGGACACAATATAAAAAGGGGTTAGGGCAGATGGGTTCATTTCCCTAACCCCTTGCGTAAACCTAATTGACCGTATCTGGCTATTTGCCGCCCTCAACAGTCGGGTAGTCAAGCTTTATCCATTCAGGCAATCCGTTTCTGAACCAGTAAACTTCTTTGAATCCGAGGCTCTGGTAAAGAAGGGCGGCTGCAGGGGAGCGCCAGCATTTAACGCCGTTGCAATAGAGTACAAGCGGCACATTCTTGTCCAGCTTGTCGGAGAGCTTCGGGTTCCCCATCAGCTCATCTACGGTAATAAGAGTGGCACCGGTTATGTGCTCTTTGGTGAACTGTTCCTTGTTCCTGTTGTCGATGATCACGAACTTCTTCTTCTCATCCATCCACTTTTTTAATTCTTTGCCGTCGATAAGCTTGATGCCCTGA
>JACRHC010000112.1 GCA_016217675.1 Nitrospirota bacterium
TCCATCTGCACGATACTTCCGATAATACGCCCCCAGGTCCATCTGCTCCACTACGTCGATTATGAACCACGCCATGTCTTTCTCAGGCAACCATTCCTGAAGGCTCGGCGGCATCAGATATATCTGCTCCCGATTGATTGTCTTGGTGTTGTAAGCCATCTCTACCCCTCTTTGTCTTTTTTATGGCTCCTATTTTATCATGTCTCTATGTGTGAGGGGTTTGTGCAACAGCCTCAAGAGTGCGGGCTTTTTATCTGACTTTTTCTCATTTTGTGTGGGTATTAACTTCCCCGCCCTTGAGGGGAGGGGATTGAGGGGCGGGTGTCCAATGAAGCTTTTCCCTTATGCTTTCAAGAACTCCTCTTGTATTCATCAAAATCTCATTATCCCAAAAACGTACAACAGTGTACCCCTCTTTTTCAAGCCATGTATCCCTTTGACTGTCATTCAATAGCTCCTCAGGTAATGCATGCTGACTGCCATCCAATTCAATAATCAGCTTTCTTTCAAGGCAAACAAAGTCGGCGATATACTGGCCAATTGGATGCTGCCTCCTGAACTTCATACCTTCAAAGCGACCTGCCCGCAAACGGCTCCATAACAGCTGCTCTACATCCGTTGATCTTCTTCTGAGGCCTTTTGCAAGTTGTGTCAGATCTTTTGCCATTTAATTACACCCTCCCCTTCATCCCCTCCCCTCAAGGGCGGGGAATAAAATTCAGACCTCTCCTGACGTTGCCTAAAGCACCTTCTGTTGGTCTATACAAGGGAACTTTACCAGCACTCTTTCGCAAAGGCCCAAAAAAGATACTTACCACAAATAACTCACACCAATATCACCCTCTATCTGCCCTCTCCTCTCATCTCCTTAAAGGCATTGATCAGGCCGTTTGTTGATGCGTCATGAGAGCTGACCTCAGAACCGATCTGCATCTCCGCAAGAATCTTCTTTGCGAGCACCTTGCCGAGTTCAACACCCCACTGGTCAAAGCTGAAGATGTTCCAGATTACGCCCTGGACAAAGATCTTATGCTCGTACATGGCAATCAGGCTGCCGAGCGTTCTGGGTGTGACCTTCTTCAGAAGAATCGAATTGGTAGGCCGGTTGCCGCTGAAAACCCTGAAAGGCGCAAGTCTTTTAATCTCTTTTGCGGATTTGCCTGAGGCCGCTAATTCAGCAACCACCTCGTCGTATGTCTTGCCCTTCATAAGCGCCTCTGTCTGGGCAAAGAAGTTCGAAAGCAGGATGTCATGATGGTCGCCCAGAGGGTTATGGCTGATAGCAGGCGCTATAAAATCGCAGGGGACCAGTTTCGTGCCCTGGTGTATGAGCTGGTAAAAGGCATGCTGGCCGTTCGTGCCGGGCTCTCCCCAGATTACCGGCCCGGTCTGGTACGATACCTCCCTGCCCTTCCGGTCAATGCTTTTGCCGTTGCTCTCCATATCGCCCTGCTGGAAATAGGCCGGGAACCTGTGCATATACTGGTCATAGGGCAAGATCGCATGGGTCTCTGCGCCGAAGAAATTGTTATACCAGATGCCTAACAGCGCAAGGATTACAGGGATATTCCGGTCGAGCGGTGTTTCCCGGAAGTGACGGTCCATGGCATGGCCGCCTTCAAGCAGTTCCCGGAAATGGTCAAAGCCAATGGAGCAGGCGATAGAAAGCCCGATGGCTGACCAGAGGGAATATCTTCCGCCGACCCAGTCCCAGAACACAAACATATTCTCAGACGCTATGCCGAATTTCTGCACCTCTGCCTCGTTGGTCGAGATCGCCACAAAATGCTCTTTTATATACGTTTCATCCTTCGCAGCCTCAAGGAACCACCTGCGGGCCGTAAGCGCATTGGTCATCGTCTCCTGTGTAGTGAAAGTCTTCGATGCGATCAGGAAAAGAGTTGTTTCAGGGGAAAGCTCCCTCAGCGTCTCGGCAATATGAGTACCGTCGATGTTCGAGACAAAGTGCGTATTTATATGCGGCTTGCGGTACGGCAGGAGCGCCTCTGTCACCATAACCGGTCCAAGGTCAGAGCCCCCGATGCCGATGTTCACGATATCGGTCACCGGCTTGCCGGTGTAGCCTTTCCATGATCCGTCAATAACCCTGGAGGAGAACCGTTCCATCTGACCAAGGACAGCATTCACTTCAGGCATGATGTCTCTGTTGTTCAGAAGTACCGGTGTATTTGACCGGTTTCTCAGCGCAGTGTGGAGCACTGCACGATCTTCAGTCTCATTGATCCGGTCGCCCGAAAACATCTTCTCAATAGCATCCTCAACGCCGGTCTCCCTTGCCAGATCAAGAAGAAGCCCGAGAGTTTCTTCATTGATGATATTTTTGGAATAGTCGAAGAGCATATCCTCGAACCGGATGGCATGTTTCTGAAATCGTTCCGGATCATGGGCAAACAGATCCTTCATCTGCCGGTCTTTCATCTCGCCAAAATGTACCTTCAGCTTCTTCCAGGCAGCAGTCCTTACAGGGTTCTTCTTTTCAAGCATTTTCGACCTCCAGATCGCAAAACATATGCAGAAAAAACCTTATGGACATAGTATCAGATATTCGGCTCGGTATGCACAGGAAAGATTGCATCGGGCTAATGGTATCTGATGATATAATAGACCAGCGGGCAGCATACCCGGAACTCACAGCGCTGAGAAGGAGGTAAAGGATGAAGATACTTGTCGTTTTCTATTCAATGTACGGACACATTTATAAGATGGCTGAAGCTGTTGCTGCCGGAGCAAGGGAGGTTGAAGGGGCAGAGGTCATTCTGCGCCGCGTTCCAGAAACCTTGAGCGAGGAGATCCTTGCGAAGATGGGAGCTATTGAACCCCAGAAGGCCTTTGCTCATATTCCTGTCTGCACAGTCGACGAACTGCCTGAGGCTGATGCCATAATCTTCGGCACGCCAACCCGGTTTGGCAATATGTGCGGCCAGATGAAGCAGTTCCTTGATGCTACGGGCAAGCTCTGGCTGGGCGGAAAGCTTGTCGGCAAGGTCGGCAGCGTCTTTGCCAGCTCAGCGACCCAGCATGGAGGTCAGGAATCGACCATTCTCACATTCCATGTCCCTCTTCTGGCGCATGGATTTATCATTGTCGGCCTGCCGTACGCATTTCAGGGACAGATGAGAAATGACGAGATAACAGGCTGTTCACCCTACGGGGCGTCCACCGTAGCCGGAACTTCCGGGGAGCGGACACCGACGGATAATGAACTTGCTGGCGCCCGTTACCAGGGCAATCGCGTTGCAGCAATAGCAGCCAAGCTTTCGGCATAATCAGAGATACGTTTGAGTATATGGAAAGGCAACATCAGAGCTCAGTTGGACGTTGCCCCGTTTATTGAAAGGCACTGCGATGAACGATAATGACTGATCAGCAGCACATACTTATACTATTCTTATTAGCAGATATCGTATAAAATATTAGCAACATGCCACTTATTGAATGGAAAGATGATATGTCAGTGGGGATCGATGAATTCGATTCCCATCATAAGCGGTTAATTCAGCTGATCAATAAACTGAATGACTCGATAATGTCCGGAGATAGTTATACCGTGTCATCCGAGGTTCTGGCAGAAGTGGCGAATTACACGCTTTATCATTTCTTTGCTGAAGAAGAGGCCATGAGGAAATATAGCTATCCTGAATACGATTCTCACAGGAAAGAACATATCGATCTCACAGAAAAAACTCTCGGTCTCCTTCAGGAGTCTTACAACAGCAAAGAAAGTATCGGCCCGGAAGTGCTGGCTTTTCTGAAGGAGTGGCTGAGACATCACATCCTTGAAACAGATAAGCAATATAGTCCTTTCCTGAATGCACGGGGGCTCTTTTGAGGTATTGTATTAGCCATGGCTGACAAGATTGTTTTCCTTTGTGCAAAAAAAGACATCATTAATTCCCTGAAATGGATATTCAAGGAGTTCATGAAACAGGTTGAGATCAGACAGCTGGATACTCCGGAAAAACTCCAGGGCGAAATTGGGCCTGATGGTTCGGATGTTTTGATCCTGGATACTGAAGGCGTGAACAAATCACTTCTGGAATTTATGACAGAACTTCGGGAGCAAAGATCTTCCCTGAATACCATACTCATTATTTCGCCGGTGACATCGCGGGAAGAGATTATTGAGATCATCAAGGCCAATCTCGTAAAAGGCATAATCGTAAGGCCCTTTACAGGAGAAGTCGTATGTAAGTATGTCGAGAAGATATTCGGCATTCAGAAGTCTGGCTCATAGTATCACAGGCCTGTTCAGATAATACCTTCCCTATTATCTCTCTATCTGTTTCGCTGCCGGCCGGAGCTGACCTTTCTAAAATCTATAAACCCCCGGTCAACATCCGTACGCAGAAGCTGGACCCGAATCTTATCGCCAACATCAACGCCCTTGAACCCCTCCATAAGCTTACCCTCCACAGGCGGATGAAAAATACGCACCCACGTTCCCTTGTCAGCAGCACCCGTGACAAGAGCATCAAACTCCTCACCGATTCTTGATTTTAGAAGAAGTGCTGCAGCTGACTTGCCCACCTGCCGCTCCACCTTGTTGGCAGCATCCTCCTGCTCAGTGCAGTGCTGCGCCAATTCCTCAAGCTCCTCCTGCTGATAAGGGACTGTTCCCCCTGACAAGGCTGCCTTCAGCAACCGGTGGGTTATCAGATCAGGATAACGCCGATTGGGGGCAGTAGAATGGGAATAGTCCTTTACTGCCAGACCAAAATGGCCCGGCGCTGTCTGGCCGGGGAATTCTGCGACGTATTCACCGGCACCCATCAGCTTGATGATGGTGAGCGAAAGGTCCGGGAACCTCAGAGGGTCGTCAGCCTTTGCCTTTACCAGAAACTGCTCAAGCGCCTTTGAGTCCGGCCTCGCAGACAACGTATAGTCATGTTCAGCAGCCACCTCAACGATCCGCTCCCACCTCTTTGGGATACGGACAACACGCCGCAGGGACGGAAAGTTTTTAGAGGCAAGATAGCGGGCTGTCACGCCGTTTGCCGCCACCATGAAGTCCTCGATAATGTCCATTGCACGGTTCCGTCTGCGCTCCTCAAGATCCCTTACCTCATCATTATCAAACAGTGCCCTGGTCTGGATCGTCTCGAAGTCCAGGGCGCCATGTTCATGCCTATGAGCCTTCATCTTCTGCGCAGCCTTATCCTGCAACTGCAGATCTTCCGCAAGACCTCCAACCTCAGCAGCAGCCTCCGGCAGAGGGCCGTCTCCCTCCAGCCAGGCAGCAACACTGTTGTATGCGAGCTTTGCCTTGTTCCTGACTATTGCACGATAGATGTCCGATGCTCTTAAGGTCCCGTTACCCGAAATAATGATCTCGACCACGATGGCAAGCCGGTCCTCCTGAAAGTTCAGGGAGGAAAGATCCGTAGAGAGTTTCTCAGGGAGCATCGGAAATATCTCGGCATCAGTATACACAGAGGTGGTGTTATGCTTTGCATGCGCATCAATGGCCGAGCCACTCCTTACGATTGCATCTACATCAGCTACGGCGATCAGGAGTTTGGTCCCTTCATCAGGCATCTTTTCGGCTACTGTCAGCTGGTCAAGGTCACGCGAATCGTCATTGTCAATTGAGCACCAGAGCAGGTCCCGGAGATCGCGCACCTGCTCATTGTCAGCCGTTGCAGGTGTGGTGATCGCAGCAAGCTCTTCTTCTGCCTCTTTCGAAAAATCAGAAAGAAGACCCTTCTCTAACATAACCCTGTGAGCGATCCGCTTCAGAATAAGGCGATGCTGCCTGTCTGTATGTTCCATCTGCTCTCCCTTCTCCTGATGTCTGCTCATTATGTTTCTCCGCAAGCCCTTCCCCTGAGATGAAAAAAGAACTTGAGCGTCTTCTTCACCTTGTCAGAAAAGATCTTGCCAGAAAAGTAATTGCCCACAACCCGCTTGTTGATCTCCGCTAAAGTAGGATACGGATGAACCGCGCCTGCGACTGCCGAGAGCTTCACGCCTCCGTTGAGGGCAGCGACCCATTCACTGATGAGTTCGCCTGCATGGAGGCCGAGGATCTGCACGCCAAGCGGTCTCTCCTTTGCATCAAGAATCAGCTTGATCCTGCCTAACCCTTCCCCTTCAGTAAGACCCCTTTCATTCATTTTAAACTCTTCTGTCCATACAGCGGGCTGAAGACCCGCTTCTTCTGCAGCTGTTTCGTTCATGCCGATATTTGCAAGCTCAGGGTCTGTGTATGTGCACCAGGGGAAAAAGGTGTAATCGGCCTTGCGCGGCAGACGTAAAACAGCATTGGTCAGCACCACGCCGCCTTCATACCCTGCGGCATGCGTAAACTGATACGTGCCGGTCACATCACCCGCTCCAAAGATATGCTTCTGCGTTGTCCTGAGCCTGTGGTCAAGCTTCAGCCCTTTATGGTCAAACTCAACTCCGGCATTCTCAAGCCCAAGACCTTTCAGATTCGGCTCGCGGCCCATAGCGACAAGAATCTCCTCAGCCACGAGAGTTTCCTTTGTATTGTCTTTACTTCGCATTACCACTTCCCGACCGGCCTCTGAATTTCGCACTGAGACTACCGATCTGTCGAGATAGAACTGCACACCCTCAGCAGCAAGGTTCTGCATCACTGCATCCGCCATGTCCCGATCCTCTCTGCTCAAAATCTGACTGCTTCTCTGGATCAGCGATACCTTTGTGCCGAGCCTGCAGAAGGCCTGCGCCATCTCGATGGCGATCGGTCCCGCGCCAAGGATGATCATCGACTTCGGCAGAGTGTTCAGATAAAAGATATCCTTATTGGTAAGATACGGCGTCTGATTCAGGCCTTCTATCTTCGGCATGTCAGGCGATGAGCCGGTCGCGATTACCCAGTTCTTTGCCGAATATTTTCTCTCCCCAACCCTGACCAGATGTTCATCCAGAAATTCGGCGTCCCCGAACTCGACCTGCGCGCCGAGGCTGCAGAACCGCTCAACTGAATCGTGCGCCTGTATCTGACTGATGACTGACCGGATTCTGCCTGATACGTCTCTGAAATCAACAGGCATCACCTCAGGCTGGGGAAGGCCGAATTGTGAAGCGTTTTTCATCAGGTGATACACATGGGCCGTCTTGATCAGCGTCTTTGACGGCACGCAGCCATAATGCAGACAGTCACCGCCCAATACCTTTTCCTTTTCAATGAGGAGGGTCTTTGCGCCGAACTGTGCTGCGCCTGCCGCAACGGTAAGCCCTGCTGAGCCGCCGCCAAGGATACCAATGTCGTAGTCAAATTTCGCCATATGACCTCTCCTGAAGTATAGCAAATACAGCATGTGATGGCGATTCGAGATTTATTGGTGCTGATGAAGCTTCTTGAAGGACAGATTCAGTGCAGTAACAAGGCAATGAGAAACCCAAGTTTTTCTCTTGAAATACCGGCCTTCTTCAGTATGTTATGAAGAGTGCCTTTTTTGAGAGACTTGCTGGAATGAACAGGAACAGGAATCGTGATGCCCCCCTCTTCTGAATGTTTCTGGTAAATCTTGTGGCTGCCTGTCTGCCTCACAAAAAGAAATCCGTCTTTTTCGAGGGCCTTGCAGAGTTCCTGCCCGCTGATCTGCGGCAGTTTACCCATTTACAACGAGTTCAAGCGCCTGTATCTGATGAGTTTTGCTGAAGTGAGGAATGTTTTCTAAGCCCACAACCTCAATATATCCTGAGGCAGCATCCTTGATCATTGCGACAGCTTCTTCAACAGTCTCGCCTTCACTGGTTATATCAAGTTCCGGGCAATAAACTACATACCCGCCTTCTTCTGCAGGACTGAGTTCAGCAGTGATTTTTATCTTTCTCATATAAAAATGATAATCAATAGGGCCTGTTGTGTCAACAAAGAGTCATACTCGGTTCAGCATTTATCTGCCGAAAATCAAACAAGGCGTGACTCAAAGCCATTCGCATTGCAAGATATCCCGGAAATCATCAAAAGACATCTCAGCTGAGCGCTTCATCAGGTATCAGGCGGCCTTCTGTCGTTCCTTTTTTATTCTGTACCAGGCCAGTATTTTTTTTGAGACAAGCGGAAAGATGCCGAGAAGTGCAAAAGAGATGATCAGCCCCGGTGAAAGAATGCCCCTAAGAGAATCTATTTTGCCGAGCTCCCTGCCTGCATTTACATAAACCAGCGTGCCCGGCAGCATGCCCACCTGTGATACCCAGTAAAAGGTCCTGAGCGGCATCTTCGTGAGACCCATCAGCAGATTGATCATGAAGAAAGGAAAGATCGGTATCAGGCGGAGGGTAAAAAGATAAAAGGAGCCGTCCTCTGCTATCCCCCTGTCTATGACAGAGAGCCTGTCGCCGAACTTCTTCTGGACCCAGTCCCTGAGTATGTACCGGGAGACAAAGCAGGCGAGCGTTGCGCCGATGCTGCTTGCAAAGGATATTATGAGCGTTCCTGTCCAGAGGCCAAAGAGCGCTCCGCCTGCAAGGGTCATAACGGTTGCACCGGGCAGGGAAAGGGCAGTGACTGCAATATACATCGCCATATATACCGCGATGACCGCAGAACCGTGATCTGCATAGAGCGCAATTAAGCGCTGCTGGGATGCCTTGACTGAGGCCAGGCTCAGGAGATCACCAAGAACATAGATCCTGAGGACCATTGCAGCGGCAATGATAACAGCGGCAATAAGCACTTTTTTGATCGCATCGCGGCTCATATCATTTACCTGCAGGCGCTCCCATTATCTGAACACCTCAATATAATCTACAAAGGATTCAGAACGCTCACCCGTGTTGTCAGAATCGTTCATGATCGCAATGCCCGCAACAGCAGGCGGCTTTGTGCCAAACGCCTTTTGGTAGTCATCGAGGATATCGATCTCCTCATCGACCCATCTGCCGGCCTTTTCTGGTCCTGTCTCAAGGAGCACCATCTTTGCGTCATCGGCATAGGCATTGGTGATGATACGTTCCGCATGCCTTTTATTCGCCCAGATATAGTTCAGACTGCTGTGAGGCGGATATTCTCCATAGATCTTTCTGGCAAGACCGTATTTGATCTTTCGGCCCAGAGAAGCTGTATCCGGGTCAAACCTGAAGATGATATAGATGCGGAGGGGATAGTCATCTCCGGACTTTGAAAGTTCATCGCCTTTTGCATAGACATTGCTGATCTTCCAGCGCCACCGCACCTTCGGGTAATCATACACATTGAATTCCTTCTTATAGATAATGCCTGATGCCGAGGCATTGCTCGCTGCCTTCAGAACATGATCGCTGCCGTCCTCCTCGATGCTGTAGGTTGAGTGCTGCTTTATCCTGGGGAAAAGAAGCGGCCTCCAGTTTTCGAGATTATTGAAATCTTCCCTGAGAAAAATCGAACGTGTTTCAGCTGAGGCAGCAGCGATATAAAAAATCGACAGGAGTATTACAACTGCAGGTATACGCAGCGCTTTCATGCCGTCATCTTCATGATTCTGCAGGCCAACTGCCTGTCAGCGGATCGAGCCTGCTCACGTGAATCCCTTGCCGGCAGTGCATGCGAAACAGTGATCGCCAACCGCAATAGCGCGCCCGGAGAGCGCATCAAGGTCAAAGGTGCGTATATGCTGCGGACAGCCTTCATCAAGCGGAATATCAAGGACCTGATTAAAGTCACAGTCATAGAGCCTGCCGTCCCAACCCACGCTCACCATTGAACGGCACATCAGCCCTGACAGTGCATCAGCGTTAAAAGAACATTTAAGCAGTTCATGATACTGCTCCTCTTTGCCTGCCTCTTCAAGCACCTTCGAGAACCTGCCGATAGCCATGTTCGCAAAGGTGAAAAGACGGTCAAAGGTTATACCGTGGCCCTCCATGAGAACCTTTTTATAGTCCCTTTCGAGCAGAGCCTGAGAAGAAGGGAGAAAGGCACCCCCCGGGTTATACACCAGATTAAGCCGCCTTCCTGTATTTCCTGTTCCATACCCTGCGGCATTCAGCCTCTTCAGGGCAAAGATGCTCTTTGTGAATGCACCCTTTCCCCGGATGCTGTCCACATTTCCCTCGGTATAGCAGGGCAGGGAACCTGTTATCTCCAGGTCATGCTTATTGAACAGTTCAAAGAGATATTCATACCGGGGGTCGGCGAGCAGGGTGAAATTGCTGCGGATTATGACATGACTGCCGAGTCTCCTGCCCTCCTCTACCAGAAAAACAAAGTTCGGGTTCAGCTCAGGGGCACCGCCGGTGATATCCAGTATCCCGATCCTGTTGCGGACCAGCACGTCGAGAACGATCTCAGCGGTCTCTCTTGCCATGGACTCTGTGCGCAGCGGCCCAGCCTCAACATGGCAGTGGGAGCAGGACATATTACATACATAGCCCAGATTGACCTGGAGCGTTGATACGGCACCAGCCCTGAGCGGTCCTGACTGGAGAAGACTTACCTTGTCCTGAAATCTCATGGGTATTATTTTACCAACTTCGCAGCCATGTTGGGTACGAATATCGCGTTTTAGCCTGGCCAGGCAAAAAATATATCTGGCAGGCTTTTTTCTGATACAATTTTATCAGCAGCAGAAAACGGAGGAATTATGCAGATCGGCATGATCGGATTAGGGCGCATGGGTATGAATATGGCAATCCGCCTGCTTCGCGGCAGGCACGGGGTCGTCGCATTTAACAGGACACCTGAGAAGATCAGGGAGATCGCAAGACAGGGAGCTGCTGCTGCATTCACTCTTGAAGAGCTCGTTTCTGCCCTCAAATCTCCCCGCATTGCCTGGATTATGCTGCCTGCAGGGAAACCGACAGACGATATGATCGACAGTCTCCTGCCGCGGCTTAAAAAAGGTGATATGATCATTGACGGCAGCAACGGTTTTTATAAGGATGATATCCGGCGCGCTGAGAAGCTGAAAATAGCCGGTATCTCGTATGTTGATGCTGGAGTGAGCGGCGGCATATGGGGCCTTAAGGCCGGTTACTGTCTCATGGTTGGCGGGGAAAAGGCCGTCTGTAAAAAACTCGAACCGATCTTCAGGACCCTTGCGCCAAAGGACGGCTATCTGTACTGTGGCCCGGCAGGTGCAGGCCATTTCGTGAAGATGGTGCATAACGGCATTGAATACGGCATGATGTCTGCGTATGGAGAGGGCTTCGGGATCCTCGATGCATCGCCCTATTCAAAACATCTGGATTTCGGCGAAGTGGCGCACCTCTGGAACCAGGGCAGTGTTGTCCGCTCCTGGCTTCTTGAATTAGCAGAAAAGGCCTTCAATAAAGATAAGCGGCTCTCCAAGCTCGAAGCATATGTTGAAGACTCCGGAGAAGGAAGATGGACTGTACAGCAGGCGATTGAAACAGCAGTCCCTGCTCCGGTCATCACGGCCGCCCTCTTCCAGCGGTTCAGTTCAAGAGATGCCAATGCCTTCTCTGACAGGATGTTAGCCGCACTCCGCAACGAGTTCGGCGGCCATACAGTAAAACAGAAAAAAGGCAGAGGCAAAGGTTGAGGTTAATAAGGAATTCATAAGAATGAAGATATTGGCTGAAAAAATCCCTCCTATCCTCCCTTTGCCAAAGGGAGGTATTATACCCCTCTTTAGCAAAGAGGGGCGAGGGGAGATTTTTTAAGAGTGTAGGCCTGTCTACTAACTTATTAGCAAATAACCACCAAGGAAACAGAAAATATGAATAACGGACCTGTATATGCAACCTATGAAAGCTGCAGCATCGAGATCCCGAAACCGTTTCTGCTGGTGATATTCGGCGCTTCAGGAGACCTCAGCCAGAAGAAACTCTTCCCTGCGCTCTACCGTCTGGACAGAGACGGCCTTCTTCCCCGTAACTCCTGCATCCTCGGAACAGCGAGGACGGCAATGGAGCAGAGCACATTCCGGGAACTGATACGCCAGTCAATAGAAAAAGCCCTTGGCAAAGACTTTGACAGAAAGGCCTGGGATATCTTTAGTGCAAGACTTTATTATCATTCAGGAGCTTACGACGATCCTGCCTCTTACACGAAGATGAAGGGGATCATAAAAGATCTTGAGCAGGACCATCAGACCAGGGCCAACCGGATCTTCTATCTTGCCGTGCCGCCGACCGTGTATGAACTGATCATAGCGAACCTCGGCATATCCGGGCTTTCGAAGGAAGAAGGCGGCTTTACGCATGTTGCCATAGAAAAACCTATCGGTTCAGACCTCGCATCTGCAAAGCAGCTCAATGCTGTTCTGAGGGCCACGTTCCTTGAGCGTCAGATCTACAGAATGGACCATTATCTTGCAAAAGAGACGGTACAGAATATTCTCATGTTCCGGTTTGCCAACGCAATTTTCGAGCCGCTCTGGAACAGGCGCTATATCGACCATGTGCAGATAACGGTTGCCGAGAGCATCGGCATCGAAAACAGGGCAGGATATTATGAAAAGGCCGGCATACTGAGGGACATGTTCCAGAATCATATCTTCCAGCTTCTTGCGCTCACCGCCATGGAGCCGCCCTCGGTCTTCGAGTCAGAGCGGGTCAGGGACGAAAAGGTCAAGGTCTTCCGTTCGATCAGGCCGTTCCCTCCTGACAGCCTCACGGACTGTCTTGTGCTCGGCCAGTATGAAAAAGGCACAGACGGCAGCAAGGAGGTCGTTGCGTACCAGCAGGAAAAGGGCGTGCGTCCCGGCTCCATGACCCCGACTTATGCAGCTCTCAAGGTGCATATCGACAACTGGCGATGGAACGGGGTTCCCTTCTATCTCCGTTCAGGCAAAAGACTTGCGGCTAAAAAGGCCGAGATCTCGGTCCACTATAAAGGTGTTCCTCACCTGATGTTTTCGCGTGCCATGAAAGAAGAAATCGAGCCGAACACGCTTGTGATACGCATCCAGCCGGATGAGGGTATTGATATCACGTTCCAGGCAAAAAGCCCCGGCACAAAGATATGCCTCAGCCCGGTGAATATGGATTTCTCCTACCGGAAATTCGTGGCTCTGACAGATTATGAGCGGATCCTTCTGGACTGCATGCAGGGGGACCAGATGCTCTTTATCCGGGATGATGCAGTCGAGCAGACCTGGTCTCTTCTGACTCCTGCGATAGAAGCGATAGAAACAGGCTCTGAGGGACTGACGCTGCATGCCTATGCTTCAGGGAGTGAGGGTCCTGCTGACGCTGCAGCGCTTCTGCGAAATGACGGAAGGGTTTGGAGACCGCTCTGAGCGCATTACTCAGAATTGTCGAAGATCCGGAGGCGCTTGCCAAGGAAGGTGCAAAGCTCTTCATGGATGCCTCTGAACAGGCCATTGCGCAGCAGGGCAGGTTTTCAGTTGCACTCTCGGGCGGCTCAACACCCGGCAGGCTCTTCCGGCATCTCGGTACTGCATACCGCAAGAAGATCGCCTGGGACAGGGTGCATCTCTTCTGGTGCGATGAACGGTGCGTGCCGCGCGACCACGAGCAGAGCAACTTCAGGCTGGCTTATGATGAACTGATCTCGCGCATATGGATCCCTGCTGCGAATGTTCACCGGATTAAGGGTGAGCTGAGACCGGAAGAAGCTGCCCGCTATTACGAAGCCGATATGAAGAAACATTTTGACGAAGATATGCCCTCCTTTGACCTCATCCTGCTGGGCGTAGGCCCAGACGGCCATACGGCCTCGCTCTTTCCCGGCTCAGAGATCCTCAGGGAAAGGCAGAGGCTTGCTCTGCCGGTCTTCTCTGATACTGCTCTTCATTGGCGCGTTACACTGACCCTGCCGGCGCTGAACGCTGCAAGACGGGTGCTCTTCCTTGTCACGGGCAGATCAAAGGCCGGCATCGTCAGTTCCCTGATCGGCAGAAACGAGGTGCATGGTTTTCCCGCTGCTCTGGTCAGACCGTCTGCCGGAGATATTATATGGCTGCTTGATCGGGATGCGGCTGCAGAGCTGCCGGAAGACGTGTCATGACAAACCTGAGCATAGCGATCTTTCGGGGAGTGGTCTCCTGGGGAGGCTTTCTTGTCTTCCTCCTCTTCGAGTATTTGCGGCCCTACCGGCCGGCCTCTGTTCCAAAGGCAAAGAGGCTTGTCACGAATGTTTCACTCACAATAATGAATAGTGCAGTCCTCAGTTTCCTCTTTGGCGCTGCGACGATCAACAGCGCGCTGCATGTTTCGGCAAACCATCTCGGCGTACTAAACACCTTCGGTCTGCCTTTCTGGCAGAGGGTCTTTCTGTCTGTCATTTTCATGGATTTCATATTCTATGTCTGGCATCTCCTGAATCACAAAGTCGCTCTTTTGTGGCGTTTTCACCGCGTGCATCACAGCGATATGAATATGGATGTATCCACTGCATCCCGCTTTCATATCGGTGAACTCGCTCTCTCCTCCTGCATCAAGATCGGGCTGATCTATGTCATCGGCGCAAATGTGGTGAGCGTCATCCTCTTCGAAAGCCTCCTGGGATTGACCGCACAGTTCCAGCACAGCAGCGTTAAAATGCCGTTATGGTTCGAAAGGACCTTCTGGATTCTTTTCGTACCGCCATCCATGCATCGGATACACCATTCGGTGAAAATTTTGGAGCGCGATACAAATTATGGAACGATCCTTTCGATCTGGGACCGGGCGCTGCGGACCCTGCTGAAAAATACCGATCAGGAAGGTATCGTGATCGGACTCGGTCCTTACCGCAAGCCGGAGGCTCTTGGGCTTCGCAGCCTCCTTGTCATGCCCTTTACCAGGGCAGTACGATGATCTCCATAATCATTCCCGCACTCAATGAAGAGTTTCAGATACTGCGCTGCATAGACTCTATAAGGGCAGAGGACTTTTCAGGTGAGATCATTGTGGCAGACGGCAACAGCGCTGACCGTACAAGAGAGCTCGCTCTGAGCCGGACAGGTGTGATGGTAATTGCTTCTCCCAGAGGCCGGGGAGCTCAGATGAACGCCGGTGCTGCAGCTGCAACCGGCGCTACCCTGCTGTTCCTTCATGCCGATACTCTGCTTGAACAGGGCTGGTCAGCAGAACTTTTTTCTTTTTTTGGTGATCCATCCGTTGTCGGCGGCGCCTTTCGCTTCAGCATAGACAATCCTTCACCCAAATACCGGCTTGTTGAGGCATGGGTACATATGCGCTGCAGACTTTTCAGGCTGCCCTATGGCGACCAGGCGATCTTTATTCGAAGAAGCGTCTTCCGGGACCTCGGCGGCTTTAAAGAGATGGCGCTTATGGAGGATGTTGATATTGTCAGGCGCATGAAAAAACAGGGAAAGCTGGTCATGCTGAAACGCAGGGCAGTCACATCAGGCCGCAGGTGGGTCAGCAAGGGCCTCCTCAAAACTGCGGCGATCAACCAGATGACCATGCTGCTTTATCAACTTGGCGTTTCACCGGATAAACTGGCAAGGTTCTACTACCGATGAACAGGGACCTGTACGGCCTTATGATAAAATATCCGGAACCGGGCAGGGTAAAGACTCGCCTGGCAAAAGATATCGGCAATGAAAAGGCTGCAGAGATCTATCGTCAGGTGGCAGAGCAGGTCATGAAGCAGACCGACCCTATCTCTTTCAGTCACTACGCTATTCAGTGCCCCCCTCTGAAAAAAGGGGGAATCGCTGAAAGCTGCTCGAGAGATGAGCTGATTCCAGGTGCTTATGAACGAGTAATCTTTTATGATCCGCCGGAACGGCTTTGCGATTTTGAACAGTGGCTCAGGCATGAGAAGTTTATCCCTCAGCAGGGCAATGATGTCGGCGAAAGGATGGACAATGCTATCAGGGAATTGCTTGCACTGGGCGCGGGAAAGGCGGTCATCACCGGTGCCGACATACCTGGTTTAGACTCGGATATCATAGCCCGTGCCTTTACAGAACTCGAACATGCAGACATCGTGATCGGCCCGGCCAAAGACGGCGGCTATTATCTGATCGGCATGAAAGAGCCGCATGCAGAAATATTTCAGGGCATTCCCTGGAGCACGGAAAAGGTCCTGAGGCATACAGTCAGTTTGATAGAAACGCTGCATCTGACTGTTGCCAAAACTCCTGTCCTGTCCGACCTTGACAGGATTGAAGATCTGGCAGGTTTCCCGCAATGGTGACAATCATACGATATGCGGACAAGAACTGCATGGCAGCCGGTTCCTGCTGGCCGAAGCCTAAAGTTTGCATCGGAATTTGTCGAAATGAGATCATAGCTTTGTGCGCAGTAACTATAAAAGGAGGGTTGCCATGATCATATCTACCCTATGCTGGCTCTGTTTCATGTTTGCCGTACTGCAGGTTGTCGCCGGATGCAGCCCAAATCCCGAGCAGAAAATCAGTCTGGAAAAGCGCGAGGCCGCAGTGCCTGAAAAGAAGAACGGCAAGGCAATAAGAATTGCGGTAGGGGGCATGATAACCCCGAGAGAGGGCTTTGCCTATTACCGTCAATTTCTTGATTACATAGGCGAAAAGATAGGCCAACCGGTCCAATTCGTGGACCGTGAGGATTATGCCGAGATCAATAAACTGGTCGCCACAGGACAGGTTGATGTGGCATTTGTCTGCGGAGGTCCTTATGTGGACGGCAGGAAAGAGTTTGGCATGGAACTCCTTGCCGCACCTGTGGCATACGGGGAGACTGTGTACTACTCATATATCATTGTCCGTAATGACAGTCCCTATCATCAGCTGAGCGATCTCAGAGGAAAACGCTTCGCCTTTACAGACCCGCTCTCTAATACCGGCAAGCTGGTACCTACATACATGCTGGCAAAAATGCATGAAACCCCTGACTCTTTTTTTGGAAAATATTCGTATCTCGGTTCTCATGACAAGTCCATACATGCAGTTGCCGAGGGAGTGGTCGATGGAGCAGCGGTTGACAGCCTGATATGGGAGTATGCGAACAGGACATCCCCCAAATTCACCTCAAAGACCCGCACTATTCTGAAATCCCCGCCTTACGGAATACCTCCGGTTGTTGTTCCAAAAGAACTTTCTCCTGAACTGAAAGACCGGCTCCGCAAGATCTTTCTCGATGCACATACCGATCCGAAAGGGGCCGAGATTCTTAAGAAGATGCATATCGACCGCTTTGTCACCATCGATGATAAAGCCTATGATTCAATTCGGGAGATGAAGACCTGGCTGGAAAGACAGAAAAAGGTAAAATAATCCCGTTATGAAGATACCTCTCACCATACGTTCAAAACTGCTTATGGCTGCCTTCGGGATCCTGCTCGTTGCCGGAGCCCTGCTTCTTGTCCTTAACCTGACCACAGTTCATGACAAGTTTGAAGAGCGGCTTCAGCTTCGCGGCGTCACGATAGCCCGCCTTCTGGCGGCAGAAGTGGCAAACAGCGTTCTCACTGAACAGTATGCCGCCCTTGAATTGATGCTCAAGGAGCGTCTTGGGGATGAGCAGGATATCGAATATGCCCTCGTCGCCAACAAGACCGGCGCCATTGTTGCCCATACTTTTCAGGGAGATTTTCCTGCGGATCTCAAGGGCATAAATCTCGTGCCTGCCGGACAGGACTATGCCATAATAAGATTAGCAGCCGAGAAGGAATCGCTCATTGATATCGCCATACCGCTCCTCAAAGGCGAAATCGGACAGCTGCATATCGGTCTCTCTGAAACCTCGATTAAGAAGCAGACAAGCGAGATCTTCTGGATGATTGCCTGGCTGATCTTTGCAACCATGATCTTCGCAGGAGTCGTTTTCACGATCCTCTCCCGTATTATCACAAAACCTCTGTTAGGCCTTGCAAAGACTGCAGAGCAGGCGTCGCAAGGCAATTTCAATCTCTATTTTGACTCCTCATCAGATGACGAAATCGGACATCTTGCCCGCACATTCAACACGATGATCGCTGCTCGCATGCAGGTCGAGAAAGAGCGGGAAAAGCTTATTGAGGAACTGCAGACAGCGCTGAAGGAAATCAAAACACTGAGTGGTCTTCTGCCGATATGTGCATGGTGCAAGAAGATACGCGACGATAAAGGGTACTGGAACATGATTGATGTCTATATCGCCGAACATTCAGACGCTGAATTCTCTCACGGCATATGTCCTGACTGTCTAAAACAGGTAAGTCTCGAAACCTATAACCGGCTTACGCTCGAACAGAAGAGCAGAGATGATCATTCAGCCTCTGAAGGCAAAAGCTGATTTCAGAAGACTGCGAAACCATCCGCTGACAAGTTCCATCCCTATTCAAGCTGCTCGCCCGATACCTGAAAGGTCTTCATGAACTTTCTGTCGATATAGTCCTTGAGCAGAAAGGCAGTTCTGCCGTGCCAGATGAATTTGCCGCGCCAGAGGATCCCCCTGCTGTTCCCGAGATTGAAGATGAGCATATACTGTTTCTGCGGAATGAACGTCTCCAGCGCCCCGCCTTCAAGAGTTGCCATAAGATTGTTAAAGAGGATCATGTTCTCCCGAACAGCGTAGACGCCGACCTTTGGCAGTTTATGACCCTCAAGACTGATGCAGTCGCCGCCGCCGAATATTTCAGGGTAAGCAGTGCTCTGAAGATGGCTGTTCACCAGAAGCGCCCCGTCAGGACCGACCGGCAATCCCGCTTCCCTGAAGAGCGCAGACGGTCTCACACCGGTGGCGACCAGTGCGATGTCAAATGCCTGAGAGGTATTGTCATCAAATACCACCCGCTCATCTTCGACAGACCTGACGCGTCTGCCCTCCAGAATATTGATACCTCTGGAGAGATACGATGCCATTGCAAGAGTTCTTACACGGTCCGGGAGCGCATGAAGTATCCTGCTACCGGCTGCAAGCGTGATCTCAGCCCTGCCGCCAAGATCTCTTACAAGGCGCCAGACATTGCCTGTCATTTCGACCCCTGCCGGCCCTCCTCCGACCACAACGATGCGCAGGCTCTTTTGACGTATGCCCTGTTCTATGGCGCTTTTTGCCCTGAGCAGGTTAATGATCGGCTTGACCGTAAAGACCGTTCCTTCACCGGCGCCGGCAGAAGGATCAGACACTTCACTGCCGGTATTGAATGACACCGCATCGTATCCAATGCTCTTTCCGGACGATAGCAAAAGCGATCTCTGCTGCGGCCTGATGCCTGTAACGCGGTCCTCAACAAAATCTCCGCCGCGGTCCTCAACCATTTTCCTTATATGAAAGCGGATATCCTGCGGCCGGTATATGCCTGAAAGCATGCCTGGCCCCATGCCGGAATAATATTGGTATGCAGAGGAGCTGACAACCGTTACCCTGTGGCCCCGGTCAACATAATCCCTGATGCGGAAAAGCGCCGTGAGATGTGCGTGTCCGCCGCCGACAAATACGAGCTGTTTTTTCATAGCCCTATTTTACAGGAAATCACGGGCCTATGACTAAATGCGGTCTGCACAGCCCAGAAATTCCTTCACGTTTAGGATGGGGGTATCAGGAGGAAGATCGCAGGACGGCATCAGGATAAAGCGATAAAACGGATCGGAAATCTCCTCAATACATTCTGCAGCTGCCCTGCAGATATGCCCCTGCTTCCCGCCATAGATTGTATTGATCACATCCACATTGCCGGCAGTTACGAGACGGTCCTGATACATACGGTACACATCCCTGATCTGAACACCGGCATCGACTGTTATGCAGTCCGCTCCGGTCTCGGGGTAAAGAGAGATCTGCTGACTGATTTTCCCGCACTGATGCAGAAAACAGCCGATACCGCGTGCCCTGACCATATCAAAGAGCTTTTTTTCATAGGGGATGACCACTTCCCGGTAAAGAGCATCTGGTATCAGCGTGACCGCACCATCAGGGATCGAGATGCCGTCGATCAGTCCCCGCTCGATAAGGGGTTCATATAATGCCAACGAGAGGCGGACCCCGAGGTCGCATACCTCCTGAACAAAGCCCCTGTCGCTCACTACTTTATCCTGCAGAAGCTGCCAGTCGCACAGGATCATGGCCCAGGTAAAAGGTCCCCAGGAGGTTGCACAGATATACCGGTCAGGAAGCCGGGACCGCAGGCCCGCGATCATCTCGATCAGCGCGAGGCTGTGGGGCGAGTGGGTAATATCGATCCGGGCAAAGTACCTGGCATCTTCAGCCTTCTGGATGAGCGGAAACGACAGAAGCGGAGCCTGCCCGCCGCGAAAGTTCAGATGGCCGCCAATGGCCTCAGCAGGAAAGCTGTTGAGGCCTGAGCCTGCAAAGACAATGTCCGTGTCCAGATCGCCGAAAACGCTGCCAATTCCCTCTGCAAACAGATCAGGGGACTTCGCGGTCTCTTCGATCCGCAATCCTGCCAGGCGGTATGACCAGAGCCCTCCGCCGAACACGGCCCGCGAAATGCGGTCACTTCGATCGCCCCGCAGGATCGCCTTTACCCTGTTCCGTCCATCCATGCTGTATGGTAACGCCACTGCAGAGAAATTGCAAAAGGCGGAATACGGTTGCATATTATGATTTACCAACCGTCTTCGCATAACGTAAAATGAACACTACATGGACAACAATGAAGCGGTAGAAAAGGCCGCCACCGAACGCGGACGGGCAGAAGCGGCCCTAAAACAGAGCGAAGAGAAATACCGGCGCCTCTATAATGAAACGCCTGTCCTGCTCCATTCCATAAACATGGATGGGACCATAGTCGAGGTGAACGACTACTGGCTCAGGACCATGGGTTATGAGCGGGACGAGGTGATCGGCAAAAAGGTGACAGATTTTTATACGGATGCATCAAAACAATATTTCTTGGAATTCGTGCGGCCGGCTTTTCTGCATGACGGCATAGCCAAAGATGTGCCCTATCAATTCATCAGGAAAAATGGAGAGGTGCTTGATGTGCTTCTTTCGGCCACTGCGGAAAGGGACGCTGCCGGCAATATTGTCCGCTCCCAGGCAGTGATCCAGGATATTACCAAACAAAAGCAGATCGAGGCAGCGCTCAAGCAAAATGAGCGGATGCTCCAGACGATCATCGACACAGAACCGGACTGCATCAAGGTAATCGATGAGGAGTCACGTCTTATTATGATGAACCGTGCCGGTCTGAACATGCTTCAGGTGGAATCCCTGGAACAGGTCAGGGGACAGTTCGTCTGTCCGCTGGTTGCACCCCAACATCAGCAGGACTTCATGGACTTGACCAGACGGGTGTTTCAGGGACAGCCCGGCAGGCTGGAATTCCAGATGACCGGCATGAGGGGAAGCCAACTGTGGCTCGAGACCTATGCAGTCCCCCTGCGGAATGAAAAGGATGAGATCATCGCTCTGCTCGGGGTGACGCGTGATGTCACGGAACGTAAAAAGGCAGAAAACGCACTTAGGGAAAGTGAAGAGCGGTTCCGTGCCATAACCATGACAGCATCCGATGCGATCATGCTCATGGATGACCGGGGGAAGATCGTTAATTGGAACCCTGCGGCTGAGCGGATGTTCGGGTACTCCGCCGAGGAGGTGGTGGGCAGAGACCTCCACCTGTTCCTTGCCCCCCAGCGGCTGCACCATGGGTATCAGAAAGGGTTTGCACAGTTCGTCGCAACCGGACAGGGCCCGGTGATCAACAGATCAGTAGAAATGGATGCGCAGAAAAAAGACGGCTCAGAGTTTCCGATCGAAGTCTCAACATCTGCCATGAACATTGACGGCCACTGGCATGCACTCGGGATCGTCAGGGACATCACAGAGAGGAAAAGGCTTGAGCAGGAGCTCATAAAGACCCAGAAGCTCGAATCCATCGGAACTCTTGCAGGCGGCATAGCACACGACTTCAACAATCTGCTTCAGGGGATATTCGGTTTCATATCCCTGGCAAAGATGACCATCGACCAGAAGGAAAAGGCGCTCGCCATGCTCGATCAGGCCGAGAAGGCACTGCATCAATCGGTAAATCTTACGACACAGCTCCTCACCTTCTCAAAAGGCGGCAAGCCATTAAAGAAGGTTTTTATCCTGCAGCCTGTGATCGAAAATGCCATACGATTTTCTCTCAGCGGTTCAAGTGTTGACCACCTGCTCCTGATCGATGAGAATCTCCGTCCGGTCGATGCGGATGAAGGGCAACTATCCCAGGTAATCCAGAACATCGTGCTGAATGCCGAACAGTCCATGCCGTTGGGAGGCAGGATAACGATAACCCTGCGCAATGCTCGCAGGGCGGATATCGCCTCTCTGCCGGACACAGGCGAAAAGGATTTTGTCGAAGTTTTAATTCAGGACACGGGTATCGGCATACCGCCAGAACATCTCAGCCGCATATTCGATCCATACTTCACGACAAAGGAACGGGGCAGCGGTCTCGGACTTGCTACAGCATATTCTATTATCAGAAACCATGGCGGCACTATACAGGTCTCATCCGAACTCGGGAAAGGTTCAACCTTCACAATAGGTATTCCCGCTTCTCTTGCCGGCTCTTCTGAAGAACAGGCTTCATCACCTCCGTTGCAGACTGACAGCCGGAAAGGGCGAATCCTGGTGATGGACGATGAAAAGGTCGTCCGGGACGTTGCCGGGGCCCTCATCTCTTCACTCGGCCATGAGGTGGCGTTTGCCGAACATGGCGACTCGGCGATCAGCCAGTATCGCGCAGCAATGGATGCAGGCAGACCCTTCGATATGGTCCTGCTCGATCTGACGATCAAAGGCGGCATGGGAGGGCTTGAGACCGTTCAAAAACTGCTGCAGCTCGACCCTGAGATTAGAGCAGTGGTTTCAAGCGGGTATTCTGATGATGCAGGCATGTCTGACTATCAATCGAAGGGGTTCAAGGCATTCCTGAAAAAACCGTATACCATAGAAGATCTCAAAGGCATTCTGAGCGAGTTGATGGCGTAAGATACGATTGACGGAAGTATACGATGGACAACCAAAAGACAAAAAAAGAGGGCAGACAAATAGAAATGGCTTTAGGCGAGAGTGAGATACTGTTTCAATCCATCTACAACAACATTGGCATCGGCATCGCGCTGATCGGGAAGGATATGGAGATCCTTTCGATCAATCCGCAGATGCAGAAGTGGTTCCCGCATATCGCTGCTGATAAACGTCCCCTCTGTTACCGCAGCTTCAACACGCCGCCGCGGGACGAAGTATGCAGCTATTGCCCGACTGTGCTTACCCTGAAGGACGGACAGGTCCATGTCGCCGTGACGGAAACACCGACTCCGGATGGACTGCGGTATTACCAGGTTATATCAACACCCTTGGTGACTGAAGAGGGGACAATATCGGCAGCTATTGAGATGGTCGAGGACATCACCGACCGCAGGCGGACAGAGCAAGCGCTGCAAAAGAGCGAGAAGCTGCTCCAGACGATCATCGACGCGGAACCGGAATGCGTTAAGCTGCTCGATGAAAATGCAAACCTGATCATGATGAATCGCGCAGGTCTGGATATGATACAGGCAGATTCCCTGGACCAGGTGATAGATCAATGCATCGTCCCTCTGATCTCAGCCGACTATCGGCAGCCCTTCAGTGACCTTGCCAGGCGGGTTTTTCAGGGCGAGACCAGGACCCTCTTGTTCGAGATCGTTGGCATGAAGGGCCGCCGCCTGTGGCTCGAGACCCATGCAGTTCCCCTGAGAAATGAAAGGAACAGGATCACTGCACTGCTCGGCGTAACGCGCGATGTGACCGACCGCAAGCGTTCCGAAGAAGCGCTTCATCAGAGCGAGCAGTTCGTCAGGAGTATCCTCGACACCGTTGACGAAGGGTTTATTGTCATAGACCATGATTACCGTATCCTTACCGCCAACAAGGCTTACTGCAGCCAGGTGGGCGGATGCGATGAGACGATCATCGGCAGACCGTGCTATGAAATATCGCACAAGTCGAGCCGGCCCTGCTATGACGAAGGCGAGGAATGCGCGGTCAGGCAGGTCTTTGAGACAGGGAAACCTCATACAGCCCTGCATCGCCACAAAGATGCCAATGACAATATCCTCTACGTAGAGACCAAGGCCTTTCCGCTCAAGGATGATTCCGGCAAAGTCACCTCGGTCATCGAAGTAATCAACAATATCACCGAAAAATATCTTCTTGAAGAAGAACGGCTCAAGTCCCAGAAGCTTGAATCTATCGGCACCCTTGCAGGCGGCATAGCCCATGACTTCAACAACCTGCTTCAGGGAGTATTCGGATACATCTCCATGGCGAAGATCACCCATGACGATAAGGAAAAATCCCTTGCCATGCTCGCTCAGGCTGAAGAGGCCCTTCATATGTCGGTAAACCTCACAACCCAGCTTCTGACCTTCTCCAAGGGTGGCAAGCCCCTCAAAAAGTTGATCAGGCTTGAACCCACGATCGAGAACGCTGTGAAATTCGCTCTGTCAGGGTCCCATACAGACTATCAGCTGGACATTGCTTCAGACCTCTGGTCTGTAGAGGCGGATGCAGGGCAGCTGGCGCAGGTCATCCAGAACATTGTACTGAATGCAAATGAGGCCATGGCAGGCAGGGGCACCGTAACGATCACGGTCAGGAATATGGAGATCCCGTCAAAGACCAACCCCAGGCTGCCTGATGGAGGACAGTTCGTTAGCATCAACATTCAGGATACCGGCACAGGCATAAGCGGGCAGAATATCTCAAAGATCTTCGATCCCTACTTTACGACAAAGCAGAAGGGAAGCGGCCTTGGCCTGGCAACCTCCTATTCAATCATAAGGAACCACGGAGGTGTGATTGAAGTGCAATCTGAAGTAAACAGGGGCACCACCTTCACTATGTATCTGCCTGCATCCAAAGGAGCAGAAGCAGAGATCGCAAAGACCGCGCCGGCAGCGGCCGGAACAAGGAAGCTTAAAGTGCTTCTGATGGATGACGAAGATCTTGTAAGGAATGTTGCAAAGGAAATGCTCGCAGCTTTTGGCCATGAGGTGGAAAGCGCAACTGACGGGGGAAGCGCAATAGAGCTATTCCAGCAGGCCAGGGAGGCAGGCAGCCCCTTTGATCTTCTTATCCTGGACCTTACGGTAAAGGGCGGCATGGGTGGAGAAGAGGCTATTGCAAAGCTCCGGGAGATCGACCCCAAGGTCACAGCAATCGTCTCAAGCGGGTATGCAGACAGCCCGGTCGTGGCAGATTATCTTAGCTATGGCTTTTCAGCGGTTCTGAACAAACCCTACAAGCTTACATCACTGAAGGACTGTCTAAATCTTATTGTTTCTTAGGAGCAAACCGTCACTCCCTCACTTGCCCATTTCGTTCAGGGCAAATTTGAGTCCTTCAGCCATCCCCTGCCAGTAAGCGATTTGATCGCGGGTCATCCAGATATCATTGAAACTCTTTGATTCTGCATGTTCAAGCTGCTTCAGTTTTTCAGAAAGTTCATGTTTCTTTGCAGCTGCTTTTTCATATTCTGCCCGTATCTTTTCGACCGGTGTCATGGGTCACCGCCTGATAAGGTCCAATGCCATGTTCGTGCCCATCTTCATGCCATAGCCGAGCGTTATTACCAGCATGGCAACAGGCTCAAGCAGGCGGGCAGAGGTGAGAGGTCCGCAATCGACCGGATCGAA
>JACRHC010000114.1 GCA_016217675.1 Nitrospirota bacterium
CAGATCAACGGTCTCCAGATTGTCATGCTCCATCCTGTAGGTCCCCTGACCGACCGGTCTGTCAAGCGGCCCCCGAAAGATGACCGAAAAATTGCGCTGCCTCTCAGTCTCAATCAGCCCCGAGACACTTGCCAGTTCCAGATCCAGTATCCGGCTGTCCTTCGTTGTCAGCCTGAATAGGGTATGCATATTATCGATCAGACTGTCTCTATCCCAGGACTCAGACATTATGATGCCCCTCCCAATGCGAAAGAACATTGTGTGTTGAAATAACGATTGATACGTGCATTCATTTATTGCAAATAAAAGAATAATTCTTTCTAACTATGGTCTGCATATCCAATCCCCCTATGCGCTTTCAGTATACTCTTCCGATTATTCACCTGCAAGATTAAATACTTTTTTTGCTATAGTTGATCCGGTTACCTTTTCTTATGGCACACCCACACCGATCAGTTTTATATTCACATTGCCGCCGTCTGAGCTGACCACAAAGCTGCCGTTATACCCATCCACCACCGGCGGCATGAACTTGATCGCTATCGTGCAGCTGCCACCTGCTGCCACCGACGTCCCCACCGCACAGGGGGTCAATGAACTCACGATCGTAAACGGGGAGCCTGTGGAGCCTATCGCGGTGATGTTCAGCGGCGTCGCACCCGTATTCGTTATCGTGATCGTCTTCTTCAATGCACTCCCCACCTTCACGCTGCCATACAGCACCGGGTTTGGAGCCGCTGTTATCACTCCCCCTACCCTGGTGATGTCCGGCACTGCCTGCAGCGTCACCCCTCCTGCCGTATATAATACATACGCTGTTGCTGTCGCCTCATCAAAGGCAAGGCTTACATCAGGCCCTTCTGCTGTACCCGTTATCGGATACGGGTTCGTTGCCAGCCCCACGATCGGCTCTGTCACCAGATTGTTCCCTGTATCAAGCACCTCAAGCGTCACTGCATAGTCTGCTCCTGCAGGCGCGCTATACACCCTCACAATCCAGTTCTCTGCCGCATCATACCAGGCCGCCTCCTCTGCACGTGACACCCCTGCCATCAATACCAGCCCTGTCATACATAGTATCAGTATCATTGCCCTTTTCATTTTGTATCCTCCTTTGTTATTCATCTTGTTATTGCACCCCTGTCCCGATCAATCGCGCATTCACATTGCCGCCGTCAGAGCTGATCATAAAACTGCCGTCATATGCCACCGGCAGTGTCGGGATGAACTTCACCACTATGGTGCAGCTGCCGCCCACTGCCACCGGCACTCCCACTGAACACGTCCCGCCCACTATCCTGAACGGGTCCCCTGTTGTCCCCAGTGATGTTATTTGCAGGGGCTTCACGCCAACATTCCTCACTGTTATCGTCTTTTTCTTTACACTCCCTGTCAGCACATTGCCAAAGAGCACCGGGGTCGGCGTCACATCTATCCGGGCCGTCGCCCCCATTATCCCGGTCACCGACACTATCTGCCTGCCTCTGGCCGAGGTATAGACCAGACGCGCTCTTCTGTCTGCCTTGTCCAACCCAAGAGATACCTCAGGCTGCACCGCATCAGAGGCTATCAGCATTGGGTTGCCTGTCATTCCCGAGATAAGGGATGCATCCACAATATTGCCCGTTGTATCCAGCACCTCAAGGTAGACCTCATGGGGGGCATCAGACTTTGTGTAAGCCCTCAATATCCAGCCCTCAGGTGAGAGGTAATAACTGTGTCTTGACATCTTGCCTTGCGTAATCACATGCACTGTATCCGATGTGCTGGCAAGATAGTCAGCGTTTCCGCTATACCCGGCCGTAATGTCATATATCCCCGGAGGAAGCGTTGTGGCCGTACAGGTTGCAACTCCTGAGACCACAGGCACTGATACGCACCCGTCCAGATTGCTTCCATTTACCATAAATGTCACCGTGCCTGCAGGTGTGCCTGCGCTGCTGGTCACAATGGCAGTGGAGGTTACAGAGGGAGGCCTGGAAGAAAAATCGACTGTCGCATCAAGAGACGTCACGGTAACCGCCTTCAGCGCAACGACTGTATCAATCACCTCAGGGGCTGGATTATAATCAAAATTCCCCGCCTGACTGTAACGCACTACGCAGGCTGTTGTTCCGCTGGTCATTGTAATAGTTGCGCTGTTATTGCCCGTGCCGCTGCATCCATCAGTCCCGCTGATAACAACAGGCAGCCCTGAGCCTCCGCCTGTCGCAGTCACCGTAAAGCTGCTGTTATATACCGCACTTGCAGGCGGATTGGTCGTAACCGTAATCGTCTGGTTCAGCCTCGGCAGCATCGTGAAGAGGTTTCCATTAACATGGGAAGGCTGGAACCCTCCCAGAGCCCAGGTCTCGTCAAAGGCGGTCAGAACCTGGTTCTGAACAGACGTGGCAATATTTGTTGAATAGAGCGGCCCGATTTGACCGAAACCGGGAAAGGCCACTTCCGGCGTGCAATACGCAGACGTGCAATATGCAGGCGTAATCTCTATATCCGGCGAGCAACCTATAAGCGGAATGCATTCACCTGGAATGGTGACTGCAGGGAAACAGACTTCAGGGAAACAGACTCTGGGGATGACCACGATCCTATTAACATCAAGGTCGACCCTCATCGCACTTACGTTCAGGGGTTCCTGAAAACGAAAAAGGGTCTTGTTCCGAAACGTGTTTGTCAGTGAAAAGCTCGGGGTGACGGTAACGGAATCGGGAGAAGGGTCTCCAGGATACATAACATGTATAGAACGGCCCACTTCGAAGGTTGCGACAGATTGCGCAGTCTTCCAGCAGGGGTCTGCCAATGCCGGCACAGGCTGGCCGGCATTCGTCACACAGTAGTCAACAGTACTGCTGAAGTTCAGCGTGACCCATACTGCAGGGTCAAAGGTAAACTCCCGTCTCTCTGATATATCAAGATCGAGCTTCATATCCAGCGTATCATATGAGGGATTGTAATGATATCCGGCCACATTTACCGAGGCCTCCCCATGGACATAGCACGGCACCGCGCCCTTATGGGGGCTATCTGAGGGCAGCTTTTTATCCACCACTTTGGTCACGATTGCGTCAAGATCAAGGATGAGATCAACAAATTTGTTCTCGACTGCAGCAGTAAGCACTCCGGCGCCGGCTGTAAAGTCCATGTCGATATCAACGGCAGGCGCCGAGATACTCCCGCTGATCATACGCTGGCCGCACCCGCTCCTAACCGGCCCGTTTTCGATAGCGACGTTGCCGGCCGGCAATGCCGCCGACAGACCTGGCAGCTCTGGCAGACCAGGTATTTGCAAAAAATCCACTTTTAGATTGGGTGGGTCGATTTTAAAAAGACTAAACTCTATATTCGGATCGAAAAACCATGCTGTGTCAAAATGCAGATCAAGGAAATTGACGTCGTGCCCAAGAATAGTCAGCCCCATGTTTGCCTCAAGGTCAAGATCAGCCCTCATAGAAAGGTCTTCGATCATATTGGAGGAACTGGTCTTTATGTGCCTGCTGCTTTCAGAGAGTGCCGTAGTGATTGTGACCGCAGACCCCTTCTGAAATTGGCGGGCATCGGGAAAACCTATCGTAACCGTGCCTCCATAGTTAACATCCACCTGACCGGTACCTGCCAGGCTGAAGTCCATGCCAATACTGCCATTGGTATCGGCGGAAACGTCATAACCGAAATCGAATCCCCCGTAACCCGCTGAACTCGATCTGGAGCCGCCGGCATTAAGCGGCAACTGAAACACGGTAAAGGTAGTATCTATATTGGCCTCTACCGGCCCCCACATGCTCTGTCCGGTTGTCGAGAAGGATATATTTCCTGCACTTGTGGCTGCATAAGCCGAGGGGACAAACAGCAGTAATATCAAAACAAGATAGTTAGACAGTCGCCGGTACTGCAGGGTTGCCCGGAAATAATTTTTTTGTTTGTTGCTTTTCTCGTTCATCGATTTCAAGAAATTGATCATTCTTGCCTCCAACTATTTTTTTGTTTTCTGTTCAGAAACAAAATCCTTTTATCTCCCTGATATCGCACTTTTCATGCCAATGAGTATTTGCTTTATTATCAATGCGTTACCTGAATTACAATTGAAGGAGACTGGCCCTGAGAGGAACAAAGACTGACGTTATATCTCTAAAACTGTTGGATATTAAAGAATAAAAATGATGGTGTACCGTTTTGGGACAGATGTCCCTTATTGGCACAGCAAAAAGGACACCATCCAGCAAAAAAAGAA
>JACRHC010000116.1 GCA_016217675.1 Nitrospirota bacterium
CATTGTTCTCCGTCTCAAAACGGGTGAACTTTATGACTCGTGTCTTTTCCTCTGAAAGTTTAAGATGGAACTTCCCCAGCCGCTTGCCAAGGTCGGCATAAAACTGTTGAGCTTCATGCCGGTATTGGAAGCAGCAGACGAGGAGAGTAGACCGGCGGAACTTCCCCGCCAGCCCCTCGCAGAACCGGACGTGAACCTCGCAGCTCATCCGGCTCCCATTATTCAGTCGGAGACCCCAAGCCCAGCTTCCAATGCTCGAACAATCCTGGGGTGCGCTTGCACACACATCCCAGATGCCGTCTCGCATTTCCACCGTGTCTCGCCAGTCTCTTGTATTTCCGTCTTGCCCATAGAATAAGATAACGCTCCACGTTTCTAAGCACTGGATACATTTCGGATTTGTAAAACCGCCCATAGTACTGACACCAGCCCCGCACTACAGGGTTTAACTTCTCCGCTATATTTTCCAGAGATGTCCATGTGATAAGATGAATACGCCATCCCCTTATGGCCTTACGAATGTTGTTCTTGGCCTTATTGCTGATAGCAGGAAGAAACGAAACAAAGTATTTCCCATGTTTATTCTTTGCCCTCCGGGGTCGAAACGTATAGTCGAGAAAGTCAAAGCTTTCTTTGGGATATCTATTTCGCCTATCATCATCCTTGCAATACACTATCTGTGTCTTTTCAGAATGAAGTTCCAGCTTGCATTGAGCCAGACGCTTTTCAATCGCACAACGCATAAGTATCGCCTGCTGCTCTGTTTTGCAGTGCACGAGAGCATCATCCGCATAACGCTCAAACAATACCTGCGGATAATTCTGACGCATCCATTCATCAAAGGCGTGGTGCATAAAGATATTCGCCAGCAGGGGACTACATACCCCGCCCTGAGGAGTGCCTTTATCCCGATTCTCCAATGTGCCATCCGGCCTTTGAATCGGAGCTTTCAGCCACCGCTCAATGTACAGAAGGACCCATCGGCAATCAGTATGTTTCCTCACCGCCCGCATCATCAACTGATGGTCAAGATTGTCGAAAAACCCCTTGATATCAAGGTCTATCACCCAATCACTTCTCCAGCACCTTTGCCGCGCTGTCTCCACCGCATCCAAGGCCGATTTCCCCGGACGATAGCCGTAAGAATCAGCATGGAAATGCGACTCAACTGACGGTTCAAGATACATAGTAACCACCATCTGAGCAATACGGTCAGCCACTGTGGGGATTCCGAGAATCCTTTCCCCGCCATTGGCTTTAGGTATGGAAACGGCTCTCACCGGAGGAGGCACATAACTTCCCGACGACATCCGATTCCATAGTTTGTAGAGGTTGTCTTTCAACTTCTCTTCAAACTTGATTATCGATATATCATCGACCCCTGCCGCACCCTTGTTTGCTTTTACCCGTAAATACGCTTCCCAAACTATTTGCTTGGAAATACTAAACGGCTTTGTCTTATCCAACGGTTCCTCCCATTTCTGGTTGACGGCCAAATAAAACTGAATAACTCAACCCCTTCGCTCCATTCCCATTACAGAAACTTCTTCGCTACTACGAGTTGCTCCGCCCCTGTTCTCCGCATCGGTACTCTCATCCTCGGGGATCTGCCCCTTGGATTTCTCCCTTGGCATCAGAGCGACAGGTTCCCGCAGTTCCACACAAGAGCCAGAAACAGACTCGCGTCACCTTCATGCCGGACACCATCCACCCAGTAAACAGGTTCCCGATGGATTTATCCCAGGTTAACGACTCCCCCCTGGTTTTGATGTCGTCCCTACGCTTTCGACACATCATCGGTGATTCACTTTCGTTCGCCTTTCTGCTTCGTACATGACGCATTTGTTGCGCCTTTTCCATGACGCTCACCACGTTGACTCTTTACCAACGCAGCTCATGGTTGTTTAGAGCCTGCCCCTGCAGGCCGGCTCTGGAGGGCCTTCCTCCATCTCTTGTGCAGCTTTGGCACAATCGGTTCTCTGACATAGGAACCTCTTTGTGCGCCTGCGGCGCACCATCATCTGCGAAACGCATTAGCATAACATCCCCTTGACAGCGGGGTTTGATAACTTTCTCAAACCATCTGTCCAACGCAAAATGCAGGTAGATGTTAGCCAGCACTGCCGAGACGATGCCGCCCTGCGGAGTGCCGGTGAC
>JACRHC010000115.1 GCA_016217675.1 Nitrospirota bacterium
CGAGCATTGAAGGGTTATGGGTTATTGCAGAATGTTTACGAAGAAAAACAGTTTGTCGACGGGATTATGAAATGCGAATCGAAGGTGCTTGAAAGGATGGCCGCCTGATGGCTTTTTACACACCTATTGACAAGACCTCTCCGAACAGACTTTCAAGCATAATCTCTCATTACCATTATATTTGGTTCTACTACCATAATATATGGTATGCGAGATGTAGCCCTGCGTCAAGAGAAATATGCGCTAATAACGAAGCAGAAACAGGTGGAAAATTGAAAACGTGCCCCCGATGCGGAAAAAAGTTTAACTTCTGGCAGCGTGCGATTGGTGAGGACAGGGAGCATCTGCGCATTTGCACAAGCGAGGAAAAGAAGAAGGACCTTGCCGGTCTTGCAGCCCATTGCAGAGGATGTCCCGCAGGATGTTTTGAGAACATCGAACGCCCTGAGAAGGAATAGAGGAGCTATAGTATCTAACGCTACCCCGAGTTATAGAAACAAAAGTCCTGAACTTCCCAACCTGCAGGGCTGTCAGACGTACAGCCTCGACCCTCATGGCTTTCCTATTGGCTAATGACATTCCAAAGCCACTCCATTCTGGCATAAATCGCGTGCCCGGCACCCTGATAGTAACATTTCAATAAAGGTCCTTGTTATATAAGACATAACGTATTAGTATTACTTATCAAAAATGCGAGAAGGGGCGTCTTTGCAATCAGATGGATGATGAGAGAACTTTGCGACTTAGATAGAGACATGAAAAAGAGCAGGATTAAGTATAGTCTGTATCCTGTAATAGTGTTGTATTTACTCATTGCCTGTGGAGTTACCTTTGGTGTGTCCGGGAGCTCAAGTTTTGCCGCTGAGTCCCCCCGCTGGGAAATAGGTTATTGGATGTGGTCCATGTCTGAAAGTCCGCAAGCAAATCCAGCTGATATGAAGCCCCCTGACCTCCTCTATATTGCGACGGGCGTCTATCGGATGAGCGGGAATAGTGAGTCGAAGAGGAAGTTATTTGTCAGCTGGCCCGATAAGGTGCCAAGGGCTGCCGGCTATCTTGCTGTAATAAGAGTTGAAGGTACAACGTCGCCTGAGTTGGCCATCATTCCGGAATTGCTCGAAGAATATCTCAATCTCAAAAGTGAGGCCGCTGCTGTCGGTCACCCGCTCATCGGACTTCAGATTGATTTCGATTGCCCCGCCGGCAAATTAAGCATTTATGCGGATTTTCTCAGGAGGTTACGAACGAAACTTCCGAAGGAAGACAGACTTTCGATCACTGCCCTTCTGGACTGGTTCAACCCAGGGAATAGAATTGCCGATGCCCTCCAGTGGGTGGATGAATATGTCCCACAGTTTTATGACGTTATTCTGCGTTCCGAAAGAAATCGGGATTCCGGTATTGCAATGCCTATAGACGCAGCAAAGTGGGCACCTATATTCAATTCTTACAAACGGCCTTATCGTGTCGGGATCTCGGCTTTTGGACGCATAGCACAAATTGAGGCTGACTCAAAAACAGTCGCCGGGGCTGAATCCTCCATGCAGACCGTTAAGGAGGAGTATTATCGATACTCAAGCCTGCTGAACATAATGAGATACGGGCAGTATAAGAAGATAAGTGAAAAAATGAGCCGAGCAGGGGAAAAGATCCTTCTTTTCAAACGCACAGATATCCCTAACTATAATAAATTCCTTAAGGTTACGATACCCACAAAGGAGTCCCTGCTTTCTGCATATGAGGCGGCTAAGGCAATGAGAGGATTCTGCCGGGGGATTGTCTTTTATCGCTGGCCTGCCAAGACAGAAACTATGGTGCTTACCCCTGATGAGATAGGCAAAATTATTTCTTCTGAAAAACGAATTGACGGTCCGATCATTGAGTCCAGAGACGGCTATTGTGCTCTTGTGAGTTGCACGGATCTTTATGTGCGTCTTCCTGAGAGGTTTTCCGAAAAGTATGTTCGCCTGAGAATCAGTTCGTCAACGGATCTGGAATATTTCATTCCTGCGGAATTGATGAAAGGCAGTCAATCGGGAATACGCACTATTGAAGTCAAGGTGCCCCCTTATGAGAGCAGCCCAAGCATATATCTGGGGAGAGCTGTCACTGCTACCCCGCCTGAATTCAGAGTGGAGGAAGGCAGATGAGACGACTTCGTTTCAGTTTGACCTTATTTATGGCTATTGTGTTGCTGTGGGGAAATGCTTATTCCTGTGCCATTGAGTTTTCATTCCGGGCGTATCTCGACAAACGGTTCTGGCAGCCTTTCGCTAAATACGAAAAGATACTGGGCAAGCCTTTACAAGAAAATGACAAGGAGTGCAAGGTTACGACTGTCTTTGCAGGGACTGCCACGGGTGGATCGTTGGCACTGCAAAAGTTGCGCAAAGCATATCAGAAGAATGACTTTTCAGGAGCAAGGGACTCCTTGGCAGCGGCAATGCAGGAGAACCCGTCTGGTAAGGAACGAGAGGAGATTATATTGGTAGATGCCAAGATCGACATGCGCCAAGGAGAAGAAATAGATCCGGGATTACTCAAGCGAGCAAAAGATAAACTTATTTCTTTCCTGGGCATTGCCCAAACACCTGCCTTGCGAAGTGAGGCAAGGGGCTGGCTGGCAAGGGTGCATTATCTGATCGGGAATCACTCCTCAGCCGCAAAGATCTATCTTGATGAGTTCTTAAAGGAGGATTCAATATTCAGCCGCGAGTCTCTGATTACATCACTTCGCATACTTTTTCGGTATAATGGCAGCAGCGCAAGACTCGCGGATCATCTCGATGAATACTTTGATACCCCGTCGCATGCTCTTTTTGCAGTCACTATCGTCACCAATCCCATATACTTTGACGAAGATGAAAGGGCCCTGATGGCAGCAACTGCGAAAAATGCCATTGATGTTCTGCAACTTCGGAAAGACCTTTTCAGTTCAGGTCCGGAATCTGAGGCCCTTGCCCTGGCGCTTATGAGGGCGGCCCTTTATATGGGTGATTCTGGAACTGCGCTAACTTACTCACAACTGATTCCGGCTGAGTCTGATACTGCTCTTGGGCCCGAGTTTAACTGGATGGTTGCTTCATGCCATTTTCTCAGAAAGGATTACGCTGCAGCCGAAGCCCCGCTTCTCAGGATGTATCATTCTCCCAAAGCAGATTCCAGGGACCGGAGCGCAGCTGCCCAGGCTCTGACAGGGGTTTATCAGAAGCTGGGACGAGGCGTTGATCAGCTTCATGCAGCCTTTCTCTCTGGTCAACGCCTTGGGATAGACGAAAATGAAGCATTCGGTGTTTCTATGTATTGGCCCGCTAATGGGACGGGTTATGATCTGGCCTATCTTCTCGATGTCCAGCTCACGGATGAGGAATTAAAGGAGTATCTCTTTAAGTATTCGATCCCTGCCAGCACTATTACGATTGAGTATTGGTCAAGCAGTAAACGCAAACGAATGGCCAGTGAGATTGTGCAGTACGCCCTTGCAGTGCGGTATGCCCGGCAGGAGAAATACGTTGAAGCCGCCCGGATCTATGAAGAGATCAATGCATTGCCCCGCGTCAAAAGAATGCGTAAGCTGGCAGAAATATATTCCAATACCACTGATCCGAAACTCTCTCCGCAGCAGCGCCTGGAAGCCCGGTTTGCATATGGGGCCTTCATCGAAGAGCATTCCACTCAGGTCTTTTTTAATGATATGTTGTGGAGCGGTTTTCAGACATGGACTTTCCTCGGCAGAGGGCTTCACAATTTTCCGTACGAAACCGGAGGGTTTCCCGCCGAGGGCGATGCCCAGGGTCTTACCAAGAAAGAGAGGGATTTCTTATTGGAACAGGAAAGGAAAGTTAAGGACAAACAGGAGGAAAGGTGGCGTTCTTATAAAATACTGGTCTCCGTTGCTGAAGAGGCAGGCCGCTCAGAGCTTGGCAGAAGGGCTGTAAAAAGGGCACTGACATCTCTCAGGCGTATCAATATCGGCAGATTCGGAAGAGAGCAAGAGATCTCAGCGGCTGACAGTCGCCTTGAGAAGGCCCTGGCGCAAGGATATCTGGAACCAGTGGCAGAGAAACAATGAACGGCAATAAATTTCTTGACATCGTCATAATCAGTTGCTTGTCGTTATTCTTTTCATCATGGTGTCATGCGCTTGAGCGTAATGATGCCTGGCGGTATATGACCGCAATAAAGCCTAAGGACGCGTCTCTCAGGGGTCTGGCAAATTTTAATCTTGCAATAGACAGTAACGGTCTGCCGCACATCATATTTAATGCCTATACCGGGCAAATATTAGATGATATGGACAACATTCTTCGTAAAGGCAAAAAGAAAAACAAGAGAAAATGAAGAAGCAGCTTATTTTATGATTAAATCCATAGGAACAGGACAAAACAGTTGGGGGATACAGGTATGATGCAGTTGTTGCTATCTGTTGCAGGTTTTGTTGTCTTGATCAGTACTGTCTTATTTGGCGTCACAATAAGAAATTTAATCGGAAGCCGCCTCAAAAGGCCGTCGATAGAGCTGAGGCCCTGCGAAGGACTGCCGCCTTTTCTTGAGGAGCTTTTCAGGCCTGCTGCGGAGAAACTGCGGCAGCTGGGTTTTGAGCGTCTCCACTGTATATACCGCGACGGATTTATCTCCCACTCACTTTCGGGAAAGTGGGCCGTTATTTTCGGAAGCAGGACGGAATCTGCATATGCTGAGATATCCTTTAATTCCAACCAGACAGAGATGCCGGGATACGAGATATTTTTTACTACTATCTATTCCGATGACACTATGCTCGAAACGCTGAACTGTCGCAAATACGGTATTGTGGTGGATATCCCGAAGATAATTTTTGTCGATCCATATGCCATGACCATGGAGGAGCAATGGAAGGCCCACTGCGAAAAAGCGAAGGAGCTTGGCCGGACAAAGAAGGCCTTTCCCCTCTCGACTATTGTTTATGTGGCCAGACACGAAATCGCCGGCAATCAGCATATGGACCGCCTTGTTGCCGGGGGAATAGTCAGGGAAGTTGACAAAGGAGAATATGCCTTTCGCTTACTGCGTTCAATACCTATAGCCGGACGCATGGTCATGGGGCAGTTGAAGTCAGCCCGCATTTATAAGGCCAGGAAGAAGAAAGACCCTTTGCTTCAGCGGGAGATGCCGCTGGAGGCCGACGTAGAGGCATTTCAGAGGATAGAGTCTGTTAACCGGAAGAGGCCGATAGGCCGGGCCGCCAAGACAGTCCTGCTCCTGGTGAGCGCCATGCTCTTCAGCCTGTCTTTCGGCATAACGCTTTCGCCCCGTACTGTCCTGTTTCTCCTGGGCGCTGTCATGTTCCACGAGCTGGGCCACTTCCTGGGCATGTATATCTTCGGCTACCGAAACCTCCAGATCCTTTTCGTCCCCTTTCTCGGGGCAGTGGCCTATGGCAAAGAAGAAAACACAAAGCCCTTTCAGCGTGTCATTGTCCTGCTTCTGGGGCCCCTTCCAGGTATCATCGTCGGGTTAACAGGCATGGTCCTCTCAACGCGCTTTCAGGCTCAATGGCTCTCGGAGCTATCGACACTGATGCTGGTTCTGAATTTCTTCAATCTGATCCCTATGATGCCGCTGGACGGCGGTCAACTGGTGCGGACCCTTCTGTTCCAGCGTTTTCCCCGGATTCAGGCGGTCTTCTTTGCGATCAGCGCCATACTCCTGGTGCTGTGGTCTGCGACCAGTAATGACTCGTTCCTCCGCATAATAGGGATCGCCATGCTTATATCCGTGCCTTTGCAGTGGCGTCAGGGCGGGGCGCTCCTACGAATGAAGAAGGAGCGCAGGGAGTTGGTAACGGATGAGCGCGCCCGGCTTTCAGGGTTTTTTAATGTCTTGAGGGAAAAGCCTTTCAAAACGCTGCCTTTTACAAAAAAAGTCGAAATAGTCAAACTCGCGGAGCGGGAGTTGAAGATGTCGCCTGCATCGTGGCGACTTATCACTGCAAGTCTGTTTATATATGTCATAACAGTATGTTCCCCCCTTTTCGTTTTTGTTGCCGGCGTGCGGATGACACAGTCCGCAATAAATTCATCTGTCTCTTCTTCGGCCACTGCACCGGAATGGGACGACAGGATAGCGAAGGCAGCTACATCCGATGAGAGATGGTCTCTGCTCCTGCAGGCAGGAGACTGGTACAGGGATTTTGAAGACAGCGACAGCGCTAAAAAATATTACGAAAAGGCCCTCGAACTTGCACGCACCTTTGGTAATACAGACCTTAGGTTGGCGAAAAGCGATATTGCGCTTGCCTCGCTTCAAGAGGGTAACGAGGCTCTGCAGCTTTATGAGCATGCCTTATCCCTGCAGGAAAAACAGACGTCCCCTGACAGTCAGGAGATTGCCGAGACCCTACAATTGATTGCGAATACTCAGGATGCCGCTGATTCAATCCCGACACTTGAACGCAGGATGGCAATATTGGAGAAGATCGGGGGAGAGAGCAGCGTCGAAATGGCATATGCACTTAGAGGCCTTGCCTTGACGTATGACATCGCCGGTGAGGACGCGAAGGCTGAACAGGCCATCCTCCGCTCCATGACGATCTCGAAACAGCTTGACGGACAGAACGGACATTTCTATTTACTCAAGGATTGCGCGATATATTATGCGATGAAGGGACGTTTCAAAGAGGCCGAACGCCTCTTGAATGAGGGATTGAGGCGGGACGTTTCTGCGGAGGTCAATGAAGGTAATTGGTCGTTTGGTGTAGGTGTACATGAAGAATTGGGCTGGGTCAAACTCAGTCAGGGCAAAGGAGATGAGGCCATTGCGCACCTGAAGGCGGCCCTTGAGAGTAATCGGGCATCAATTAAAAACAACATGTCATACAAAAAACTGGGTTTTCTAAATTATCTTTTAATGAAGGTTGTGAGTTTCGCGAGGGGGCAGCAGGCATCCAGCCTTTTCTCAGACGAAACCGGGGAAAGCTTAAGGGACCTTCCCTTACTACTCGATATTTCATATGCCTGTCTGACATCGAAAAGACCTGAGGAGGCACGGCATTACGCAGATGAGGCGAGAGGGCTCATCAATAAATATGGTATGGGTGCGAGGCATCTGCCTGGTATCGAGCCCTCTGTTTTAGGCCCATCAGAGGACAGGAAAGTGAATTTTCTTGATGCCTGGACAAAAAAGAAGATGAGTGCACGGGAAAAGGTGAAGTCAAGTCTGTAAAACAAATGACCCAGCTCTTGATTGGCTGTTGAAAAACCGCGTTTTTATAGTACAAATGAAGAAATGGCGATGGGATCAGACTTACTTATAAAACTCTTTGGTGACATTGTTTCTAATTATGTAATCTTGGAATAATGGGGCTGTATCCCATTATTTGATGTTCATGACTTCAACACTCAGCCTCGATTCAGCTCATAGTCCATGACAGATAGACTTCGGTCTATGCTTCTGATAGCATCATCATAAGGGAACCAGCTTCCTGAAAAGATAGAGAATGATCAACATGCCAAAGGAGATTGACCATGGGAGACAAAGGCGGCAAAAAGGACAAAGAGAAGGGCCAGAAGCAGAAGTCGGCCAAGCAGGCACAGGATCTGAAGGATAAGAAGGGCAAAGAGCCAAAAAGCGTAAAGAAATAGGAAAATATGATGAGAACATTAAAGAATATACATCCTGGCGAAGTGCTTAAGGAAGAGTTTCTCGATCCTATGGGAATATCTGTCTATCGCATGGCTAAGGAGACGGGTCTTTCGCAGACAAGAATGGGGCAGATCATAAAGGGCGAAAGAAGCATTACTGCAGAGACCGCTGTAAAGCTGGGGAAGTTTTTCAGCGTGCCTTCGGAATTCTGGATGAACCTCCAGACACTTTATGACATTGAAGAAGCGCAGAAGCGTTATAAGAAGGAAATTGAATCCATTCACACCGTCCAGGAACTTCAGCACGCAACCTCATAGATCTGC
>JACRHC010000117.1 GCA_016217675.1 Nitrospirota bacterium
AATGATGAGGGACCGGCAGAAGGGCGTACAGAAATGTCTTAACGGTCTTGAGCAGGATTTCCGGGAAGTGATCGTCCTGCGGGATATACAGGGTTTTGCGTACACGGAAATAGCTGATATGCTCTCCCTTGCAGAAGGCACTGTCAAATCAAGGCTCTTTCGGGCTCGCGATGCTGTCAAGTCTTGTCTGAAGAAACTGTCAGGAGATTGGTAATGGACTGCAAAGACGTCAGAAAAATACTGTCTGAACATATTGAAGGGAACAGCCCGTCCGGACAGGCCTTGATCGAAGAGCATCTCCGGTCCTGCCAGCAGTGCAGGCTCTATGCAGCTGACATAAAAATGACGATCAAAACCCTTCAGGGCCTGGATGAGATCGAGCCGCCTGCATGGCTGACCGCAAAGGTGATGAATAACATCCGGTCAGAGGCAAGGCCAAAGAAGGGATGGAGAGAATGGCTCTTCTTCCCGCTTCATATCAAACTGCCGCTTGAGGCCTTTGCTGCAATTCTGATAACCGTAGCAGCCATCTTTATCTATAAGAATATGGGGCCTGAGCTTCAAAAGATGGAGGTCCAGCCTCAGGCTCCGGCTATCAGGAGCATGCCTGCTGAGCCTGAAAAAGATATGCAGAAGCCAGAGATACAGAAAAAAAGTATACAACAGCCGCAGCGTCTTCAGGAAGAAGCGAAACATAAAGACAGCGCTGCAGGCAGAGAAACGCATGAGGTCACGACCCTAAAAGAAGAAAGACCTGTTGAGAGGCCCGCTCAAGCCCCTGCTTCCTCTTATGCACCGTCTCCTGCCCCTTCATCCGGCGCGCCGCAGATCGAGACAGGCAAGGCAGCAGGCATGGCAGCACGGGATGAGACGATGCAAAGGGCTGCGCCGGCAGCGCCACGTTTTGAACGCTTCGCAGAAAAGAAGGTGGATGCTCACACAACGTTGACCTTAACCGTTAAAGCTTTGGATACTGCCATAAAAGAGATCGAGGCATACATTGCCAAAAGCAATGGAGAAGTGAAAATTATTGAGCAGTCTGAATCTCATATCATCATTACAATAAAACTCGATACTTCAAAAATACAGAAGTTCCTCGATCACCTCGGTAGTCTTGGAACAATAAAAGAAGACCTCAGGGTCTTATCGCTGCAAAGTGGCTTATTCAAACTGATCATTGAAAAACCATCGCCAGTGAGGTGATTCCCCCGGTAATGAGGAGACTTCTTACACGCCCAGTATCATAATCGCCGCCATCAGCGAAAGAGCAGAGAAAGCGACAAACTCTGATGCAAACTGAGATGTCAATGTTGCACTAAAAATCCAGCGGATTTTTCGTCTCTTTGATGGTCTTGCTTGGCACGGGGAATGTCTTTGTGCTCGCCGAAATCTTTTTTAAGAATATGCCGGTACAGAAACAGCAGCGCGTTAAATGATGGCGAGCGGGCATGTCCGCCTGAGGACTGAGGTGACCCTCACGGATATGAAAATTTCCTCAGCGTGATTATGGACCCAAGCCATGAGGAATACAACGCAATGCTTGAGTGGATCGGCGGTGAGTTCCAGTCCGAGCATTTTGATTGCTCGGAGGTTATTTTCGATAACCCTGCTGAACGGTTGAAGAATATGGAAGAAGACTTTTAAGCGCGCGCTTTCTAAAATGATACTAAAAGGTTCCCGCATAGGCAGGAATCAACGATTACAATATATTTTCCAGCAGACGTGCTCCATGACATATTGCGACTATTTCTATAACTTCCTGTTTGATACGATAGACGATTCTGTAATTCTCGTATATTTTCTCTCTAAGGTTTTCATCATCATACTCTGGCACTATGCGACCTGCCTTTGGAAACTGAGGAATGGCTCTGACAATAGCAACTATTTTTCTCGCAAAAACGACTGCGTAATAATGGGAATCCTTTGCGATATAATCACAGATTCTAATGAGAACTTGCTTGCGGCGACCATTCTACGCGGTAAGCCACTTGGACATCCGCTTTTCAATTTCTTCGTGAGGAATACCCTTGCCTTCATCCAATTCTTTCAAGCCGGAATCCACCTGCAATTTAAAATATAATTCTGCCATAATGTCATCGATTGAGATCTCATCCGGCAAAGACTGGATCATCTGAATGACCTGCTGTTTTATTCCCGCCATTTTTTCACCTCCTCAAAAGATCATTGTTTCTTTCTAAACCAATCTTGGTAATAGCCCTCTGCCCTTTCAGACAGAACAACTTCATACATTTCTTCTGACTTCCCTCCAGGGCCTGCAGCGCCCGGCCTTCAGGTCATCAATGCCCTTTTTGATTCCGTCGAGCAACGTCTTATCCGCAAGAATCTCCTGTGTAGCCTCCACGGATTCTTTGCTTTCACGATATTCCACAAAATCAACTACCTCTTTCAGGCGCTTTGCGATAAACGGTCAATAGACTCGATCGCTTTTTTCTTTAATTTTGCGGTTGCAGACATTAGGCCACCTCCTCCAGAAAATACCCGCATAGTCATATTATAGCCTATATATATTCGGAAGTTATATTCAATATGCACCAGCGCCGATAGCCAATACCAACAGCAGCATTGCTGAGAGAAAATATCCGTAAAGTCTCAAAGCTGTTTCGGCCTGTTTGACCTGCCAGTCTTCGCGGGTCTTTGCGATATGGCTCAGATAGTTTTGAAGCTGGTCTGAGGTAAGGACAATATTTTCCGCTTGGTCGAGAAATAGATAGCAGTTCGACACCCATTTAAGGTAATAGGAAACGTATTTCTCTTGAATATATGCCTTTCCACGGAGATAGTGCTCAAAGAAGCCCCAAACATAAAACCCCCATGGATAATATTATTCCGAATTATACCGCTGCGATATAATTCGTCCCTGAGCGGTATTACGTCGCAGAAAATCTCCATAATCAATGCATTGCGGCATATTTTGGTGTATTTTTGTTGACAGATTGCTGTTTTGAGAATAAAATCGCAGCAATGTTAGCGCGCGCGAAAAGTCGCGCTCTTAAATTACAATAACTCACTTCCCTGCGTACCTTGACCCTGTCAATTTTCGCTTGATAAATATACCACGTTGATCGCTCAAAAGTTTCGAATCAAGACTTCCTTGACGTTTTTCTTCTTATCGCCGCCTGCCATCGAGTAGCTCGTCGTGACCGAATCGACCTTGAACCCCTTGTAAATCTCCCGAACCTCAACGGTATCGTTCAGGGACATGATGAACTTGCCCTTGATCCCCCTCAGGATATCCCTCAAGACCATGAAGTCACCCTTGCCGAATAACCCCTTCCCGTAATAGTTCTCAAAGTCAAAATAGGGCGGATCCAGATAAAAGAATGTGGACGGTCGATCAACACGGTCTATCAGTTTTGCGTAGGGCATATTCTCGATATAGACGCGCGCCAGCCGCATATGGGCAGCGGAGAGATCCTCCTCAATCCTTAGCAGGTTAAACCTCGGTGCCCGCGTTGCGCTCAGCCCGAAGGTAGGGTTCACAATCCTGCTCGAAAACCCCATCTTCAGGAGGTAGTAGAAGCGGACCGCCTTTTGAATGTCGGTCAGGGTTTCCGGCTTCTCGGCAAGGAAGCGATCGAACTCATCTCGGGACACGAGGATCCAGCGGAGATACCGGACAAACTCGTCCAGATGATTTTTGATGATCCGATACAGCGTAACCAGGTCAGTGTTGATATCATTGATGATCTCGATCTCTGATTCGTCCTTCCGGAAGAGCAGCCAGGCTGCACCGGCAAAGACCTCGCAGTAACAGGAATGCTTCGGCATTTTCGGAATGATTTTTGAGGTAAGTTGGGACTTGCCGCCGACCCATGAGATGATGCTGTTCATTGTAGACCGCCTTTCTGGGGGCCTGCTATACTCCCTGTGTCCCGATGGCCATCGTGGACACAGGGAGTAGCAGGGTAAAACTTGCGGTCCATGTTAGTGCATGGATTGGTTGCCCCGGTTCCAGCCGGGACGCCTGCTCCCTAAGCCTTTAACCTAATACCACTCAACCCCTTCAATCGTGACCTTTGCGCCCTCGCGTTTGACCTTCTCGATAAAGAATTTCTTGCCGTCATATATGGGATAGCTGATATCTATGGTGTCCCCCGGTCTCAGGTCAAAGTGTTGCCACAATAGCGGCATATTGGCAGTCAAATATGGCAATTTGCGGCGCAGGAGAATGTTCGCCAGCACAGAGGCCGCCATGGTCCCGGACTGGATAAGATCGAAGCTGAAACTTGCCACGTATCTGCCGTATTTCGCTATGCTGGCAGCGTCCGAGGCAGTAACAGTTCCCTGCTTGCAACTATTGTTGCGCAGGGCTGAATAGTTGCTCTGGTATGTCGCTTCGAGGTCGTTTGCAATATCAGCAACGGCGGGCTGAGAAAAGGTGATCTCTGCACCGATAGGTGCCAGATCGACCTGGCTGATAGTTTTCACTGCTGCCGGTGCTGTATCGGGGATCACATCCAGATAGAAAACACCCTGTTTATCGATGAGCGTTGACCTGCATTCAAAGGCCATCTTTTTCAGTAAATCTGACGGCATTATCTGGTCCAGCAGGGCGAAGCCAAACGCATAGTTATTGGTGGCAAACCAGCTGCCTGCTGCTGCAAAAGAGGCCGTATCGATATTGTTTGAGGCTATGCCCAGCCACGTCTGCAGGAAGTCCTTAATTACCTGATCCGGTCTCGAATACGGCCCTGATGCTGTGATATGAAACCTCTCAACGTCCTTCGTCGAGGTGACGGACACGGTCAAGCCGTCAGCAATAGCGGTCGAAATGCAGACCCTGTTGGCAGCAGAGATTGTAAAGGTAATGTCGCCTGTGGCTGAATTGCCACCGATGAAAAACTTTTCAGTCGTATTCCAGGAATCCCGCGTGAGACTGAAGGTCTGAGGCAGGTGCCAGACCACATCGCCTGATGTGGCCTTCACCGTTGCGACCTTGGGATATGTATTGTCCGGTCCGGCATAGATGATCGTATCGACCGATCTCGGCGTAGTTACGACTATGCCCAGGCTGTATGTGTCGATGATATTTTTCAGCGCCTCGGCTGCACCAGGGGCCGCAGGGAAAGGGATGAAGATTGTCTTGTAAGCTGCATAGGTTATCTGCTCTGCAACAGGGCAGGTCGTAGCGGCCCTTTGCAGTTCGCCGCCTGTAGTTACGGCATCCTCGACAGTGCTCACCGCCGACTGATCTGCGTCATAAGCAGTGATGATGATATTTGTGCTGCCATAGTTACCGCCAAAGACGAATAGATTTTGCGTTGTCGACCAGCCTGATCTTGCCATATCAAAGGTCTGCGGCAGATACCATACGATTGTGCCGTCAGTCTGAATATCAGCCACCTTAGGATAGTTCACCTTATCAGGCCCTGCATAGATCGTAACGGTGCTTGCCGGGTTGCCCAGCACGGTAATCAGCAGTGTGCAGCGGACAGAGATGGCGCTCAGGGTCCCCGATGGCGCAGCCGGGAAATGCAGCGGCAATGACGCCCCTGTGCTCAGGCCTGTATAGAGCAGCTGAGACGGCATATCATCAGATTTGACCGTATGGTTAAAGGACGTAGCTCCGGAGGACTCTGATACCCTCAGAGCAGAGGTTTCGACTTTGATCTGATCAGATGCAGTCAGTATGTAGCCGGTGCTGTCGTACCGGCTTGATATGCCTGATGTGACGCGCAACAGCTCGCCATTGATTTCAGCAAAGATATCGCCCCTGCTTGCAAGGTTATGCGCAGCTGCTACGCTCTCATAGAGCGCCTGCTTCTGCCATACCGATGCCCCGGCGCTGTGATCGACGGCAGTGGTGCCTGCTTGTGCCCTGGTCACGCCGGTGAGAGTATTGCCTGCCTTGCCTGTATAGTGTATAACCTCGCTGTCGATATAGGCGTCGCCCGATGAAGGGAAACGGCTGGCATCAGATAATTCTATCGAGGATGGCGAGGCAGAGATACCGGCCTTTAGCGTGGTCCTTGCACCCCAGTTTGTGCGCAGAGCCGGGATCCGGATATTCGAACCATACACAATCGGGATCACCTTGCCAATATCTTCATGCGCATAGGGGAAGTCCGTTAGATTCACGGTGCGCTGCTTCCAGCGTCTGTCTGCATCATGCAGCAGGGTGCTGGCCTGACAGGTAAACTCTTTCAGTCCAATATCGGTCGGCTGATCCAGCACCCCGGAAAAGACCGTCTCTATCTCCGAGAGATCACCTTCAGCAGAGATATAGACCTCCTGCAGCAGAAGGGATGCTCCCATAAAGGGATAAGCAGTGTCCAGGTCGGACAGGTAGTCATACGTCAGAATCCTGTCGTTTTTAAATATGAGAGTCAAGTCAGAGTTGAGGCTGGTCAGATCGGCACGGCGGACATCGCTGCTGAGGCCTGACACTGATACGAGATAGTCCTCGTAGATATAGCCAAAGACGGACAAGTTGCGTGTTGAATGGTAGAGTGTCGGACCACCGTTTTTGAGTGTTATTATCGCAAGAAAGACCTGTTCAAATCTCGGGTTATCGCGGGCCTGCTCAATGGGAATCGGCGAGTGCTTCGCTATTGAGACAGCGACCCCGGCAGCGGTGCCGATTGAAATGGAGAATTCCTGAACCTGCCGGATGATCCACTCTATTGCGGCCTCTGCAGCCTCGCTGAGAGACATATTGAGCATGCTGCGCACACTATATATATCAGCGGATATTGACTGCAGCACGATGCGGCCCAGATCGGCCAGGGTCTTTGCAACTGAGCTATAACTTGCGACAGCGCCGAAGCTCAGGGACATGTTTGAGATCTTGCCGGGCTGTATGTTTATAGCCCCTGCAGAGGACAGGCTCAGCTGCAGATTTTCGGTCGTATTATATCTGCCCTCAATCCAGCCTTCGTAGATATATGTCTGTGTCCCGTCACCGCCTCCTGTGCGGGTATAGTTGACGCGGATCCTGAGGTTAGCGATATTTGGGAAACCGGCCCCTCCCCAATCAGCGCTATTAAGCGCAACAGACAGGGTCTGTTCCCCCGCCGACCAGATTGCAGCGGCACGCACGGTATGTTTCAGGTTTCCGTTTTTATCGGTAATGGTTACAGAGATCAGGTCGTCAATCGTAAAGGCATACATCTTGATGTATGCCGTGGCGGATATCCAGGTCTGTGCCTTGGCCTGCCACGCATTTGTGGTCTCATCGGCATTGACCGCGCCGAGGCTGATTACAGGGTTTCCAGTGGGCAGGTTATTCTTGTTTGCGTAGCTGTAGAGCAACCCATCGTACGCATAGGCACGATTGCTCCAGCCAAGGCTATAGCCATTGGCATCGGTCGGCCTGATCGTTTCTATTGCGGCCATGGACCGGCTTTACGCTGCGCTTGTGTGGGTGATTTCGATTTCTGCTGTGATGGTGTCGCCGGATTCAGCAGGCTTTGAGGCAACGGCATCGCCAACGCCATACAGTGTGCCGGTCGTACCGCCCTTGGTGCTGTTGTCGCAGATAAAACCGCCGTAGATCGTGGTCGTGCCGTTGATATTGAATGTCGCTTTATCGTTTGTGTTGTTCGTTATGCCACCTGACGGCGTGCTGCAGGTCAGGGCTGGCCGTGTAGCGTTTGAATAAGCAGTAATCTCGGCCCATGAAGCGTGCGATCCCATGGTGTCTGCTGCGTCCGGAGTGCCTGAGCCTTTCAGTCCGACATACCAGGCAGGAGATGCAATACCTGTTTTGAATATCGCATCAAGGCCCTTGTTGAGCCCTGCTGTGGTTACAAGCCCGCCCCCGAGGGAAAGCGACGTGAGCAGGCCGCCGAGGCCGTAATTGTAGACCATCCAGGCCAGCACAAGGAACAGCAACAGCAGACTAAGTTTCAGAGCGGCAAAGGCCTTCTTCCTGTCTTCCAGCAGATCAATACTGCTGGTCCATTTCAAGGCCCCGCCCGGCGCATAGCAGTTAAGATTCATATACATCCCAGCTTCCGTCTTTGGTGCAAACATACTGATAATTTTGTTCATCTTCGTCTCCTTTTTTTATGTGATTCCGAGGACTTCTTTAAAGTTAAAATCAAAGCTGTATGCGCCTGCAGCGATCTCTTTCGTCTCTATCTTTTTAGTCAGTTTCCCGTAGATCCATACCCCGTTTTCGTCGCAGAGCCAGAACGGTTTTGAGCCTGCCCAGGCAGCATTCAGTGCAAGGATGTTGGCCAACTGCGCAGCCCCGCAGCTCGGCATGAGGTAATTGCGCACGCGCTTGGCAGGGCCATATACGGCAAAGCCGTCCCCTCCCGACCGATACTCGATATTTTCGGTATTGTGTTCATCGTCGAATGGGCCTGCGGGTCGGGATGGATTTCGTTCCCACGTATAGGTCGAGGTCAAAAACAGTTCGGCGAACTGAGGCACAGCGGCAGGGTTGGTGAGAGTAAACTGCCAGTAGCGCTTTGTCAGTGCAGCAGCATACTCCTTGTTTATCAGACCGGCAGCTCCGGCCCACTGTGTAATCGCAGGAGTATAGGATATGTCATCCGTTGACCATTCGACGTCAGACGTCATGCCGGACAGATTATGGCCGGAGGGGATCAGCAGTCTGTCGACCGGCAGGGGTGAGGCCCACTGATCGATCTTTATTTTCAGAGTCTCGGCAGCTCCGGCCTTGAAAAGGCGCCCTATATTTCTGTCACTGAGACGATATAACGGATAGCTCGCACTCGCAGATCCTGCTCCGATCGTGACAGTCGAGGTTTCAAGTATGTTTTGAAAGCAGCATTTCAGCAGGCTCATTGTGCCCCTGCAAATTTAAACAGCTTGGCATATGCAGAAGCCCCGCGCTTGGCAGCCTCTAACATCTGCTTTTCAATGTCCTTCATCATCTCCGGCGTCACCTTTGCATTTGGAAAGGTCGCCTGCATATGAAACGTCATCGGCGGCGCAGGGTAGCCGCTTTTAAGATTCGGATTATAAGCACCTGACGATGATTTGGATCCTTTGCCTGAATCCTCCTCCTCGTCATCCTCGCTCGCCCACGTTTTCTTGGCTTTACGCGGCTTGCGCTCCTCAACCGGTTTGTCAACACGGGCAAGCAGCTTATCGATGGCACGCTCCAGTGCCAGGATGGTCGCCTTTTCCTGCTCCATTTCGTTGGTATAGATTGATGACCACGGGCTGTCAACCTTGGTCCGGGCCTCATTATTAAACGCATACCGTCCCTCTGCATCTGCCAGCTTGATCGACAGATCCTTAAATACCTTTGCTATTTCGTCGGACATGCCGCCCGCTTCTTTTGTTATGAATGTTGTATCTTCCTCTTCGTATTCTTCCTCATCATCCTTGCCAGAGGCCCTTGACGCTGCCGATCTCAGCCTGCCTGTCAGGTCACCGAACTTCACGGTATGCCTGCTCTCTGTCGGCAGGCTGTCCATCATGGCTGCGATATGCTGCATGCCCTCGGTAAAGGGTCGAACCGGAGAGGCCTGCGTGAAATACTGAACTATGACCTGCTTATAGGTAATATCCGGAATAGATGCCAGGGCTGCCTGCACCTCACTTATCGCCTGCTTTGCCGAACCTGCATCTATGGTCAGAATTCGCTGCCTGGACAGCTCAGTATCCAGCTCGATGATCTGGGTTTTATAATGCTCAACCATCTCTGAGGCTTTTGACATCGCGGTCGATAGCTGCTCCGTATATATTTTGAGCTGGGCCAGCTCTTCCTCGCGCGAAATCTTTGTCTCGGCGTATTCTCTGCTGATATCGTCCTGCGCCTTTGCAATATCCTGCATGGCAGTCTTCACTGCAGTCTCCTGGCTGATAATGACAGCGTCGCCTGCCTTCACCTCATTGGCCATTGCAGCCCTTGCCTGCTGCCATTCAGTGAGTGCCTTGATCTTTGCCTCGCCGCTTAACTGCATGGCCGTATCATATTTATTCTGCAGGATCTGGAGCTGGTCATAATACTTCTGTTCATCGGTCATCAGCTTTTGCCGGAGTGAGTTCTGCAGGTCTGCATATGCATTGCCCTGCGCCATGCGTGACTGCTCCAGATCGACCAGATCCTGAGTCACCTTTGCCATCCGGTCCATGGCCGATTTATGCAGTGTCTGCAGCTGGCTGTAGTATTGCTTCCATGCACCGAGCCTTGCGGTAGCGCCTGCCATCTCAGTCTGCAGGATCTTCGTCTGCTGCTGTGCCATCGCAGCAGGATCTGCCCCTGCCTTTTTCATCTGCTCTTCAATCGCCTTTTCGCCTGCAAGGCGCTTTGAGTAAACCGACTCGATCACGTTGAGATATACTTCAGTCGCCGTTGCCAGTGCATTGACGCTCCCCGTCTCCTTTTCCATAAGCGCCTGTACCGCTGCACTTTTATCTGCGATAGATGCCATACCCTGCAGATAGCGTTCAGTCTCCGCTCTCAGTGCCGCCATACTCGTCTCTTCTTTTTTAAATGCTTCGCTGAAGTTCCCTTCCCCCACTTTCAACTGAGCCTCGCCGATCTTCTCGATTTCTGCAGACATTTTGTGTAATGTCTCTACGGTCTTCTTGATCTCCTCTGCTGTGGCGGCTGCTGCAGCTTCAATCTCCTTCGCTCGCTTTATCCATCTGCCGCTGGCCACGTCGAATACTACGGAGCCGTCCTTCACGGCCTCTTTAAAGAGCTTCATTGCAAGCGGGCCTTCAAAGCCGATAGCTGTCAGCTTGCTCTTGTATTTGTCTGCTCTGGAGGCCAGATACTCCATCTCTTCGGCATTGTTCTTGGTGAGCTTATTGAGTGAGTTCATCCCAGAGAGATCTATACCGGTAAGGCGATAAACGACTTTGTCCAGTCCCTTGAATAGCGCATAGGATCCAAGTCCTGCTGCTACAGCCACGCCTGCAAGTCCGAGTGGTCCCAATGCAGCCACAGACATGCTGCCGATGTTAGCCAGCACACTGGGAATAGCAAGGAGTCCACTACCTAACGAAGCTATACCAGCAGCAGCACCGGCAAAAGACATCCCCTGTAAAGCCTGAAACCCTGCAATGAGCGTTGGGAAGAGAGCGCTGATAGAATTTATTGCGGTCATGCCTTTAAAAGCCGCTGTTATCGCCCCTATAGTTGCCGGAGCCTGTAAAAATGCAGCAGCTCCTAACAGGATCAGCAACTTGTCAAAGTTCTCAGCAAGGGTTTTAATCCCGGTAATCGCTCCGCTTACGGCTGAGGCCATGTTGCTGGCCCACTCTTTTAACTGGCCTGATTTTGCCATGCCTTCAAGCTCTTTCAGCATGTCCTTGAGTCCATTGGTCAGCTCTGTCACAATAACCGAGAGCGAAGGAGTGAAGAGTTCCCCAAATTTCGCCTTTACGTCTTCCAGGGGCCGTGCCATTGAGGTAAGCTGTTTGCCTACAGTGCCCATAGAAGCCTCGTATGAGCCGGCAATGCTCTTCCCTGCCTCCATGACCACGTTGGTGCGGGCCTGGATCTTCTCCTGCTCTGTCAGAGTTGCCGCTGTTTTTCCTAACTGCATTGCAAGTGAAGCATACGAGGCCTCGAAGTTCACGTTGATACCCATGGTCCGCAATACTTCTATCTGGCCGCTCTGTATGCCGTAGATCAGGCGCTGCATTGCCTCCGATGAGTTGATGTTTGCGACAACAGCGGCATCCTGTGCTACACGAGCCAACTGTGTTGCCTGACTGAGATCCATATTGGCCTGAATCATTTTGACCACGGCATCCTTGGACTGCAGGGTAGTAATGCCCATATCCTTAATGCCTACGGCCAGGTTGTCTGTCTCCGTTGCGGTCAGGTTTGCAGTCTTTCCGGCAGTATGCATAACAACGGTCATGGTCTCAGTTCTCGCGGCCAGCAGCGTTGATTCAGAAACCAGATCGACGAAAGCGTCTTTCAGCTTCATTATCGTTGCCTTTGCTATTTCATATATCGCAAAGCTCTCCGCTAAAGTGACGATGCTGCTCTTTGCCTGGTCACATGCAGACTTCATGCCGTCAAAGCTTTTCTCGACTTGTCCTATGGCCCCGGTTACATTACCCTGCCCATCAACAGTCAATTGCAGTTTGATTTCAGCCATGATAAAATGCCTCTATGGTGAGAGAAATTTTAAAGGTGCTGCTGTTTATCGCCAAATTGACGTTATCCTTCTGGGGGATCATTGCCCTGCTTTTCATCGCCATTATTTTCCTTTTTAAGTTCCCCGGTGAATTGGTCATTTTTGCAGTCGGTGGCCTCATCGTTTTTGCCTTCATTCGTCTTTCGGGCGTTCCTCTTTAGACTTCCGCTCCTCTTCTATCACCGCCAGCATATCCAGATCCTCTTCCGTTGCCTCATACATTCTCAGTATCTCTCCGCCTATGCCGAGCTCATTAAGGCTGATCAGCCGCGCCCTGATCTCAAACGCCCGGATAGATGCAGCCCCAAGCATGAGGCTATTAGGCCCCATGCCGGGTATCCAGCACGTAGCAGCAAAGCAGGGCGGTTCTTCGCCATCAATAAGCAGAGTCTCTTTGCACGTTTCACAGCTTACCCCCGGAAAGTCCGCCCGGCCCCGGAGATAAGCTCTTAGGCGTTTTTTTCGTCTTCACCCGATTCATCGAATTCATCCTCGTCAAGGCACATCTCATTGACAAAGCGTGAGAACTTCAGGCTTTTTGTCATCAGCATATCCGTGTTCTCCGGAGTGCAAGGAAAGGGTTCTCCGTTTACCAACAGGCCCGGATGTTCAGGCGCTCCGATCTTGCGCCAGCCCTTAACCGCTGCCCGCCCCAGCAGCCTGTCTGATAAATCGGCGCTGTCCTCCCCAGTGAGCTTGGCCCGTTTCGAGGCCTTCTTTGCGATCTCCCTGAGTGCCGGTTTTGTTATCAGTTCAATGCAAACCTCAGTGTCTGAATCAAACTGGATCCACTTCTGTCTCGCCGTATCTTTGAAGGTAAGTCCTGCCATATTGTTTTCTCCTTGGTTATGGGTTACGCCAGCACGTCTGCGTCTTCCTGGTTGATCACGTCGATCTGAAACGGCCTGGTGATGCCTGTCATGCCCGCAGGAGCTGCTGAGCAGCCAAGCACGTTGAACTCTATCGGCTGCTTCAAAATGCCTGCGACGATAGGCAGATCAACGCTTGCGTATTTCAGGTTCGGAAAGCTGAGCTTGAACGTCCGATAATAGGTCGAGGCGATCAGCCCGCCGGTGAACGTGAAGTCCAGCTTCTTGGCAGTGTTTGCCTCCCAGTCAGTGAAGTATTCCGCCGAGGTATACCGGGGAAAGTCGAGCTTCAGCTTGATGTCAGGGATACCGTCATTTGTCGGCTCGTCAATAACATCAAAGCTGCCGCCTGCGCCATAGATGCCGGACATCTTGCGCTTGTAGGAAAGCTCAAAGCCGGACGGATAGATCTTATCTCCCGATGCCAGGGCAATACCTGTCTGGTCGTTCATACGGCAGACTCCGTGGCTGTACAGGACCCTGTTGCCTGATTCCGCATAGGTCACGTCTGCAAAGGTCACCAACGTATTCACAACAGATCCGGTAATGCGGTCGTTGCCTATGACGCTGAAGGTGATCTCAAGCGGCTTACCCACATCGCCCTTGAGTGTAAACCCGGCTACTTTTGCCGAGGTCACTTCATCGATGTTCACGCCGTTGTTCACACAGAGGGTGGCAAACAGTGCATCAAGGTTATCGGCCAGGGTGAACTTCTGCGCGTACGCCGTTGTTGCCCCCTGCTGGGTCGGCGCTCCGCCGGTGGCCCCCATGGCAAGTGCGATGAGCAGATCGAGGCTGTCATACCGGAGATAGGCCTTAAGATCGCCTTCTGCCTTGATCTCTCCTGGGTCTGATTCAGTCGGGAAGAACAGCCCGAGACTGTCATCGACGTTTGATCCTCTGGACTTCTTCACTCCTGAGGGTAATATGAGGATGCCGTTGCCGGCACCACAGGCTACTGCGGTTCCCCATGCTGTTGCCTTTTTTACTGCACACTGGACTTCAATACCTGATGCTGCCATTGTGATTCCTCCTTTTTATTCGTACGCGTTGTCGAAATTGGTTTGAAACTCTATGCCGTAAACGGCTATCGATTTTGTGATAAAGAGCAGCGAGACCTTTACCGGTTTCAGCTTTTCGATCGATAGTCCGAGGTCCTTATTCGTCAGCGCTGTCAGCACGTCCCGGATCATCTTATATGCGCCGGTATCCGTGTCCTTCCTGGCCGCCTCCTGTCCTCTGAGGTTCTCGGCGCAGACGAGCAGGTTGAATACTACGGCCTCGTTGAAGTTGATCATATCGATCCAGTCGAGCATTGAGCCGCCATAGGAAACGAACACGGCAGGATACGTGATGGCGAGATTATTGAGATCTCCCTCAAGCTGCCCGGCATAGGTCTCGCAGGTGCCTAAATCCGGCATGGCGGTCTGGATCTCAGCAATGATCGCGTCTTCTACCTGTTCAAAATCCATCGCTAAAATCCTTCCATCTTGGTGCGCGTGAAAATGCGATCGCTTTCCGTCTTATTCGTCAATGCCCCGCCCTCGGATGTTGCTGCAGGCGACGGATCGATGCCTAACGTCTTGAGACCTTTGGCAATATCTTTGAGCGCAGAGATCGCCTTGTCATAGCGTTTTTCGATCTCCTCAGTCACGGCACGACGTTTGTGCAGGTTATAGATCCATATCTCCATGGACAGTCTTTTGATCTCTGCAGGAGGCGTTGCAAACGGCACTGAGTATTTGGCCCCGCAGTAGCTATTGACCTCTGCATCGGCATTATCAGAGGCTTCGTTGACGCGGCTGAATATCAGGGCGTGTGCAGTGGCCTCAGGGTCCAGCGCGTCAGGCTTGATCTGCTCGTCATCACAAAGCTGGATGATCTTCTTTACCGGCAGCTGGTCTGTCAGCGCGGCGTAAGTGTTGTAGCTCATCTGATCACGTCCTCTCTGATCGTCAATTTAAACTTGATCGCGGTCAGTCTCTGGGTTCCATTCTGCAGCTCTATCTCGGCAGAGAGTTTGCCAACCGTCGCGGTCTCTGCTGCGGTCAGATCGACATAACCTTCACCCGCCGTTGCGTCTGTCCAGGTCGCGTCTTTGACTGCGATCACATATGCAGTGTCAGAGGGGCTGGCCTTTGCACCGAACTTGGGTGTCCAGCCGGAATAGGCAGCGCCCAGATCAAACGTGATTCTTGGCGTGTCGCCTCTGATAATTACGACCTCTCTTGCCTGTGATGCAACAGCGGTATATATCTGCCCCTGCATGACAGGGAGGACAATAGCTGCATCAGGCGTCACCGTATCGCTCGCAACCTTTGTCGGCGTTGCTGCATCCCGCCAGTCGATCTGGTAGGTGTGTGCTGCGGTCAGAGTGGCATCATAGTGGTAGCAGGATTTACTGAGGCCCACGGCACGCTCTGTCACACCGGTTGCTGTCCAGGCAACATCCTCGGCGGAATCAGTATTGTCGTAGACCCGGATCTCGACCGCTGCGGCTGAGGGCATATTGCAGACCGATACCGTTGTTGTTGCGTTTGCAGGGGCAGCATTCATCACGCCCATCAGCAGCATTAATGTGATGATTATTTTTCTCATCTCTTTATCGCCTTCACATAGCTGCCGACGTAAACCGTGCTTGTGCCACTGGTCACTTTAAGATGCTGGACGGTCAAGTTACCGGAGTTCGCGCCGGTGGTAAGGGTTCCCTTTATCATAAGCCCGCCGTTTATATTTGTAGCACCCGTGCAATACGCTGCTGTTGCCGTATTTAGTGCCGTGATAATGCCAGTAACCCAATATCTTCCGGCCGTTTGGGGAGCCTGAATCGCTGCGGAGACAGAAGCTCCCGCAGAAGAAAAATTGACTCCATATTTATTGCCGTTAGTGTCTGAACTATTAACGGTTAAAAATGACTCAAATTCATACACACTGCTGGCCTCAAGCGCCAGCGATAAACCTGTGATATCAACCAGCGACTGACCTGTGGTTGTGGCATCGCTACCGACAACGCGGGCAAACAGTGCGGCAGGCTCGGCCCCCAGACTAACAAGCGTTTGATCCCCTGTGTTTGTGCCAGAGACCAAATCAAGCGCGGTCCTGTTTGTATGTACCAGTCCGGTCAGATCCTGATCCCCGGTATTCGTGCCTGAGGTATTGTCTGTGAGTGTTTTGAGCTGGGCAGCGGTTACCTCGTTGGCCCCGCCCTCATCAATTACGGTGACAGGCGGATAACCTATCAGCTCTCCGTCATGGTCGCCAGTCAGTGCCAATGTAGTCGTTGAATAGATATAGCTGTTATTTAACTGCCCCTCGCTCGTGCCGCTGACGGCTGGCCCGAAGATCAGTGCGCTGGCGTGATCCTTGAATACAAGCCCCTGATAAGCAGTGCTGCCTGCGAACGCCACATTGTTCAGGGTTTTATACGCCTCAATGGATATACAGCTGTCCGATATGATATCGGAGCAATAATCGTTACAGATAAACCAGTCCTGTGCCGGGCCAATACGGATTTTTTGTGCATCACCCAGGAACACCGTCTTGGCATAGTAATCTTCAGTGCTGCCGACATAGATATGTTTATAGGCGCCATTCGCGAGGCTGGTCGAATTGAATTGCGGGAAGTTTTGATTATCGCCCGCTCCGCTGTTATAGGCATATATTCCGCTGGCAGGAGCTGTCTCATGCAGCGTCACATAGATATTCCGCCAGTCCTGATGCATGGTAATGTATTTTGTTGGGTCCTGCCGGTAAACGATCGTGCCCAGGGTAGCTCCGTCGCCGATGTTGTTGATGTCGTAATTGAGGATGTCAGAGGGATAGGTGGAACTATAGGCCCGGCTGCCTAACGTATTGGCAGTGATAGCCTGTAGGGTGAGCGGTTCCACCGGGCCGGCAACCGGCCCGGTCGTGGTCTGATAATCCGTGATGGTGTACCATTTGAGCGGCTCAAGCTGACCGGCCTGCTGCATCCCATAGAGCACGGCATACGTGATCGACTCTGCCTCAGCTCCTGCCTGATCCGCGCAGATATAGCCGTTACCATCACCCAGCAGGATCTGATTGTTACAGACCGTGGACGGCAGGTCGGACAAATCAGAAGAACGGTCAGGGATAACAAGGGCTGCGCCGGACGCAATGCCGGATAACATCAGCAGCAGGATTATGGATAATATTTTTTTCATTTACCTTTTGTCACCTCCTCCTCCCCCGGAATCCCAGGGGAGGAGGTTAGGTTTTTTGTTTAGTTTCTACGTCAACAGAGTGTCGTACCACAGGAAGCCGAGGTCGGCACCTGCGATCAGGATGTCGGTTGATTCTGCAACCTCATACACGTCCTGATGCTCTGCGTTCTCTCTCCAGGTCTCGGTCCTGCGGGCAAGCCCATCGTCATACCACTCACGAGCCTGGTATCCGGCGCTGGGCTGCTTGAGTCCTGGACTGGCCGGTGCGTAGAAGAGGAAGGCAGAGCCTTTGCCTGCGTTCTTTTCCCATACGTTGGCAGCAGTGAAGTCCGTGCCCGCCTTGGTCTCCTTGGCCGTGGACTTGACCGCCTCGCCGATGATCACCTCTTCGAGGTCGAACATCGCAGCGATCAGATCGGCACTGAGGATTCCCCTCTCGGTGTATTTGATCCGGTCGAGCAGTGCATCGAGCTTTTTGAGGGCATTGTAAGTGCCGAAATCGATCATCAGCTTGTTCGGCCTGAGACCGGTGGAAGACCTGATCGTCTCGATGCGGGCCAGCACGTCTGCGATGAACGTGTTCGTCGCATCGTTTGGAGCCCAGAGCCCTGCTGCATCCTCACCTGCCACGCCGGACCAGGTGCCGGTGATGATCAGGTCTGCAACGCGGACCTCTTTCTTCAGATCGATCTTGTCGGCGCAGAGTTCGATCGCGTCCTGATCGGGCTGCATCGGGGGCGCGCCCTGCTGCTTTGCCCACTTGCGGTCCTCGTCGGTCACCTCAGAGGCAAAGGCAAATTCCTTCGGGAGCACGTCGAGATAGCTGGTTACAAGACCACCCCTCGGCGCACGCGCCTTCGGCCCTCTGATCCCGGCCTCATCGCGGAAGTAAGCTCCCTTCTCATACTTCAGTATCTTCGCCTTTGCAGGCACCCGCTCGATGATCGGGAATATCCTGTCTGCGACGAAGCTCTTATTCCGGTATTGCACACTGACATTGGCCAGCGGCCCGGCTACCATCGCTCCTTTTACGTCTCTTGATGCCATAGTTTTAATTCCTCCTTAATGGACCTATGGTTGGTCCTTTTTTATTGTTTGTTATGCGCTGACGTCTTTGATGGTCAGCGGGGTCATCAGGATCTCGCCGAGGTCATCCTCGACGCCTCCGGCAAGCAGTACACCAACGGGATACTGCGTGGCAATGGCGGCCTGGGCCTTACCTGCATCAGCAGCATCGACATATTCCATACCGACGATCACGCCGATGCCGATAGTCGCGCCAAGCTGTATTTTTGAGACACCGCCGCCGATGGGCCGGACAACAGCAGCCTCATCCGCCACCGGTGCATTCTGGAGCACGCCAAACGGTATATCCGTTGCAGCGTTGGGCCGCCTTACCTTTGCGGATGTCGCATCGAGCACCACGATGCGGAACTGATCGTTACTGAGGTCTTCATCTGCCGGAAACGACAGGTCTAACACTTTGTTATCTGTAGCCATCTGACTCCTCCTTTATCCTGCGATCTCGTCGGCGTATTCAGCCGCGAGCTCGGGGTTTTCGTGTTGAACTTCGGTGAAGGCTGCGCCATAGGTGAGGGCTTTATCCGCCTTCAATTTCTCCTTGACCAACGCCTCGATCTTGTCTGCCGCGCTGCCCGTTCCCGTCTCCTTGCCTCTGCCCGCCACTTCGCCGAAGGTGATCGACGGAGGCAGGGCCGCAAGAAATGCCTGTGCAAATTCAAGCGGGGTTTGACTGGGCTTTGCACCCTTGTCATCGGCCTCGCCGAATTCTACAGTCGTGCCGCTCTCGGCGATCGCCTGCATGAAAGCGGTTACGCCCATGCCGAGCTTCTCCATTGCAGGGGTGAGGATGCCCTTTGTCTGGAGCCCTTCGGTAAATGACGCGACGCCAGCCTTCTTTGCATCGGCCTCTTTCTTCCTCAGCGCCTCTTCCCGTGACTTGAATTCAGCATCCTTCTGCTTTGCGGCCTCGCTGAACTCAGCCTGTTTTGCGGTGACCGCTGCGGCCACTGCTGTTTCGATCTTCGTCTTGATGTCCGCCTCGGTATAAAGCACCGGCGGCTCATCAGATCCGAAGAGTTCCTTGAAACTGATGTTTGCTCCCTCCAGTTTCTTTTTGAGTCTTTCCCAAAAATTCATCTGTACGTCCTCCTTTCGCGGTTCTGCGTTTGATTCCTCAAACTCTATTACTGCGCCGCCGTCATCGCCAAAGGCGAAATCAGGCAGTCCCTTTACTGCCGGGGGCTGAGCACCCAGCCATCCTACGTGCCTAAGAGATCCATCGGGATACAGAGAGATGGAACGCTTTTTGAACATCTTCTGCATCACCATGTCCGCGAAGGCAGGCACTACATCCTTCATCTTCATCCAGAGGGTATCGCCCTCGCGCTTAAGCCCCTCGACCCAAGCATAGGCAGGGGCATTGTCCTTGGGATGGCCGATAACTACAGGGGCCTCATGCTTGGCCGGTGCGTAAGTCGATACGATCTTGTCGAGGTCTTGCTCTGTCCAGTCCTGCGTATTGCCTGCTGAATCTGTATGCCTACCGGTCCTGAAAATTGCTATCCAGTCTTTCATTTCAATCCTTTCGTCAGATAATCTGACACTGCATTCTTAATCGTCGGCCAGTCTTCATCCTGCACCATCAAAAATGGCCGGGCCGGAATCGTGACCTTCTTCCCTCTGCCTGCTGCGCCGCCGAACTGATGTATCGCTCCATAGATGACATTCGTGCCGATCTCTACCCTGTCGCTGAACGCATTTGAATTGATCGAGTTTTTAAGCCGGGCAGTATCCTGCAGTACCTTATGGCTTGCAAGTTTTCTTATCGCGCCAACCTTTGTGCCGCCGCGCTTTTTCTTCGATGATGCTCCGCCGATCCTCAGATAAAGCGTCGCCATCGAGAGTGGCTGCCACTTCTGCGGCCTGCCTTCTGCCTCAAAGTTCTTAATGATTGAGCTGCGCACGATCTGGCCGATGATAGACATGGCCGGCTTCAGGTTTCCGGTTCTCTCCTTAAGCTGTGACAGCATCTCCCTGACTTCCTTATCATCAACTTTGACTTCAATCATTGCGCCGGACATTTATGCCACCTTTTCTTTCAGCCAATCGGGATATTTTGATAGATCGGGATTCCATCCATCTTCAGGGCTCACAGCAAAACCGGGGTCTGCAATATCCTGAGCAGTGGTCTGCACCGGCAGACCGAGCTTCTTTATCTGGCCCTCCGTCAGAGCCACGACCGTGCAGCGGCAGTTAAAACCGTTGGGCGGATAGTTCTTCTTCCAGAATTCACTGTCATATCTGAAGACCTTGCCGTTCATGGCAGCGTGGCCCGGTCTTGTACGGGAATCCATCACCGCAACGTATTGCCAGTAAGGCATAGCCGAGGCAACCTCCCTCTGACGTTTGTAATGACCGGCCTGATATGCCGACTGAATGTTCGTGCGGAAGATCGTGTCGAGCCGGGAAGCGGCTGCAGCGCCCCAGGCTGCGGAGACCTTCTCGATCAAGGCTTTCTTGAAATCGTTAAAGGAAATTCCATCGGTCAGCCCTTTGAGAGTCTGTCGGTAAATATCATCAATGATGTCCGCCTCAGCAATGCCGGAGACCGTAAAGGCCAACTGTCTGAGAGCCTCGATCAGCGAGCGGTATTCCTCCGGGGAGAGCAGGATTTTCTTGCTGAAGAAGGCGATAGCCTCCTCAAACGGCAGCGGCTTAAATGTTGCGTCAGCCATTAAGAGACCTGCCTTTCAGCTCAGCCATAAAGAGCGCCTGGGCGAGCACCTGCCTGAACTGCGCGAGGTCGAGACTGCCGTATGCCTCTTTGATCTTCGCCTGCAGATCTTCATAGCTCTGAGCTGCATCAATAATCGCTATCAGCGGCGCGAGGTCCATGCCGCTCTCTTTAATAGATGCATCCGCAAGGTCCTCGATATTCTGCTGATCCGGGGAGAACCTCTTCGTCATGGAGGCCTCCGCCATCTGCGCCGGGTCATTGCTGATTGCTGACGACTGACTGCTGAGCGCTGGTTGCTGTATTGGCACATCTATCGTGGCCTCTCCATCCTTTGCCAACGGGACCCCGTAGGTCTCGCTGATGTACGTTTCCGGCACACGCTTGCCCATGCCCATATCGACCAGGAGGATCTTGTCGCGCTCGGCCAGCGGCTTGAGATTCTCTTCAGGTTCTGTTCTGATCCAGACCTTCGGATAGCCATTTCTGCCGACATTCGGAAAGTTGTAGTCAACGATCCACCTGACGAGCTGATTGTTCTCTGCCTCGCAGAGCAGATCGGCGTCTGCCTTTACATAGTCTTCGCGGACCTCTTTGGCCATATCCTCGCTGCCGAGCTTGCCGGGAGTTGATTCCGAGCTGCCGGTATGACCGAGCATAACCATGGCGATCTGACGGTCCATGAAGTCACAGAGCGTTTCATAGGTATTCACCGAGCCCTGGCGTGCAGCCTCCAGCAGCTCTACCGTAAGCGTGCTCGGTATGACGATTGCCGATTCCTGTTGTATGGCCTCTACTGCATCAAGCAATACCTGCTGCTGCTCCTTCGGCGTGCCGGGCGGATATTTGCCGACGCCGGTCGGTGAGCCGAACTTGTCCGCAAAGATCATCCAGAACTTGATCGCGTTTTTCTTGAACCAGACAGGCCAGTAGAGCATCCTGCCAAGGCCGTCACCGTAAGGGCTGCCGTTGTCGGATGGATTGACAAAGAGCTGGAACTTGCGCTCAGGCAACTCCTCACCCTGCACCATATTCGCAATGGTAAGAAGTCTCAGCCTGCCGTCCAGATCGAAGACAAACCGGCGTGAGGCCTTTGGGATGATCCTGGAGATGAAAATATCACCCTCTGAATAGTCCCAGATGATCTCTGAGGTTTTGAAACCGAGAACAAGACCGGAGAGAGCAGCACGGCGGTAAGCATCGAGATTGATCGCCTTTAAGACCTGCGATACATATTCCGCGATCTTTGCATCCTGCCGCTTGTCAGTGGCCGGATCGACACGCCATTCCTTGCCGGTAACTGCGAGTCTGCGGGACTGTAGCGTTGCCCCAACCCTGGCATCCCTGAGCAGATCTTCGTACAGTTCGATACCCTTGCCGCCGGATTCCGATTTGAGGACCTTATCCGGGTTGTTGAGCGTGCGGCCCATATAGTCCCGGAAAATGTCTTTTTCGGCGGTTGCGATCTCGTCTGTGATCAATTTGGGGGTCTTTGGCATCAGAGAGCCTCCCCTGAATTACTGTTATTCGGGTTTATAAACCGTTTATAAACAGGTATCCGGCAGATTCCCGGCCTGTGAGCCGAGGCATCCCTCCGGAAATCGATTGTAGGGCATTTGGTTGAAATCGATCTCATGATAAAAAGCCCTCCATTTTTGTATATGCCCGGCTCGATCCGACGGTCTCGTATTCGATCAGTCCGGATATGGCATTGTCGGCGGCATAGACCGCAAGCATTCCTGCAACGGCGGAGTCACCATGACGCTTGCCTTCACCTGCCACCTTGCGACTGTCCGATATCAGGGGTATGCCCTTTTCGAGCCTGACGACTTTATGATCGTCAAGAATATCGGCATCCTTTGGAATCTCGATGGTCTTATCCTCGAACCGGACTTTGTACTTGGGCATAGCGTCCCGGTAGGTTTGCTGCGTCAACATTATCTGGAAGATCCTGTCTGCTCCATAGCGCTGCATCGCCACCTCAGCCAGATACTGACCGTTGCCCCTGGCATCGAGCGCACCGGCCCTGAAGTTCGGCAGATGATCGGCGATAAAGAAGAGGATCTGCTCCTGCTGCTTAAACGGCACGTTCCGCAGCTCAACAACAAAGGGAGCCCGGAGCGAAAGGTTCTGCATCTCTGTCAGCGGCATGATGACCGTAAGGTCAACGTCCCTGGCAAAGTCTTCTCCGAAGAAATGGTTACGGTTTTTATCCAGTGCCTGCAGTAGAGGATCGAGATTATCATCAAGCCATGCTTGACACTCGGCACGTCTGACCTCATCCGGCAGTTCGTCAAAGCCGTCCTTGCATGTCCAGCGCAGCACCGGGATATCCTCTTTCATGCAGGAGCGGATAAGCGCTGAGGTGAAATAGATGCCGCTGCCCTTGGAAGGGATGCAGAAAAGCTCTTCGTCAGAATGCTCGCCATAGAACTTGATAAGCTCGTCCCGCCACGTTGCTTCTGCTTCTGGCGACCACTCCTTGCCAAGCACAAGGCAGATGCGTTTATAGAGCCCGTCCGCCAGAGCATCATCCAGTGTCGTGCGGTGCAGACTATAGGGCAGCTTGCCTTCGCGGATCTGGTTGACCACTTCGTTAAAGGGATTGCCCTCACCAAAATGTGTTGTTATGATCCGGACACGACCGCCCCACATCAATAGAGCTATGGCAGCCTTGATCAGTCCCTGCAGATCATCATGGAACGCAGCCTCGTCGATGATCACAATGCCCTGCTTGCCTCTAAGGTTTGAGGGCCTGCTTGAGAGTGCGAGGATCTTGAACCCTGATCCGCAGTCGATCCTGAATGCATGGATGTCTTTATCGCCTTCAGGAGTCTTGTCTTTGAAGATGAACTCTTCGATCTCATTTGCGGCAAGCTGATAGTGGCGCAGCCAGGAGGCGCATTCATCGATAAATTCACGCGCCATGTCCTTGTTGTACCCGATATAGAAAACATCCATGCCGGTCTCTGTCGCAGTGATCAGCGCATCGTCTGCAGCCTCAGCCCAGGTGGCACCGATACGTCGAGACTTCTCCCAGACCTTTACTGGCGATTTGTCCTCGACCCAGCGTTTCTGGTAGCCGAGCAGCACTCCGTCTTGAGGTAGGGAGTCAATACTAAATAGCTCCCCGACCCTCACCCGACCTTCGGCCACCCTCTCCCCCAGGGAGAGGGCAGGGGTGAGGGGGAACGGGGTGTTTGTCTCTATCGTCATTTACTGATCCCTAATATCTTGTTTCTTATCTGTGCAGCGGCATCCTCGGACAGTCCGCTCTTCTTCGCGATCTTCGTAACGTCGTCTGCGGTTTTAACAACGCGGTCCTTGAGATCGGCCTTCAACTTTTCACGCGCAATATTTGCCTTCTGCATACTTGCGAACGCAGACAGCAGTTTCGGATTGTCCGCGATATCGATGTCTGATGACATGAGGATCTCGATAAGACGCTGGGCCACAAGCTTGCCGCCAGCCTCATCAAGCACCAGGCCTTCTCCCGCTTCTGAGACAAGGGTCCTTGCCTGGTCCTCTACGATGCGCAGCCGCTGATAGGTCGAGAGATAATCCTTGCCGTATCTGCCGATCGAGGACTTGCCGATGTCATGACCCTTCGCCTTCAGGAACTCGGCGATGTCCTCATACGTGGTCCCCGGTTCGGTCAGGAGGTCGTCGACTTCCTTCCTGATCTCCGGAGGCAGGGTATGCACCTTGCCGTGCCGGCGGATCTTCTCGTGGGCCTTATTGGCCATCAGTATTCCAGCTCCGCGATCTCGTCATCGAGACGCCGGGTTGTTTCCTGATTCTCCATCAGCCTCGTAAGGTGCGCCTGCAGACCGACAGTGTTCATCTCAGCGACTGGTTTATCCTGGGCATAGGTTGCTTCGTTGATCAGTGCACGCAGGGCAGCCTTGGCATCGGCGACAGCCTGAAAGCGCTGCTGCTTCCTGTTCAAAATCAACCCCTGCTTGATCAACTCAGTCTGACTCATTACTTGTCTCCTTCAATTTCGATATCTCTCGGCTTTGCTTTATGCCTTACCAGCGGGCAGAACAGATTGTGTGTAACGCTGTCACTGACCTGTGTCATCGTCTGAGTAGCCATGATCACCAGATCCTGTAAGTTCTTAGCGATCGCATCGTAGCCCTTCACTAACTGCACATTGGCCTCATACATCTTGACCACTGCCTCGAAGCGCTTCTCGTGTCCGTTGGCCAGGGAGACGAACCGCTTTTCCTGCAGCCAGGCCACGATGACCATCACAATCCATGGGCCTACCATGACCACCATGAAGACTGTGCCGATCGGCCAGGTGCCGATCTGTTTGAATATCGCGGCTATTGCGGTGATGGCTGCGACTTGATCAGCGGTCATGTTATAGCCTCAGAACTTTACGATCAGTCCGGTGTATGCGCGCGGATCGTGTTCGTTGCCTGCTCCGGTCTTTGTTATGAAGTCGAAGTATTGCACCCTCACGCCGATGTTCTTCCAGAGGTCTATATCCGCACCGATATTGAAGATGCTCTTGCCTATGGTCAGATCACCACTGACAGCGTCCTTGTTCGTGAGCATCAGGTAATCAGTAAAAGCCTCGACACTGCCGTATTTATATTTCAGCCCGCCGCCTACCAGGAATTGAGATCGCGGAGAGGCTGCGTTGAAACTGTCCAGTGTATCGTTAGCAACAGGGGTGAAAGAATAGCTGATATCCCAGAGCTTGCCCGCAGTCAGATACCCATGCAGCTTGCCGCCCGCAATGTCCACGCCGGAGCCATCCAGTGCCGTTGATACCTTACTGCTGAGAGTTCCTGCCTCCGCAGCACTTGCGATGCTGCAACCTAACCCGTGCACGCTTACCACAAATGCAAACATGATGCTCAGAATCAATGATCTTGTTCTCATCTTGTCCTCCTAAAAAGTTTTTTTAATGCTCCGACGATTCCGTATTTCGTCAGAGCGCCTTTATCCTTACCTTCAAGCGGGATCTTGATGATCCCGTCTGCTACAACTCTCTTCTCACCCTCGATCGTGCGCTGAAGATCCGTGACCTTCTGATCAGGTGTGTTATCCACTGGGCTGCAGGTTCTCTATATTTGGATTCCCGCTTAGCTCCCCGCCTATATTAGGAGGGGTGGCCAAAGGCCGGGGTGGTATGGCTGTTGCCTGCAGTATCTCGTTCTGTTTCTCGACCAGCACATTCTGCTGTCTGATGACCGCTGTCTGTGCAACAACTGCGGCCTTCTGCTTGTCCGCCTTGCCGCCGACGCCGAGGACAGAAAACCCTCCGACAATAAAGGCCACGCTGGTCTCGATGCCGATCTTCGGAAAGCCCTGGTCAGGAAACAGGATGCTGATGATCCCGACAATGCCGGAGAGAATGGAGCCGACTCCGCCGATGGTGGTTTTGTACCCGTCGAACTTCTTACCAACGCTGCCTAATATTCTTTCGAGAATCTTATTGATCATTTCATTCCTCCTGTAGGGGCGCTTGCACTCCCTTGTGGGGTGTAATTCATTGCGCCCTGTATCAGTGTTCCTCAAACCGAAATGGCTTGAAGGGGAAATCGTTCCAGAGCATCACCGGAGTGATGCGCGACACATGCCAGTTCCGAAGCAGCGGCTCATCCCGATATTGATCTGTATGCTTATAGTCATCCGCTACTGCAGCAGAACATACGCGGGAGCCCGGCAGATGAAACGGCACAGGAAATTTGCGGAGAGGCTTGATCCACTTTGAGAGCCCGGAGGCGATCATCAGCGGGAAGCCGAGGGCAAGGCCACTATAGTCATAAGGCCTGCCAATGCGCGAGACTGCATAATCGATCGCCTGGCCTGCTGCCTTTTTGGTGAGGTCTACCGGCTCCCTGAATACGATCTGGAGACCGGGATCTTCGATGCGCTGATCGATGCGGCAATACTGAATGCCCTGAGCTGCGGCCTCGATGCCGATCAGGTGATTGACAACAAGCACGACGTGTGAGGCAGAGAATGTCACAGCCTCCTGAAGGGAGCCGAACCAGCTGATGCCGTTTGAGATCAGGTTGCTGTCGCTCTTTGTGAACATGGCAAAGCCCGGCCCGAAGTCTTTTCCATATACCGGCGCGACCTGTTTCATGCCGTGGGTCCCGTAGGGGCGTGATTCATCGCGCCCGACTTTATGTAATCAGCCCAGATCCTTTCGACGTAGTCGATCATCTGTTTTTCATCGGGATCGTGACCTCTCACAACTTCACGCGGATCTGACAGATGAGGTGCCAGGTTTTCCCAGCAGATCGGGTGCTTGTCGTAAAACAATATATTGATGGCTTTGAAGATGTAGCCCATCCCTCCGTTATATGCGGCCAGTGCCAACTGCCAGTAATCATCTTCAGTGCATTCGTTGATTGCGTTCTTTGGCAGTGCTGTAATGAAGCGCTTGCAGCCCAGGTATTGCCGACGCAGATACAGGGCTCCTGCATTGAGGTTCTTCTCCGGGTCAAAGAAATCCGCTTCCTTCAGGCCGAGGTCCTTTGTCCCTGTAGCTGGCATGATCTGAAGCAGACCGCGTGCACCGCAGTGCGATACTGCTATCGGATTGAACGCTGACTCCTGCTTTACCTGAGCATAGAGCAGCTCATAAGGGACGCTATGCTTTGCAGCGGCAGCGCGGATAAGCGCGTCGATCTCAGGTGAAGGGCGCGGGGTTGGCATAACCTATACCGTCCCCGCCAGGTGCATCTTATGTTTGTGGGATTGGTTCTGTGTAAGAAAAAAAGTGGCAGGCCTGAGGGAGGTGAAGCCCAGGGCCTGCCGGGGGGTGAAGAAAGCACTGACAGCAGCGAAGAGGTCCTTAGTTGACGATACTTGTAAAAGCATGCCCCCATTTTATGGGGGCAGGTGTCCGGGCGTCTTTTAAACTAATTTAGAAAAGAGAGCTGCTTCTTATTGCGGTCTTCTGCGAGGATCTCATAGACATAGACAAGAGAAAAACCGGTATCGCGGGAGAGCTGCGGCTGATTGTCTCCGTTAAAGTTATCGATGATATAGCGCCTCTTGCGGTCGCTGATAATCTCTTTGACGCTCCGGAAATAGAATGCCTGGCTATTGTAGTGACCCGCAAGAGTGAGGATCACCTGTACGCTCTGCGCGTCATCGAGCAGAGGAGCGAGGAGATCAATCATCTCTTGATAATTCTCATGAAGATCCTCGCGTTTTAATCCTTCAAGCCAGTTCATTGCACCCTAACAAGGCCTCACTTCAATTTGCCCCGTGGTAAATAATGTTTCCGCATCTGTGCCTTCCTCTGCTAATTCATAAAAATATTTAGATAATCTCAGGAAGGCATCGTCAATGTTTTCGGCTTCAAATGTCACATCTGCTTTCAACTGAAAGGATTTCATGGTGATTAACCTCCAATGAGTTACGTCAGTTTTTTCCCGCATTGCGGGCAGTGATTGAGCCTATGCACACAAATAGGCTGATGCTCTGCATCGTAAGATATCAGAGAATCAATGCCTCGGGCAATATGCTGCTTCATCACCCTGCAGCAGACCCTCTCATCACTCCCCTCCTTACCAAGGAGGGGCTGGTGGTGATTCCTCAGATCTTCCCATAGGGCTTTGCTTTCAGCGTCGCAGCTCACGGCCTCAGGTCCTTCGGCTCCATGATCCAGACCTTGATGCCGTACACGTCGGCAACCGCCTCGATCCGTTTGAGAAAGCGACGGTCTGACTGCCGCTCAAGGATCAGCACAACTCCCGGAGTGCGATCCGTGCGAAGGGAATAATAAAGAGCCTGGCCGATAGACTCCGCCCACTTGCCGGCAAAGTCGAATTCGATCGCGTATTCGTTGGTCAGGCAATCAACCCGCGTATCGTCAGGCAGCAGATACTCTGTCGTGCCATGATGCTGCTCGCACCAGACCGCCTGATATTCTTTTTCGAGATGCTTATGCGCGGCAAGCGCCGTTGTAGCGGTAAGACATAAGACGATAAACCATGAGCATATTTTTACCATCTGTAATTCCCTCCCTCGCTTGCTGGTCTGTCGTAGAACTGCTGGCCCTGCTGCGCCTTGATTGAATCCTCATTCTGCTGCCGGGCCTTCATTGCCTTTAATGCCTCGATGACTTTCTGCGCCTGCTTTGCCGTGGCAACGCGCTCGATCTGCATATACTTCTTGAGCCAGCGGTCATAACCATCAGGCATGATGCGCCAGCGGATATCCGCCTTCAGGTGCAGGATCATCTTGAGCTGCTCGTTCGTCACCATCTGAGTGATCGAGGGCGGCAATTTGCGTTTTGTAGGGGCAGGGTCTCCCTGCCCTGTATTGGTCGGGGGAACCCCGCCCCTACGTACAATTTTAAAACCCTTCGCCTTCAGGTGATCAATCAGGGCAGAGGCCTCTGCATAGGTCATGGCCTTACAGGACGGATGCGCAGGGTCCATGTCCCAGCTCGTCGGTGAGAACTTGATCAGTAATGCCCGATATTCCTCATCCGTGATTTTAAGCTTCGCCTTCGCGATGTGCAAGAGCTTGATCTGCACGCTGTCTATTTTACGCGGCTCAGTCATGGTTTCACCTCCGCCTTTTCTTCGACGTCTTTCCCTTATCTTTTTTCGTGCCACCATCAAATTGGCTAATCGCCCACCCACAAAAGATCATGAACCCTATCCCTAAAATAACCAATGCCGTATTTTCATCCATGCCTCACCTCCAACCAGTCATACGAGCGGACTATCGCCGCTCAATTCATTGTTCTCTCCCTCCGCTTCGCTCCGGGAAAGAATGCGGCAGTGAGCGGCTCGTGCCTGTTCCTCCCCTACGCTACGCTGCGGGGAGAACCAGGCACTCGAACGGACTCCCCTTCGGGGGCCGCTCACTGCCGCATTAGCCCTCATACAAACAACCTCTCGCTATTCAGCCTGTATTCATACCGGCCCTTGCCCGCACACCGGCATTCAACTTCTATGCCGTTTGCCCTCAGCTCGCTGATCGCCGAGCCCACAGCGCAGAGAGATGTCTGCATCATGATGTCGAACGTGCCATGCCATTGCCGATCCTGTAATACCTCCAAGACCTTCTGCAGTCTTTCGCTCGTCTCTATTTGCGCTGCGTGTCTCATTTGTCTTTTTTCATGGCCTCACATGTAGGGGCGTGATTCATCACGTCCAATACCGGGCGCAATAAATTTCGCCCCTACGAATCAAACCACGATTATTTCAGACGTTCCTTCAGCTCCTTGCTTACGCTGAAACTCACCTTCTTCCCTGCCGGGATCTGTACCGCCTCCCCGGTCTTCGGGTTCCGGCCTGTGCGTGCCTTGGTCTCCTTCACCTTGAACGCTCCGAACCCTTTGAGCATTACGTTGTCACCGGATGCCAGTGCGTCAGTGATCGCAATAAGCACGGTGTTCACATAGCCCTCTGCCTGCTCCTTTGTCTTGATGTCCAACCACTCCGCCTTCATCTTTGCTGTCAGTTCTGCTTTTGTCATACGTTCTCCTTTTCAAGTTTTCTCAGCCTCGCCGTTAATAGCTTTATGGCCGTTTTTCTTTCCGCTTTTTTATTCCATACTTCAATCGCTTTCCGGATCGTCGCCACATCAGCTTTTTTCAGTTCTGATTTAAAGTTGTGATCACTGGGCGGACAATTAGTCAGCCAGATTAATGTTGTATCGCTCATGCTGCCCTCAGTTTCTTGGCCGCCGCATCTAAATCTTTTGAGGCGTTCGTCTCGACCCAGAACTCATCGTCCTGGGCAACCCTGAGCCCGCATTTAGCAAGTTCCACGGCATTCAACACTTCAGCCCTATCGTCGGCCAATATCGCTTCCTTGTCGATCTGAGGCACGTCACGCACGTATTGCGGCATGAGCATCTGGAGCGAGTTAAGCGCCACATCGAATTTGACCGCGATCTTCTTGATCAGCGCCACGGTCGGCTGAGACACCCGGAAGCCAAAGGAACCGAACGGGGTCTCGATGCTGCGCTTCTCCCAAGTGCCGACATCCTCACCGGCCCATGCTTCAACTTCCTTTATGAGCAGTGCCTTCTCTGCCTCAAGCCCTGGCCTGCCGCCCTTGCGCTGCATATCAGAATGTTCCTGCCGGACCTCTGCAATTGCATTGGCCTCGTCCAGGTCCCATGTTGCCAGATGCCTGTCTATCTCGTTCAGCTTCGACATTGCAGCCTCAGCCTGCGCCCTCGACGTGATCGTGTTTTTCGGTTTTAATCGTGCCATATCAGTTCGTTCTCCTTTTGATTTCTTCCTGCCCCACTGTGTGGGGTATAAGGTTTAATTTACGTGCTGCCTTTCCAAGTGCATCTCGCCTGATTATTGTGATCAGTGCTTCATATACGGCTACACGTCCATGTGCATTGATAAGTGCCTGCAGTTGTTCCCGTAGGGGCAGGTCTTGCGCCTGCCCGGCTGTCCTGTCTCCTTCCATCCTCACACCCCCGCATAGGCGCTGCTTAAGGCACCTACTGTTGGTCTTGTGCGGCCTACTCTGAACTTGCCACCCTTGTAGAAGACCAGTGCCTCTACATCACCGCGCATTACTCTCTCCCTTGCCCTCTCGATCACCTTACAGATTGCGCAGATCTGATCAGGCGAGCGTGTCTCGATCTCGCAGCACATCAAGCAGATGCCGGGCTTGCTGTTCCAACGGCTTGCCTTGTCAACGTCCGCAAATATTCGTTTCAGATTCAGCGATGCATCCCATGCCTTTTCCATCATCGCCCTCCCAATACGTCCCATGCCGCAAACAGCAGCATGACTGAGGCCCAGAGTGCAATTGATCCGCAGATTCCTGTGAGGAATAACAACACATGTTCTCTTAACCGCCCCCATCCCCTCCTTGGTAAGGAGGGGAGAGAGGGGAGGTGTGTGTTGGTATCGTTTCCTGTTATAATCTTCATGCTGCACTTCTCCTTGTCCCCTCCAATGAACCGGGAGGAGTTGCGGTTGTCCCCAGGTCCCGACCTTCCCCGGTCGGGACCATCTTTTTGTCCATCGCCTCATTCAGGCTCTTCATATAGCACTCCTTGCCGCAGGCGAAATACTGAAAGGACTCAGGGTAAAAGCCACCGCCTGCCGGTGCGACCGTCAGCATCAACATGCCGGTCCTGTTCGTTGCAATGTTGAAGTAATAACCACCCTCGGTCTTCCGGTCCTTTTTGCAGCCCTCGCACTTGAATAGTTGAATCGCAGGTTCCATCGTTGCCTCCTTATATGGCCATGATCACTTCTTCAGTGACCTTGGCCTCGCCCATCTCGCAGGCCAGGTTCATGGCCCGGATGATGTTGTTGTTGACGGTGAGCGGGTATGCGTTGCTGATCTTCTTGCCGCGCGAATCCTTATCCATCAGCCTGTCGCTGAGCGCCTTGATAGCCTCATCCGTGATGATGCCTTTCAACTCCACGTTGATGCGCTTGAACTTCAGCGAGAGATAATCCTTCATATTGCCGTTGAGACCGCGAATGTAAGCGACCTGGCAGCGGCGTATGACCTCACGCATGTCGTAATGATCTGCCTCGTTGAAGAGACTGCCTAACTCAGGCTGGCCGATCAGGATGATGCCGAGGGCTTTTTTATACCCGTCCTCGATCTCATAGAATCGCTTGAGGAGTTTCAGCACGCGGACGGTGAGATCATGTGCCTCCTCGATCATCAAGCAGACGTGACAGCCTGCCTTGCTGCGAGCGATCAGCAGTTTCTCGACCTGGCGGGTCTTCTGCTCCAGCCTCATCTTCGGGGACTCATCGCTGAGGTCAAGTATGATCGCATCGCAGAGGCTGGCTGCGGAGATCCGCGTCTTGTCGATCATGCGCGGGTAGATGATCCTTGACGAATCGTCCTTGCTCAACTCCGCAACGACCTTCTTGCGGATGACCGACTTGCCGCTGCCGACCTCGCCGATGATGGCAAGGAAGCCACCATGCTTTGATGCATCGATCATTGCAGCCTCGATGTACCGGTGCTCTTCGGACATATAGATATCCGGCACGTCCCTGATGTCGTTGTTAAATGGACTGCGAAATAACTTGAAATGCTTTAGTGTCTCTCCTGTTAACAATTCCCTCACCTCCGTCGTTGTTTTGATTTCACCGGGATCTCCCGGCAGTAATGATCTGCTGTGGCGTGTATTCCAGATCTTCGTCCCTGTGCCCAGTGCCTTCATTTTGAAATTGGACTCTGCTGCAGGTTTCCAGATATCTGCTACGGTGAACTCGTTTGCCGCAAGATACGCGGCACAGTTCTTTGCGACGAACTCCTCTATCTTTTCCTTGAACCCCTCGACCTGGGGCATGTACACGAGGCCCCGGTTCAGGCATACATTGAGCGTCGCCTTATTGACCCCTGCGAATGCTGCGGCATCTACCTGAGTGCAGCCGCTGTTGATCAGAACTTCCTTCAGGATGATCGGCTTCAGGGGATGCCTCTTTGATGCCATGATCCTGCTTGTCTCTGCAAATGCTGTCGCTCCGCCAGACCTACTGTTGGTTACCACTTTTTCACCTCCTTGACCCCTCCCTTATTCCCTCGCCCTGTGGGAGAGGGTTAGGGTGAGGGTTATTACATTGCTATTGCTTCTTTATCCTCTTCATTGCCTTCGGCTCCGCCCGACCTACTGTTGGCAGCTGATGGCTGATAGCTGCCTGCTAATAGCTGTTCGATTACCTCCTCTGCCTTGGATTTTGTTATGCTTGCGCCAAAATCTGCTCTCAACTGCTGATTGAGTTCTGGCGATACCCTTCCAATTTCTCGCATGAGGTCCTTGAGGAATTCTGCGAACGGGATAACCCTCTCCGTGATGCCGCGATCGACCTCGATTGCAGTGCCCTTCTTTTCGAGGTATGCAACGTTGCCTAACTTCTCTGCATGGATGCCGTGGACCACAAGCCCCTCGAACGGGACTGCGTTTTTCTTCTTGCCTCCCTCGCCATATGCGGCGTTATCAAAGCGCTTGATCGCCTGCTGTGTGGCTGTCTCCGGCTGTGCCTTATACTCCTGGCCGATGATCGCAGCGTTGGCGCTGAAACCGCCCTGGACTGCAGGAAGGCGGTCAGGAATGGGCTGGCATTGATATGCCTTCTCCCTGTATCGGACTTCGATCTCCGGCCAAGCAAAGGGCCGCAGCACTGCCTGAACCTTCGCGCCTCTAAACAGGCCCTCAACATGTTTGAGCTGATATTCCTTGCTTCTGAAGCTGATGCTGTATGTCCCGTCCACTGTGCGCTCTTCAGATGGGTTGGCGAAAAGGTCCTGCAGAATGTCTTCTGCCGGAAGCTCCCGGAGCTGCTCCTGTTTGATCAGCGACCAGCAGGCTGTGCGTGTCATGTCGTGACGGCTGTGCTTCTTCGTTGCCTGATGCCAGGACATGAAGTCATCTGCCCAGGCGTTCATCTCCTCGACTGATGTTGCCGGCTGAATCCGGAGGCCGCTTTCGAACCATTCTTCAATGATGTTGTGTGAGGTTTCTACCGCTCCCTGTCGGCGAGGGTTGTAAGGCAGGCCCTTCGGAATCTCCACCTCAAGGCGGGTGAGGAATGATACGATTGCGTGTGACTTATTGGCCGCGCCGGTATCCATCAACATGAGATACGGCACGCCACGGAATGGGAACTTCTCGTTCTGTTTGTTCGTCCAGGCATCCTTGAGAAAGTTCCAGAGGTTTTCCTGCGTCTCACCGGTGGTGTTGTAATACCGGAAGAAGAAGGCCCCGGAGAAGTGATCGACGAGAACGTAGCGCAACAGACGCAGCTTGACCTTGGCGAAGTTCTCCGGCTTGTTCTTGTAGAAGTCCCGCTCGTCCATAATCGCGAGCTTGCCGTTTTTAAGGTAATACTGAATGCAGACCGAGGCGTCGAACAGGTGACAGTGGTTAGGATGCAGAGAGCGCATTTCCGTGTGTGGCTCCTCGGCCTTCTGGTGTTCTTTTGACATCTGTCTCTCCCTGAGTATGCGGTTCATTGTTGCGGGTGCTATCTGGCCGCGCTGTATGATGCCGTTGTCTTCAGCGATCTGTATGGCCCGCTCGACCGGCATGATCGGTCCCTTGTTCTCCCTGCCGGTCTCATAAAGCAGCGCCGCGATAAACTCCACCTGCGTATCGCTGATGCCTGTTTTCAACTCTCCCTTATCTGCCCTCGGCTTTCTGCCTGACTTCCACCCGGATTGCTTTGCGATCTTGTAGAGCTGCGGCACTGACAGACCGGACATCTCCTGGTATTTCTCCAGAACAAGAGAGCGGCTGTTGTTGGCGGCAGCGGTAAGTTCGCGGGTGAAGTCAACGGTCCAGGGCATATCAGTTAACTCCCCGCCTTTTCTAAGGAGGGGTGGCCGCAGGCCGGGGTGGTTGTCTTTCTGATTTCCGCACTCATGATCATGCCTTCCCAGGCTGCCAGCCCTCTTCGGGCAGCATGGTTGAGTCGCCGAACATCTCGACTGCAGTGTCATAGGCAGAGAGGATCTGCATCTTCATGGCGTGAAGGGTTGCGATGTATTCAGCCCTCATGCGGACGGTTGGGTCGTTGTCAGCGCTGAGGTCTTCCATGCGGGTCGGCTCGACCTGGAGCATGTACCCGGTGAAGCCGGTGCGGAGATTGTCCATGCGCTGCAGAAAGGCGTCTTCTTCGGCAGTCAGGCCCTTGTCGTGGGCATTGCGCTCGAACTTCTGCAGGGACCGTTCCAGCTTGGTGATGTGCTTTTTCTCATCAGCCATACGGCGCTCGTGGGTTTTCTTCTCTGCGTCGCGCTCGTCTTTGGCGGTCTTGAGGTCATCCTGAATTTTTTCGATAACTGCCTGAACAGCCTCCGGCTCAAAAGGGATAGCCTCGCCGTCGAAAAGAAGACGGTCTCCATCGATTTTTACGGATTCCGTAAATATTGCTCCGGTTAAGTATTTGATTTTACTGAATTCATGTCCTGTAAAATTTACGAAATTACGTAAAAAATCAACGCTGTATGGTTTCAGGTCGGCAAGCTTTTCATCTGTCTTCCTCCAATCAACGCCAACGTGTTCGCAAAACTGGACCCACGTCATTCCGTATCGTTCTCTGTATTCCTTAGATTCCTTGACCTGTTTTAAAAATATGAGCTTAAAAAAGGATGCCTGTGCTTCATTAAAGAGCATCCCTTTGACTTTGCCAGCCATCTCGTAGACCCATGGCGCGGCATCAATCTTTACTTTTAGGGCATCGACCTCGCTCTGGTTCGACTGCCTGCCTTTCTGGAAGGAGTCATTAAGCATCTCCATCTCTAAATCAGTACGCTTCTGCGTTGTCGCTTTATTCGCCATGTTCGGCCTCCTCAAGCTCGACGAGATCGCGGCTAATGCGATCCCTCTCGCCTTCAAGGTTTGCCTTGATCCGAGCCCTGATGAGACCGAGTCCCAGCCCGAGCTGCCAACGGTCGTTGATACTCTGCGCAAAGCCGATTTCCTCAAGCGTGCTGAGGTGGCACATGACTGTCGGCGTCGGCAGGTTCACTGCCTGGCTGATCGCCGGCGCGGTCACCGGGTCCTTCTGACGCGCGAGATATTTCAGTATCTCGCCTGTTTTCCTAACTGCCTCAATGCGTTTGTAGCTGTTACTCATCGCTGTCACTCCCTCCTCTTATCTCCATGAAATAATCACAGTGCTGCTTCACCCGGCTGCTGCCGTCGCAATGCCTTTCACATCTCTCATTCTCGCAACCCGCCTTTGCATCGCAATACGCACAAAGACAATCCGTATTGCATATCTCTGATTGGTTGGGGCTAACCGCTGTTTCCATTCTCACCTCCGTATAGTTCTGATGCCTGCCATATGCAGGTCGTCAATGATGTGCCATGCTGCTTCTTTTGCCATGTCCAACTGCTCTGTCTCTATGCCGACAATCACCACGTTCAGCGCGTTAGCAATATGGTGATTAAGGAACTCCTTTGCGTCCCTGGAGAGTGCGTTCAACTCTGAGATAGCCTTCTTCTGGCCTCTGTAATTAGCGCCCATTTTCAATCTCGTGCAGGAATATTTTTCTTTTGTGCTTTTCGGCCTTGATGCGTTTCTCTTCTTCGTCGAGCCGCTGGATCTCTGACCTGAGTGCATCCGGTCCCGGTAGGGCGAAGAGTCCGGCCTTTTTACTGAGGACTTCGAAGGCTCTGCGCTGACCGCCGGTGGCGATGACAAATGCGGGAAGATACTGAGCGGGGAATCTGTGTTTGTCGTGGGCCTCTGCTGTCCAGTTGTCTAACTGTGACTTCGTGATCTCGTGTCCGACCAGCTCCGACATCCTCGCGGCAACGTCGTAGCGCGAAAGTTCCCTGCCGGTACAGGGCACTGCTGCCTTTTTTAAGTCCTGTGAAATAGCATGACGCAGTTCAGTATCTATATCGAGACTGCCGAGGCTGGGCGTGCTGGTCTGTCGGGACAGCTCCTCTACCTGTTTGAGCCAGTCGAAGAGTGTGGGTTGATCTGACGATTCTTTTTTATGCATTGTCATTGCTCACGCGGGCAAAAAAATATATAATCAAGGCAGATTTGACGGAGGTGAGTAGCTTGCAGATCAGTAACATTTATGCCGCCTTCTTGTGGCCGTTCTCCGGCCAGAGTTCTTCGACTGTTTTATTCAGCACCAGCGCTATGGCCCGGCGCACGCTTGGGAATACTTTGTTCCCGTATAGAACGTCAGATGTTGCCTGCCTGGACTTTCCGATCATTCGAGCGAGGGAAATAACGTCATCAATGCCATTGGCCCAGAGGAGCATCCTCATCCGTCTCTTCTTCGCTTTATTTTTGTTCTTGTTTGTTGACACCTGTCATTTACCTGAGAAAAGTATAATCGCAGTGTGCGACTAATGTCAACAGAAAAATCGCATGATGTCAATGACGTAATTAAGCGGCTCAAAATCGCCTATGGATTCAAGTCTGATGCTGCTTTGGCAGATTTTCTCGGCGTCAAACCGAATACAATAGCTACTTGGAAAATCAGAAAATATATCGACTGGAACCTTATATTCGCAAAGTGCGATGATGTTAGCGCTTCGTGGCTATTGACCGGCGAGGGCTCGAAGGATAATCTTGATTTAGGGCAAGGATGTCCACGGTCCGGAGAGGTCGAAGGTCATCTGGAACCTCCCGGATTCTGCGCTGAAGAAGGTCAGACTCCTTACAGCGACTTTGTCTGTGTCCCCCAGGTCTCAGGCGAGATCAGCGCCGGTGGCGGGCTGGTGCCGGATAATACAGTAGAGATGAAGATCGCCTTTAGGCGCGAGTGGATCCAGCGGCGCGGAGATCCGCAGAATATGTCGCTGATTCGTGTGAGCGGTGACAGCATGGAGCCAACGCTATTGTCAGGCGACCTGGTATTGATCGACCACGGCAGAAACTTTGTGGATCCGCAGGGCGGCATCTATGCAATTGCGATGGATGATACTATAATGATCAAGCGTCTGCAGGTGATCTACCCAGCGAAGACGCTGAAGATCATCAGCGACAACAGTCGCTATGAGCCACTGGAAGCAGTAACCGACCAGGTAAGAGTAAACGGCAAAGTCATCTGGTTCGGGAGAGAAATAGAACGTTAAAGAGGAGGGGGACAATGAAAAGAGCTTTTGTTATCTGCTTGCTGATCTGTTTGTTTGCGGCTCCTGTTTTGGCTGAGTTGCAATCCTCAAAAACAATTGATAAAGACGGCAATACTGTAATCGAGATAACAGGTGGCCGAACTGCGAGATCCTCGGACAAAGAGCCGCTGCGGGTTGAGGAAGATAAAGCGGCTCCTGTTGCAAAAGAGGAAAAGCGTTTACCGGAAAACGATGTAAAAATTAAGACCGCGACCATTCGTGAATTCAATAGCAGTTCTGTTACTACAGATGTTTCTTTCAAACTCGATATTCTTAATGATGGCCCGGCTGGACGTATCAGCATTGGTCTGCAAGGTGTAGATAAAGATGGCTACGAAGTTCTAAGGAACACATTGTCTGCCGATTTCACCGAGTATCAGAACAAAACTATCACCGAAAGTCGGATGTTCCTTAATACCGATTTTAGCCGGGTCCGGGAGTGGAACGTTAAGACAATTTCAAAAACATTGCGCTGATATATCTAAATCTAAAGGGAGGGACCCATGAAAAAAGTTGTATTTATTTTGTTATTAATAAGTTCGTTTGCCTATGCTGGCAACGTTTCTCATTTCGCGCCCGATGTTCCACTGATCGAGACAGAGCAGGGATTTAAGGAGAAGATCGACTATCTTTGCGGTGAGGCCGTGGGAGACCTTACTAAATACAATGATGCATCGATAGAAGACTTCATAAGGCAGTGCACAACAACGGGTCAAGCCGTTAAGAAAAGCTCTATAGCTTCGCCCAAGTTCAAAACGGCTTATCTGCCTGCGTTACGCTCTTGTGATAAAGTTTTTCGAGTTGAATTACGAGCAAGGAATACTCCTGTCTACAATGCACCAGCATATAAGCCTGCTGTTGCGGCAGAAAAACAGATTCAGGTTTCAAATGTGCAGTGTCGCATAACGCGCTATGATTCTATCGGCAATACCTGGTTTTCGATTAAAGCTGATGTTACAAATAAGGGGAGAAGTGGTTCGGTCTACGTTACTCTACAGGGGCTTGATTTTGAAGGCTACGAACGCAAAACTGTCATTCTTAGGGATACGTTGGAAACGGGCCAGACGAAGACGATGACCAATGAAACCGTGCTTGATTCTCCATCCTATAATAAGATCCGAGAGTGGCGCGTTAAGGATTAAGCCGCTCTGAGCCAATGCGCAGCCCAGCGGGAAGTTCAAGAAAAATATTTTCAAGTGAGACTTGACGGCGGGCCGACGCAAAACAGCCTTTTTTTCTGGGTCTCTGTAGTATGAATAAGAAGACGAAGAATGCTGGGGAGGGAGAAAAAAGTCAGACAGCCCTGCTTCGCAGATCAGGGGGAGGGATGGTTGGTTGCCTTATCAATTCTCGCTTGATAATTCCCATGTTTTCCCCTTCTTTCCCGTCTATTCCCGGAAACCGGGAAGTAAGTTATCGTATTTTTAAGCTCTCCCGTTTCTTGTCTGTGTACACAGCAAACATCGAAGCGACATAAAAAACAATGTTATAAGTAAAAATAGAAATTACCAAAATCCAATCCTAATAAGAATTAATAGGAGGCCACCATAGAACCCGATAAATCCAAAGAAGATGCAGAAAACACGCCAAGTGATATTCCTGCGGCTCAGGATATTACCGTAGAAAACTTGCGTTCCCAAGAAATACCACTGATAGAAAGCGAATCCGATTCCTCCGATCATAAGCACAAAACTAAGGAAGTATGTTATTGGAAGTGGCAAGTTGCGCTGCAATTCTTCATGACAATTTTCACTGGTGGGGCCTTTCTTGCAGCCTTCATATATGCTGGTTATGCTCGTGATCAAGTTACTCTCATGGCTAATGCTATGGGTGTTCAAAAAGATGCAGCCGTTGCCGCTCAAAAAGCTGCCGAAACCGCGAAAAAACAATTGGAGATTACTGACCGCCCGTGGGTTGGTGTAGGCTTGACTATTAAACAGAAAATTATGTTCAGCGACTGGAATAATCAAAGAGGTATCAATGTTCCACTCTCTTTTGCTCTCAAAAATTACGGGGCTTCTCCTGCAAGAAATGTAACTATTGTCTCCCAAATCCGACCACATCCAGGCAATGCACATGCGAGAGAACTTGATGATCCTCAAAAAAAAATGTGTATCCAAGCGAGAAAGCAAGCTATAGAAAAACCTATTAACGGAGTGACTATTTTCCCCGCTGATACTGTAATTGAAGATTCGGGTGTTGGAATCAGTGGCGGTGAAATTTATAAAACCACAGATAAAATTCTTTTCTCTGTCTTTGGCTGTATTGACTACACTTTTGCCGATGGGCAACACGGGCATACCGCTTTCAGAATGCTGCTCGGCGGTCAGCCTGAAAGAGGTCAATGGTCTGGCCTTCCTTTCCAGCTCGGGAATGATAGTGCTTACGCTAAACAATGGGAAGATACCCATGTTCACGTTGGGACTGCTGCTTCTTATATGTTCCGCTCCGATCCCAGCGGCGGGAATTATACAGAATAAGAATACAATGAAAAGAAAACTTATAACAAAAGCATCCAGCCCGACGCCGAATAACCGCTTTTTGATTTCAGTCTTTTGTCCTCGGCGGCGCGGCTGATGCACGTCGTTATGCACACAAATAAAATAAAACAAGGAATAACTTTTAGCGTTATTGCCATTGCTCTTTTGGGGGTCGTGCTGTCTACCTTTGCAGAAGACAGTGGACGAATAAAGAAAGAGAATATATTACTTCAAAAATTCAATCAACAGTCCATAAATTCAATTGGACAATACCGGTTCCCCTTAACAGTCAATTCATTTGTCAAGGATCTCGGAAAACCTGATTCAACATTCACAGACGACTCATCTGAAACTTGTCCTATCGGCCAAGTACATAGTTGGTGTTTAAAATCCCAAAATCTACAAGTTCTCGTTTTGGGGGACAACTATGACCCACGAATTGACTATTCCGCAAATTGCCGTCTATTTGCAGTCGCTAAATGTAATTCAAGCAAGGAGTCTAAGTTCAAAGGACTTTGGGGTATAAAACTTGGTGATTCTGATAAGGCTGTTAAAGAAAAACTGTTACGGCTTGCCAAGAATAACAGAAATGTCACCCTAACACAAAATAACAAACGAGCCCCTATTCATGTATTCTTAAATGAATTTTCGATATCTCATCATCATACTCTAAAAAAAGACGGTCATTATTTCTATTTCGTAATAAATAAAGATGGCATGCTTGAGGTTATTTTGCAGTCTGATATGGACCTATCTATAGCCTGTTGAAAATTCAATGAAATACAAAATGCATAACGAATCACTCAAGCCGACCCGGATTAAACCGCTTTTGGTTGGCATAGGTCTATGGCCGGTCGGCATAGTTCAGGCGTTAAGTGCAAAACAGATGACTAATAAAGACGATAATTCAAGGCAGAAATAGATGACTCGATTCAAAGAATTACAGCGAATTGAAATAGCAATTAAACATAAAAACAGAGAAGAACTGCTCTGGGGCCTTCAATACTGCCAGATGAGATTAAAAATAATAACAATGAAATCCCATGAAAAAACCTGGCACAAGAGAATCAAGAATATCGAGGCAGCCCTAAGAGAAATAGAAGAATCAAAACACTTAACACCCGGCTCGATCCGACCGTGAATAATGCTGGTCTGGTTTTGGCTCAGGCTAGTTGCTACGGCGGCTCAGCCATTTCGTTCTGTGTATATAAATAGATGAACAAAATAACACTATCAATTATCCAAGGCATTTCCGGAACGGTGGGGTTTGGCATTTTGCTTTTCTACGGATATTCATCAAAAACGGCTTTTGCTTTCATGGTTCTCCTCAGTCTTCCGTATATCTTAAGCAGGATAGCAATTAAGGAATCACAAACAATACCAACCAAAAAAGAACGACCTAAAATGACAATTTCTTCTTTGTTCACCTTCTTGGCCATTGTTTTCGGCTTTCTGGCCTGTGCGCTGGCAGTCACAAAAATAGATAAGAAATCATTTCAAACCATTATGGAAAACAAGCCATTCCTTGTCGCCTTCTATTTCTGCTTCATATCAGCACTCATAGCCGATACTGCAAATAAACCAGAAAATATAAGGCAGTGAATAAAGGCCACAGAAATCGGGTAAGGGACGGCGTTTAACCGTCCCTCCCCACACCACCCGGCTTGCGGGTCCGCACCGGGCGGTTCGTGGAAATCATCGGGCCGTAGCCGGATTAAATCCGAATCAACAATGAGCACAACAATTCTCACTGAGA
>JACRHC010000018.1 GCA_016217675.1 Nitrospirota bacterium
CTTATTGCGGGTACTTACCCCAACACGCTGGACGCTGCTTCGTTTACTCCGCAGGGAAGGCCCACTGAGTGTCAGGGCATTGTCAAAGTCCCTGTCACGAGACTATAAAAACGTTCATAGGGATATCCAGGAATTGGAGACCGTAGGCCTTGTGACCAGACACAAGGATGGTCGTGTTCTGGTGCCGTGGGATATCGTGGTGGCTGAGGTCAGACTGGTGGCCGCATAATTACAGACTTCCTGACGTCGTCAAATTTGTTATGATACTTATTCGTAAACTATACGTAAATTTGTTCCTGGAAATATAGTCTCCTTATATAGGATACCTTATGAACTATTCAAAGGTGACATGTCATCAAGGGAGAAGGATTCATCAATCGCAAGGTTCAGGAGGGATGTACCCACAATAATAAATTTCGATCTGCCATTTGGTCAAGCAGCCGCTTCCTGAGTAGAACATCTGTGACAATAGGCCGAGTGATCTTTCCCATAAGACCAGCCCCTGTAACGCAACGGTTATTCACACAGTCTTTTTCCCCACCTTTTTTACCCTTTTGGATGCCTGCAACCCTTTTTTGGCAGATACCTTACGCCCTGCAGAAGTCTTAGCCGGTTTGCTTTTCTTCCTGCCGGCTACTGCTTTGGCGGTTTTGTTTTTAACGATTGCAGGCTGTTCTTCTATATCGATACCAAAGACCGAGGCAATATCTTTATCTTCGATGATCCGGCCGCTTTTTCTGCCGGCCTTTTCAAGCAGCTTTTCAACCTTGCCCGCTACCGCCTGTTTAATCAATTCGTCTATTCCGGCATCCCTCAGCCTGAAAAAAAGTTTCGGGTCCTCATCAAGTCTCACGCCAACGCCGTAAAGTACCGCAGCCACGTGTTTGCACATGTCGGCCCAGTCGGGACAAGAACAATCGAATTTGATCTCTATTGGTGCAGGAAACATCCCCGAATCTTTGCATATGAATATCTCGCCCAGGGCCTTCGGGAAATTTCCGGCCAATAGCTCCTGAAAAGACTCAAGGGTTCCTTCACACGCGGTTTTCATCCTCTGCCAGGTCTCTTTCTTGAGTGTCTGTATTTTCACTGATACGCAATACGGGTTCCGATCGGAACCCTGCACAAGGGCAATGACCTTGCCCGGCTCGATCTGAAGGTCCAGTACGGCGCCATGCCGGACATAACTTCTTCCCCTGCCTATGCGGTTGCTGTAATCGGCATATTGTTCAAGATTACTGTTCCATGCCTTTCCCCACCAGGTATGGGCAAGGGCGCTGCCTTTGAGCGCCACGGGTTTCATATCAGGCTTCTTTTTGGAAAGCTCTTTCAGTTTTTTGGCGGCCTTTGCCTTTTTTTCGGCCACAGAAACATACTTAGGAAATCCCCAATAACTCATGATAACTCCTTTATATTTTTTATGCTGTCTTGCCTATAGCGCAAGGCTGAAGAGCTCCAGCAGTTCTCTGTTGCCCATTTCGGTTATCCACGCCTCGCTGCTGCTTTGAATGATCTCATGGGACAGCCTTGACTTACCTTCAAGCATCAGGTCAATCTTCTCCTCTATAGTGCCCCTGGTTATGAATTTATGTACCACGACATTCCTTTTCTGCCCAATCCTGAAGGCCCTGTCCGTTGCCTGATTTTCGACTGCCGGGTTCCACCACCTGTCGAAATGGATGACGTGGTTCGCCTCAGTCAGATTCAGTCCGACTCCGCCGGCCTTTAATGACAATACTATAAAAGGGATATACTGTCCGCTCTGGAATTGGGCGATTATCTCCTTTCTTTTGCCTACGGGCGTGCTGCCATGCAGCATAAGCCCTTTTTCCCCGAATATGCCCTCCAGAAACGCCTTCAGCGGTTCGGTCATCTCCCTGAACTGCGTGAAGACCAGCGCCTTCTCCCGCTTTTCATGTATTGTCTCACATATCTCCCTGAGCCTGGCAAATTTGCCACTGTCATCCTCCTCATATCCGCCTGTACCGAGATATTGGTCCGGGTGGTTGCAGAGCTGCTTGAATTTCATCAGGGATGACAGTATGATCCCTTTGCGCTGTATGCCTTCCGTGTTCTCGATTATCTCTTTCAGTTCCTGCACCATATTTTTATATAAGATCGTCTGCTTTTTACTTAATGAGGCATACGTCTTCATCTCGACCTTTTCAGGCAGGTCCGATATGACCGACCTGTCGGTCTTCAGGCGTCTCAGAATATAGGGGCTGATAACCTTCCGAAGCCGCGCATAACCTTCCGGGTCCTGTTTTAATCTTTTTGAAAACTGTGTGAATTCCTGAGAACTGCCGAGCAGTCCCGGATTAATAAAATCGAATAACGACCAGAGGTCCGACAGTCTGTTCTCTATGGGGGTGCCGGTCATCGCTATCCTGTTTCTTGCAGTGAAGCTCTTAATCATTCTGGTCTGCTTTGCGCCAGGGTTTTTTATGGCCTGGGCCTCGTCCAGGATAATATAGTTCCATGAATAGTCACGGAGCCATTCATGTTTCTGCGATAGGGAATACGTTGTTATGACAAGATCGAGCTTGTCGAGCGCTGCCTGATCCTTCGGGTCAATTTTATTATTGGGTTTATTATTGGGCTTCTTGCCGTAATATGCATCGGGATGGGCCACAAAGTAATCAATATCCGGAGAAAACCGCGCAATTTCCCGGGTCCAGTTTGAAATCAGGGATGCTGGTATCACCAGAAGGCTTGCCTGTCTTTGTTTCCTGTACTTAAGGATGTTCAAGAGCGCGAGGATCTGGACGGTCTTTCCGAGCCCCATATCATCCGCCAGACAGATCCCAAACTGCAGCGAATCAAGATAGGAAAGCCAGTTCACCCCTTTTTGCTGATAGGGCCTGAGTTCCGCAAGGAATGTCTCTCCGGGTTTTGCTGAAACAATCAGGTCGGGGTCCCGCAGCTTCCGGATGACCGATTCGAGCCAGTTGCCGTTTGATACATCTATCCCGTCATCGCCGATCGGGACATCGAGCAGGGCTTTAGGATTGAGCTGCATCCTCAGCGCATCTTTCAGGCTGAACTGCCCTTCTTCTATCATCTTCCGGGCCTTTTCGTAGGCGGCCAGGGTCTGTTTTAATTTCTCCGGGTCAACAGCAACCCACTTGTTCTTGATAAAGGCAAGCCCCTCAGATGTCTGGAGCAACCGCCGGGCCTCTTCTTCAGATATCTTCGCATCGCCCAGAAGCAGTTGGGCGTCAAAACTCAGGAGTGCATCCATGCCGAGATAAGACGGCGGTGCATCACCCACATTGATATGAAGCTTCACACTCGAGGCAGAGCCCTTCCACCAATTCGGGATTCTGCAGAGGACTCCGGATCTTTCATAAACCGGTATCTCTTTAAGAAAGGTCAATGCCTCCTTCGCCGACCATGCAAGCGGGTGGAACAACTCCCCGGTTTCGAGGAGCCCCTCAATCAAAGGACTATCTTTCGCAGCGATATTGACGGTAGAAAGGAGCTCCAGCAGCCGTCCACTTTCCCTGCCGAACTCCTCCAGTGCGTATTTCAGGGGGAGATGTTTCGAGGTACCTTTTGAACTCAGACCGGTCGAGTAGGTGGCTAGGAAGGCAAAGGGATAATCCTCTTTCTTGCTTTCGACAAGGTGGAAGAAAACACGGCCCACAAGGTGCACATCAGGACTAAATGTCTTAATGAAGTCTTCGACTGCTCCGGCATATCCCTTGAGCTCCTTCTGAAGCCTGGCGTTAAGTCTCAACCAGATATCCTCAAGCAGCTTTGAACTCAGATATTCCGAGCCGGTCATTAACGGAGCGCTTTCAAGCAGCCTGTCGAGTTCATGCCTTTCGACAGCGATCTTTAAGCAGTGGCGCACCGTCTCGATGTCCTGCGTCAAGCGCACTTTTGCGGCGAACAGGCCGGTAATTTCCCTCCAGAAACTGAGTGACGCGGAAAGCGGAACCGTCCGGTCGCAGAAACCTAAAAACAGCAGGGCTGTTTCAGTGTCTGAGGTAAACCGCCTATAAATTTCCTGCTGCAATAAGTGGCTGCTCTTGCTTATCTGTTCTCCGGTTTCGGCCCATTCCATATGCATGGTACCGCCCGGGAATATAATTGCATTTAATTCCTGATACATAACACCACAAAGTATAACACTGATCTTAAAGTTCCTATAATCGCCAGTACCGGAACTTTAAAGCAGTCTGAGGATAACAAAATAGGATAAATCGGGCAATAGAAATGTGAAAAAGACAATAACCCCCGCTTACA
>JACRHC010000118.1 GCA_016217675.1 Nitrospirota bacterium
ATGATGGTCTCGCAAAAAGTTAAAAAGTGTATATAGCCGCAAAGCGGCTATTGAGTTGCAATTGATAGAAACGTTCTAGTAAATTGTTACAATAAGACAAACATCGTTCTTTGATAATTTGAAAAATCGGCCAAGAAACCGGATTTGGCATCAAATTTACTGTTTCTGGGTGGTTTACCCCCTCATTTGGACGGTTTTTAAACGCGACTGCCCTGAGGATATTGATGGCGGCGGCTTTGATTACTGCGCAGAAGGAAACTGCGGGCAGTCCCCTGACCCGGAGATGTTTGACGCCGGTTCTCCGGTCGTACTGGGAGAGCGAGCCTTCCATGCCGGCCCGGAAGCGATATTTTTCCCGCCAGGCGGGGGTTCTCTCTGCTGCCCGCCGCAAAGCCAGCCGTATGGCTTTGGCGTTGTAGCGCAGATAATACGCTTTGTGTCCGGCCTTGACCGGGCAGTCCGTGCGGCGGGGGCAGTTGATGCAGGCTCCCAGGGGAAAAGCGGCACGGTGATTATCTTTGCCGGATTTACAGAAGAGCGGAGTGTGGCCTTGGGGACAGACGGCTGCCTCCCCGGATTCCGACATGGTAAAATCAGCCAGGGTTAAGCCTTTGGAGCTATCTTTGCCCCCCACCGGCGAGACTATGGTTACTTGTAGATCGGTTTTGGCTTTTTGGCAGTTCTCATCGCTGCCGTAGGTGGTATCCACCAGCACTTCCGAGGGCCCCAAACCACGTTCCCGGGTAGATTCGATGGCCGGGATCAGCGCCTGCGCATCGCTTTTGTGGGCGGATTCCACGGCTACGTGGGTAATCAGGGAAAGGGTCTTCTTGTCCGGGTTGGGATTATAAGTTTCCATGACCTGCACCTGGTAGCCCTGCCCCTTATGGCCGGAGTATCCGGCATCGGGGTCGGAAGGATTCTGCAGGGAGTCGGAAGGCACTTCCTTATTGGGTTTTACGGAAACCTTACCGGTTTGCGTAACCGGGTCATCGTTCACGGTGCATTGATCAGTCAGCAGCCGCACCAGCAGGGCATAGCTGCTCATGCCGGTTACCTGGGCATTATCTCTGAACCGTGTAATCAAGGCGAACAGGTCTGTCCCCAGGGATTGTAGGGTCTTGGCCGACTCGGCCGGTTTCACCCCGGCAAAGGTGGATTCCACGGATTTGGACAGATACCGGCTAGTTAACTCTTTGGAAATAGCGGCAAATAATTCCGGAAGCTTTCGCTTCAGGTTTACCAGGAATTTCCTGATGGTGGCGGCAAACAGCCTGATCCTTCCTAAGTGGCGCATGTTGGAAAAGATGTGCATGGAATCCTGGCGCTGCAAACCCTTCTCCACCAGCAGTATCCGGGATATTTTATCGGTAACGCCCTCGAATACGGGCGTATAGAGATTATGCTCAGTCATGATATCACGCATAGTCCAAAGGGTCTTGAGACTGATATAGGTGCAGTCATCGCTGTCACCGGCAATATTCAAGGCATAATGCCACTGAATATCAAAGGCTACCCGCTGCACGGTTTCCTCATCGGTTAAATTGAATTGCTGCTGGAGCACCATTACCCCAAGCATGGCGTACAACTCTTTGGTGGGACGCCCGTGAATCGGGTGATAATGCTCCTCCAACAATTTAACCGGTAACTCCAGGAGGATTTCCTCCCGGAATAATTTAGCCCACGAACGGTCAAGCATCTGCCGCCGCTTGGGGCCTAAAAAGGCAAAGGGATCAAAAATGTAGGGGGTTTTGTGGTCTTTTACGTGAAACATGATTTCTCCATGTAATGGCTTGATTCTGCTGCATATTTTACCACATAACCCTTAATCTTAAAAGCATAAAATGAACAATTTACTCAATAATATTAATTAGTTGGCTTGTTTGACTTTTTACGAGACCATCATAAGAGCCTATCCGAAAACCCCGTAGCGCCGGGGTTTATCCCCGGCCAATCGGCGGGGGACAAGCCCCCGCGCTACGAACCAAAGGTTGTCGGATAGGCTCTAAGGGGCTGGAAGATTTTTATTATGATGGGGTTAAGAAGGGAATCCAGCCACAACAGACCCAAAAGCTGGCAGATATTCTTGACCGGCTGGACGCGGCAAAGGATGTAGCCGACATGAGGTATCCAGGCTCCGATTTGCACCAGCTTAAGGGGAATATGAAAGGCTTCTGGGCGGTAAAAGTTTCAGGCAATTGGAGGATTGTTTTCAGCTTCA
>JACRHC010000119.1 GCA_016217675.1 Nitrospirota bacterium
ACGCTTCTTCAAGGGGCAATTCTGCACTACATCGGCTTTTTAGAAATTTGAGATCATGAACTCTGTATTGACAAGGACTTGCTCTTCTGCCGATTGTCTTTTTGCCGGATTTTAAGACTTTACTGCGGAAGATGGGTTAGCTTCCTTACTGTCATTCAGCAGGAGATACACGTTTCAGGGGCACTGTGCTGCGGCCGTCATAGGGATTGATGCCCAGCCTGCCCGCTGCACAAGGCCAGTGTGAGCAGAATAAGCAGAAAAGAGATTACAAGAGGTCTGCACATGACTGCGGCAGAAGATCAGACAATGTCAGTATCCGACAGGGATGCCTGATTCAAAGAGTTTTTGCACAATGCCAAGCTCGTCGAAGTTCAGAAGTTCCGGGAATGAGACCATGGCAGACCTTACGATCGGCATAAAACCACTGACAGCGTTTATTACGCCGACTGCAACAATGACATCACGGCCCGGCATGCGTATATCAAAAAAACCGCTCCCCACTCTTTTATTGACCGGCACATCGAGTACAGAATTTGCATTCCAGTCATTAAATTCGATGCCGGTAATGTCATAGAATCTGAGATTCAGATCCCCTTCCTTGTCAGAAATATCCTTCGGAATGACCTCCCAGTCTACAAAAACAGTATTTGGATCGACTGCCAGGGCGATAACAGCGTTTTCACCATATTCTTCAGGCAGGCCTCCAAAAAAGATCTCTTCTGCTTCCTCTTCCGTTACGGCCTGCTCTGGAAGGAATATTTTCAGCTTTGCTTTTGAGTTTTTTGCGGGATACCGTTCAGGCTTAGACTTGGTTTCCTTTCCTGTCTCCTGCTTTTGGGCTTGAGCTGCTGGCTTCAAATACGGCTTCTCAGAAACTGCCGGCTCTTTCTTCATTGCAACAGCTTTTTTCTCTGCCTTTATCACAGGCATGGGCTTGACTGCAGCAGTCTTGATGACCCTGGCCTTTGGTTCTGCCTTGACCTCAGCCTTGGCCTCAACCCCGACTTTAGCCGCAACCTTGGCAACCACGGCCTTCTTCTTTGGAACAGTCTTCCCTGTCTTTACTACAGGCTTTGGCTTTGCTACAGTAACCTTGCTGATGATAGCCTTTGGTTCTGCCTTGATCTCAGCCTTGGCCTTAACCTCGACTTTAGCCGCAACCTTGGCAACCACGGCCTTCTTCTTTGGAGCAGCTTTCACTGCTTTCACTACAGGCTTGGGCTTTGCTGCAGTAACCTTGCTGGCCCCGGTCTTTGGCTTTGTCTTGACATCAGCCTTGGCCTTAACCTTCGCCTTGTCTTCGACTTTAGCCGCAACCTTAACCTTAGCCTCGCTCTTAACAGCACCCTTAACCTTCGCGACTGCTGCCTTCTTCTTTGGAGCAGCTTTCACTGCTTTTACTGCAGGCTTGGGCTTTACTGCCGCAACCTTGCTGGCCCCGGCCTTTGGCTTTGTCTTGACATCAGTCTTGGCCTTAACCTTCGCCTTGTTCTCGACTTTAGCCGCAACCTTGACCTTAGCCTCGCTCTTAACAGCACCCTTAACCTTCGCGGCTGCTGCCTTCTTCTTTGGAGCAGCTTTCACTGTTTTTTCCGCAGGTTTGGACCTCACTGCAGTAACCTTGACCTTGGCCTTTAGTTTTTCATGAACCTTAGCTGCGCCCTTAACAGCAACTTTCGACACTACTGGCCTCTTGGAAACAGTCTTCTTTTTCGCAACAGCCTCTTTCATTGCAGGTCTTTGCCCGATTTTATCTGTCTTTGCAGTAGTCTTAACAGAAGCTGACTTTTCCGTTGTTGGGGTCTTTACAGCAGGCGTCTTCGCAGTTTTCCCGGGAGCTGATTTCTTTGCAACAGCCTTTTTTGATCCGGCTGCTGCCTTCGTAGTTTTTTTCAATGGATCTTTGGTTTTCATGAGGTTCCCTGTGAAAGCTATTCTATCAAATTTTAGAGACAATTATACAAAATATCACCTAATGGGCTTCAGCCCAGTTACGACCATGGCCAATATCCACTTTTAGGGGGACGGAGAGTTTCATGACTTCCTCCATGCCTTCCCGCACTATACGCTCCACCTTATGCAGTTCTGACTCGGGAAGCTCGAACAGAAGTTCGTCATGTACCTGCAGGATCATCCGTGCCTGCAGAGATTCCGCTTTCAAGCGTTCCCGGATAGAGATCATGGCCAGTTTGATTATATCTGCAGCAGTACCCTGAATAGGAGAATTCACTGCCAGTCTTTCACCTAATTGACGAATATTCCTGTTTTGGTTCTTCAACTCAGGGACAGGTCGCTTTCTGCCGAAAAGCGTGGTGACAAATCCTTTTTCCGTGGTCTCTGTAATCAACTGCTCAATATACTGCTTCACCCCGGGATGACGATCAAAATACTGTTTAATATACTGTTCAGCCTCTTTCCTGCCAATGTTCAGCGTCTCTGAAAGGCCAAAGGATGATATGCCGTAGATCACGCCGAAGTTGACTGTCTTTGCAGTCCTTCGCATCTCGGGCGATACGCTTTTCAGGGGAACACCAAAGATCTCGGCCGCTGTTCTTGTGTGAATATCGACATTATCCCTGAATGCCGATATGAGCCCCGTATCATTGCTTAAATGCGCCAGAATCCTGAGCTCGACCTGTGAGTAGTCAGCGGAAAGGAGCAGATTCCCCTGTTCTGCGATAAATGCGGCCCGTATCCTTTTCCCCCAGCCTCCTTTTACCGGAATATTCTGAAGGTTCGGGTCGCTGCTGCTCAACCTTCCTGTTGCGGTCACCGTCTGATTAAAGGACGTATGCAGTCTTCCTGTCCGGGGGTTCACCAGGCCGGGCAGTACATCAATATAGGTAGTCTTCAGTTTTGTGAGGCTTCGGTAATGAAGGACCTCTCTGGGGAGTTCATGAGATTCTGCGAGCTCTTCAAGCACATCCACGCCAGTCGAGAACCCTGTTTTTGTCTTTCTGCTGGGGCTCAGGCCCAGTCCGGTAAAGAGGACGGCACTCAACTGTTTTGGAGAATTAATATTGAACTCCTCGCCCGCAAGGAAATAGACCCTCTTTTCGATCGCAGCTATGTCTGTGGCAAGCTCCTTTGACATCTCTTCCAGAAGGCCTTCCTGAATCTTTATCCCGGCAGTCTCCATCTCAACGAGCACCTTGATGAGCGGCATTTCAATCCTGGAATAAACCGGCTCAAGTCCATTCTCCTTCAGTCTTTCAAAGAGCAGGTCCTTGAGTTCAAAGGCAAGCGCAGCATCCTCCGCAGCATACGGAACAGCCTCATCAATGGGGACCTCGGCAAAGCTCGGCCGCTTCTTAAGGACTTCCATAAAGGACTTTTTTCTCCTTGAAAGATATTCAAAAGAGACTTCATCAAGGCTATGTCCAGACTTGTTTGGGTTCAGGAGATATGCTGCAATCATGGTATCCAGGAGAGGTCCGTCAATGCTTACTCCTTCCCCGGCAAGCATCAATATATCATATTTCAGGTTGTGGCCGATCTTGGCAATGTCCGCATCCGCAAACACAGGACTGAGGGCCTGCAACACCGCATCTTTGCTCAGTTGTATATGTCCAGGCATAAGGGATTGCGTATGGCCTATTGGTATATAGTATGCACTACCCCTGTCCTTGCAGAGAGAGAGTCCGACAAGCCGGTCAACGAGAGGGTTTTTCCCTGTTGCCTCAGTATCCAGTGCCAGTTCACCCTTTACTGATGCCACTATTTCCCTGAGCGCCTCGGCTGAGAAGACCGCTTCATAATGTTTGTTCGATGTGGCAAGCTCAGTAGCTTGGGAAGGGAGGAGTTTCATCAGACTGGAAAATTCGAACTCCTTGAAGAACGAAAGCAGGGCGAGCCAGTCAGGCTCATGCAGTCCAAACTCAGCGACAGTAAAATCTATCGGAACAGCAGTATCTATAGTCGCAAGTTTTTGGCTCATGAGCACCATGTCCCGGCCTCCGGTAATCATGGCCCTCAGCTTTTCCCGGGGTATACGTTCCGGATGCTCAAGAAGGTCCTCTATGCTGGTAAAAGATGCAAGGAGTTCCTTTGCGGTCTTTTCACCAATCCCCTTGACGCCGGGGATGTTGTCAGAAGCATCTCCGGTAAGCGCCATGAATTCGGTAACCCTTTCGGGTCCTACGCCAAACTTTTCTATCACATACGCCCGGTCAAGCATCCGGTCTTTCATCGGATCATAGACCCTGACCCTATCATCAACAAGCTGCAGCATATCCTTGTCTGCCGTAACAATATAAACATTCGACCCTTCAGCTGCCGCCCTTTTTGCAATGGTCCCGATGATATCGTCTGCCTCATATCCCGGCATTTCAAAGACTTTAATGCGAAGAGCGGAAATCACCTTCCTGATATGCGGCAACTGTGCGACAAGATCTGCTGGCGTCTCTTTCCTGTTTGCCTTGTACTGTTCGAACAGCATATGCCGTTCGGTCATTTCCGGCGAGTCAAAAGAGACGACCAGGCCTTCGGGTTTTTTGTCCCTGATGATCTTCAGAAGCATGTTCGTAAAGCCAAGGATTGCGTTTGTGGGAAATCCCTTTGAGTTCGTCAAAGACTTAATCGCATAGTATGCCCGATAAACATAGGAGTTTCCATCGATAATATAGAGGTCCATGGATGAGATTATACCTAAAATTGACTAAAGATACGTTCTTATTTTAGAGTAAACAAACACCACCGGAGGTAACATTGGCCACTATTATTGAGGATATCAGCAGTACAAAAAAACGGCTTAAAATCGAGATCCCAGCCGACATTCTTGAAAAAGAATACGCCGGTTCTTTAGATAATGTACGGCAGCGGGCGCGCATTCCCGGGTTCAGGCCTGGCAAGGCGCCCATGAGCATGATCGAGAAGAGATTCGGCGATGATATAAAGAGCGAGCTCCTTGAAAAACTCATTCCGACCTATTACGCAGAGGCAGTAAAGGAGGCTGATCTTGCTCCGGTAGCCATGCCGAAGATAGAGACAAACCTTGACCTGAAGAGGAATGAGCCTTTGGTCTTTTCGCTCACCGTTGAAGTAAGACCAAAGATCGGGGACATGAACTACAGCGGCATAAAAGTGACCGGCGTTGAGGCGTCTGTTAATGACAAAGAAGTGGACGATACGCTCAAGGGCCTGCAGAACGACAGGGCAATGTTCGATGCCGTTGACCGTGAGATCAGGGAAGACGACCTGCTCATCATTGACTACGTAAAGCTTGATCCTTCAGGCGAAAAAGAGATTGCTTCGGAAAAGGACCAGGTTATGAACCTCGGCAACAGGCTTACGCCGCGCGGTATTCTCGATAACCTGATCGGCAAAAAGAAAGGCGACCTTGTTGAAGTCACCCTTCCTGAGGTCGTAGGAAAAGAAGCGAAAGAGGATTCTGACAAGGGCGATAAGCTCTGCATAACGATCAAGGAGGTCAAGGAAAAGAAACTTCCTGAGATCGACGATGAGTTTGCAAAGGACTTTGGCAATGACTCACTTGAAGCGCTGAAAGAGAAGATAAAGGAAGGGATTCTGTCTGCAAAGCAGGAGAATGGGAAAAAACAGCAAAAAGCCAAGATTATCGATACACTGACCGAAGGCCATGCCTTTGATGTCCCGGAATCCCTGGCCGCAGCAGAATTGGAGCATCTTATGAACAGCGAGCGCAAGGCTGAAAGCTCGCTGCCTCAGGCTGACCCGGCGGCTGATAAGGCAGATGCAGCTCTTGCCGAAAAGCTCAGACCAAAAGCGATCAAGAACGTAAAAGCCACAATGATCCTTGATGAGATAGCCGAGAAGGAGAAGATCATTGTCTCCGAGACAGAGGTGAAGGACAGGATATCGCTCATTGCCAGGCAGTTTCAGGCAACGCCGGATGCCATCGTCAACCTCTTCATGACGAGGGACGGGTCCCTGGAAAATCTCAGGCATAATATCAGAGAAGAAAAGGTGCTCGACTTCCTGCTGTCCCATGCAGAGATAACCAAAGGAGCGTAATATGAGCTTAATTCCCATTGTAATAGAACAGACCGGAAGGTCTGAACGTGCCTATGATATCTATTCACGTCTTCTGAAAGACAGAATCATATTCCTGGGTACCGCGATAGATGATCATGTTGCCAATACGGTCATTGCACAGCTCCTCTTTCTGCAGACAGAAGATCCGGAAAAAGATATCCATATCTATGTCAATTCACCGGGAGGCATTGTAACTTCAGGTCTTGCCATCTATGACACCATGCAGTATGTGAAGCCTGACATCTGCACCTATTGCATCGGTCAGGCCGCAAGCATGGGAGCGCTCCTCCTTACTGCAGGTACAAAGGGCAAGCGCTTCTCTCTGCCCCATGCACGGATTATGCTCCATCAGCCCCTCGGAGGGTTCCAGGGACAGGCAACAGATATTGAGATACATGCACGGGAGATATTGAAAGTTAAGGACACCCTTAACAGGATACTGGCATCGCATACCGGTCAGCCGCTCGATAAGATGAGGACGGATACGGACCGCGACTTTTTTATGTCAGGCAGGGAAGCCAAGGACTATGGTCTCGTGGACGAGGTCATTGACACTACCAACAAGAAGAAACAGGAGAGTCAGAAGTAATGGCAAGAAAAGACGACGAGTCCCTGAAGTGTTCTTTCTGCGGAAAGGGCCAGGAAGAAGTGAAAAAGCTCATCGCTGGTCCGACCGTATATATCTGCAACGAGTGCATAGAGCTTTGCAATGAGATCATTGAGGATGAGCTTGCTGTTGAAACCAGCACGGAAGCGCTGCCCAAACTCCCGAAGCCCAGGGAGATTCACACATTTCTGAACGATTATGTAATAGGCCAGGAAAAAGCAAAAAGGATCCTTTCTGTTGCTGTGCACAATCATTACAAAAGAATATACAATCCGGGCGTATCTGAGGTGGAACTCCAGAAGAGCAACATTCTGCTGATCGGTCCGACCGGAACGGGAAAGACCCTGCTTGCCCAGACACTTGCAAAACTTCTTGATGTCCCTTTTACCATTGCTGACGCCACTACCCTCACTGAAGCAGGCTATGTCGGTGAGGATGTTGAAAATATTATCCTTAAACTGCTTCAGGCATCAGACTACGATGTGGAAAAGGCGCAGAGGGGCATTGTATACATCGACGAGATTGACAAGATCAGCAAAAAGTCCGATAACCCCTCGATTACGAGGGATGTTTCCGGAGAAGGCGTTCAGCAGGCGCTACTCAAAATTATTGAAGGGACGATCGCAAGCATCCCGCCCCAGGGAGGCAGGAAGCATCCCCAACAGGATTTCATCCAGGTGGATACAACAAATATTCTTTTTATCTGTGGCGGTGCATTCACCGGCCTTGACGGGATTGTCGAGCAGCGCATTGGCAAAAAAACCGTAGGTTTTGGCTCAGCCCTGTCACCAAAGAGCGAGAGGAAGGCCGGAGATATGCTCAGTATGGTTGAACCGGGTGATCTGCTCAAATACGGGCTTATCCCTGAATTTGTCGGCAGACTCCCTGTCGTGACCATGCTCGGCGAACTGGACGAGGCATCGCTGGTAAAGATCCTTATCGAGCCGAAAAACGCACTTACCAAGCAGTATCAGAAACTGCTCTCTTTTGACAACGTGAGGTTGAAGTTCACGGATACGGCCCTTTCAGCAATAGCGAGGAAGGCAATACAGCGAAAGACCGGAGCGCGCGGACTGAGAGCCATTCTTGAGGAGATCATGCTTGATGTCATGTATGAGATCCCTTCCCAGAAAGGCATCAAGGAGTGTCTTATCACCGAGGATACGGTTATAAAAAATGAAAAACCGATCCTCCTGTACGAAAAACAGGCTGAATCAGCGTAACAGAGCCTGTAATATCACCTGGGGCCCGGGGGTCTTCTGTCGGCTCTTAGGGATTTTTCGATGGCCTTTCGGATGGAGTCCTTCAACTCTTTATTGCTGATGTCAGCAACCACAGATGCTGCAAATGAAACCTCCTCCGGAGAGAGTGTTCGCATCGGTTTCTGTGCTTCGAGCATCTGTTTCTTTTTTGTTATCCTTCCGAGTCTGAACCTCACATCGGTTACAGCGTAGGAAGAAAGCTTCCGGAGGATCTCTTTTTTGTAATACGTGAGTTGCTGCATCCAGGCAGGCGATTCAACATGTAACAGAAGCTCTCCGTCGTGAAGGGTCGCCGGGAACATATGGGGAGAGATGCTCTTTTCAAAAATGTCAGGCCAGTCGTTCCTGATCCGCTCAAGCCTCACGCCGTTCTCGATCCCGAGTTGCTTCAGCATCGGGCCGAGAACGGTTTCAGCTCTTTTCATCAGACGACCTTCTTTACCGTACCGGTCCTCAGACAGCGTGTGCAGACATAGGCACGCTTGATTCCAGCGTCAGTCTGTATCCGCTTCCTCTGGAGATTCGGCAGAATCTGCCGTTTCGTCTTGTTGTTTGCATGGCTGACATTATTGCCAACCGTCTTTTTCTTGCCACATGCATAACAGCTCGCCACGTTCATTCCCCCTTTCTACATTGCATAATCATAGTTGATTATGATAACATTTTAAAATTCTTGTTACAAGATTAACATCCGGCGCAGTATTCTATCTGCAGCACGTTGCACAGCTAAGGACAAAACAATATGGCAAAAGTCAGGATATACGAATTAGCAAAGAAGTTGAACATAAACAGCAAGGACATCCTTGACGAACTTGCCGATATGGGGTTTGAAGGGAAATCCCATTCCTCAAGCATCGATTCATCTATTGCAGACAAAATAGCACGAACCCTGGCAGTGGCAGAGCCCGTAGAACCTCCTCCTCCGGTTGAAGAACCCGAACCAATACCTGAACCTGTCAAAGCGGCAGAAAAGGAAGAACAGAAGAAAGACGAAATAAAGGCAGAAGTTCAGGCAGAGCCTAAGGCAGAAATTGCTGTGGAGTCTAAGGAGACCGCAAGAAAAGAGGAGCACAAAAAAGCTCAAAAACTGGCAAAGCCGCATAAAGACAAAATGGAAAAGACCATTAAGCTTGAACCGACTCTGCCTAGCGAGCCAACTCCTCTTATCGTTGATGATGCCGAAATTGAAATTTCTGCTCCGGTAACGCCTGAGAAAGATGAGGATGTTGCCGTTCCTGACCGGTTCAAGAAAGAGAGTGAAGCGGAGAAGATTGAGAAGTTCAAGGCTAAACCCGGGCTTCAGAAAGCCTTCACGAGTATCAGAAAGGTCGAACCGAGGAAATGGGATCCCCGATCACAAAAAAGAGGATTCGGTGGAGGTAAAGCATCCTATAAACAGGATGAAAAACAACCCGTTCTCTCCACTGCTCCAAGGAGAAAAAACCTTAAGCTCCGTGAGGGTATGTCTGTGAAGGAATTCGCAGAGCTTATCGGCATCAAAAGCGGCGATGTTATTAAGAAGTTCATGGCTCTGGGAGATATGACAACCACTATTAACCAGCCGGTTGACACAGATGCAGCCCTGCTTATTGCAGACAGTTTCGGCATAAAGCTGGAACTCGCATCAGTAGAAGACGATTATCAGGTTGACGAAGCGGCGCAGGAAAATGCAGCGGATCTCCGGCACCGGGCTCCTGTTATAACCATAATGGGACATGTTGACCACGGCAAAACTTCTCTGCTCGATGCCATTCGGGAAACTAAGGTCACAGAAACCGAGGCTGGAGGCATAACGCAGCACATCGGTGCATATAAGATCAACCTTAAGGGAAAAGATATCGTGTTTCTGGATACGCCTGGCCACGAAGCCTTTACTGCCCTCAGGGCCCGGGGCGCCAAAGTTACGGATATTGTTGTGCTGGTTGTTGCCGCTGATGATGGCGTCATGCCCCAGACGAAAGAGGCAATCAATCACGCCAAGGCTGCAAATGTCCCTATCGTCGTTGCCGTCAACAAGATCGATAAGCCGGATGCCAACCTGACCCGCGTAAGAAATGAACTCTCAGAGCAGGGCATAATTTCAGAGGACTGGGGTGGCCACAATATCTTTGTTGAAGTGTCGGCAAAGAAGCGCATAGGCATAGAACATCTGCTTGAGATGATCTTGCTTCAGGCCGAAGTCCTGGAACTGAAGGCTAACTATGACAGAAAAGCCAAGGGCACGATCATAGAGGCAAAGCTTGACAGGGGAAGAGGGCCAGTTGCGACCTTACTTGTCCAGGCAGGCACCCTGAGAATTGGAGATGCACTCCTTTCGGGTGCCCATGTTGGCAAGGTCAGGGCACTGGTGGATGATACAGGAAAAAGAATTCAGGAGGCCGGCCCCTCAACACCGGTTGAGGTGATAGGGTTCTCTGAAGTTCCGGCTGCCGGCGATGTCTTTACGGTGGTCGATGACGAAAAGCGGGCCCGCCAGATTGCCATGACAAGACTCCATAAGCAGCGGTCCCTGGAAATAGCCAAGGCAAAGAAACTTACCCTTGATGAGCTGTACACCCAGATAAAGGAAGGCCAGATAAAGGAGCTTAACATTATCATTAAAGGTGACGTCCAGGGCTCTGTCGAAGCGATCAAAGATGCCTTTGAGAATATCACCCATCCTGAGGTCAAGGTTAAGGTCATCCATTGTTCTGTAGGCGGTATTAATGAGTCAGACGTCATGCTCGCCACAGCATCGAATGCTATCATTATCGGCTTCAATGTGAGACCTGAGACCAAGGCCGCGCAGACAGCGGAAAAAGAAGGCGTTGATATTCGGCTCTATAATATTATTTATGAGGCAATTGACGACGTCAAAAAGGCGCTTGAGGGTATGCTTGAGCCAACGCTCAAGGAGAAAATTCTTGGCAGAGCAGAGGTGAGGCAGCTTTTCCCTGTGTCCAGGCTCGGCACCATAGCGGGATGCTCTGTCATCGATGGATACATGACACGGGTAAGCGATGGTATTCGTGTCATCAGGGATAGTGTTGTTGCTTATGAAGGCAAGATCGCAAGCCTGAAAAGACAGAAGGATGACGTTAAAGAGGTTCAGACGGGCTACGAATGCGGAATCCTGATAGAAAATTTCAATGACCTTAAGCTCGGTGACATCATCGAAAACTATATCATAGAAAAGATAGCAACCAAACTTTAGCCAAACCGTTCCTCATAATTCATAACGGCCCGCATTCTCGGGCCGTTAACTTCACCCTGTATTTAGAAATGAAAATCGTTTATTATATTTTTATGTATGGCAGATATAATCAGGTGCCCCGTGCTTCCCTATAAGCGGTCACAAAGGGTCGGCGACCTTGTCCGCGAGGAGGTTGCTGATATTATCATGTACCGTCTCAAGGACCCGAGAATCGGTTTTGTGACCGTAACCGGAGCAGATATGTCCGATGATCTCAAGAATGCGCGCATCTTTGTAAGCATACTGAAACCTGAGGAACGGGATCAGACGCTCCAGATCCTGAATGATGCCAAGCCCTTTATACGGTCTGCGCTTGGTAAACGGCTCAAGATGAAATTCATACCGCATGTCGAGTTCAGGCTCGACACGTCCATTGAGTACGGCTCCAAGATAGACAGCCTGCTAAAAAAAATCAAGACAGAAGATGAAAGTTCCTAAGAGCCTCATAAATACCCTCAATAAAGAGCAGATCCTCCTTCTGGCAACGCATATCAGCCCTGACGGTGATGCCCTGGGCTCCTGTCTCGCCCTTGCTGAGGCGCTTGTAGTGCTGGGCAAAAAAGTTTATATCTTTGATAAGGACCCTGTTCCTGAACTGTACCAATTCATGCCGGGACACAAGAAATGCAGATCAACCCTGGGGAACCTCCTCAAGAAAAATCCTTTGCTTATACTTCTGGACTGTAACAGCCCCGAGCGGGCAGCGCTTGAGGGCTATACGTTCAGCAAATCTGTTGTCATTGATCACCATGAGACTGAATCGCCTTTCGGTGACATCCGATGGGTCGAACGGACCGCAGCTGCAACGGGCCTGATGGTATTTCATCTGATTAATGCCTTGAATATTCGCATTACAAAATCGATGGCAACAAACATGTACACGGCAATAGCTGTTGACACAGGGACCTTCAGATACAGCAACACCAGTTCTGACGTGCTCAGGGCAAGCGCCGAGCTTATTGATGCAGGGGCTCAGCCCGGCATTATATCAGAGCATTTGTACGAGCGATGGAAAAAGAACCGGTTTGACCTGTTGAGTCTTTGTCTTGGCACACTTGAAATCAGGGATAATATGGCCATGATCCATGTCACCAAAGATATGTTCAATAAAACCGGGACCGTCGAAGCTGATACAGAGAATTTCGCCAATGTCCCGCGCATGATCGACTCTGTTGTAATATCAGCGCTTATCAGGGAGACTGATAACGGCCGCTGGAAAGTAAGCATGCGATCAAAGGGACAGGCAAATGTCGCTAAAATTGCTGCGGCATACGGCGGAGGAGGGCACAGGAATGCTGCAGGATTCAGGATCAAAACAGACCTTCCATTGCTGAAAAAGACCCTTTTTGCTGCCGGCAAAAAAATTCTGCCGAAGAGATGAAGCAGCAGAATATTTCACTGGAAGCATCTTTCTAAGCCTTCTGCTCATTCTTCCCGTCCATGAATATTATTGTTAATCTCAATAAACCAAAAGGAATAACCTCTCAGCAGGCTGTCACGAAAGTGAAGAAGATGCTCGGAGTCAGAAAGGCTGGTCACACCGGCACCCTTGACCCCATGGCCACAGGAGTCCTTCTTGTATGCCTTAACGAGGCTACCAAGGTAAGCCGCTTCCTCCTTGATAAAGACAAGACCTATCGTGCAAGGCTCAAACTGGGAGAAAGAACCGACACCCTTGACGCCGAAGGTAAACTCATCGATACAAGGGATGTGCCAACATTCACACCGGAACATATTGTCCGCATTGCTGATCAATTCATCGGCAAAATAATGCAAAAACCTCCCATGTATTCTGCGATTAAACTCAACGGCCAGCCCCTTTATAAACTTGCCAGGAAAGGCCTGGAAGTAGAAAGGGCTGAACGGCTGGTTGAGATTTACCATATTGAAATCTTACAAGTAGATCTTCCCTATGTCGAGCTGTCTGTTTCCTGCTCAAAAGGGACGTACATACGAACGCTCTGCGATGACATCGGTCTTATGCTTGGTACAGGAGCTCATATTACAGCACTCGAGAGAACAGGTATCGGCCCTTTTACGATTGATGCCTCGGTGACATTCGACATCCTGGGTCAGGGGATTTCCGATGGGTCGCCATGTGTCTCATCCATGGACCATGCACTCTCTGATTTGCCAGAGGTCATGCTTGACAAGTCTGACTGCAGCAGAGCCAGAAATGGCATACCTCTGAGCAGAGAGATTTTTGGCGGAATCCCTGACAATGTCTACGTCAGAATGAAGGATTCATCCGGTTCCTTGTTCGGGATTGGGATGACAAAAAATGAAAAAATAATCATCGAAAGAAACCTCAATTTCTAACTTTAAGGGTATTTCTTAAACCATTTTCTTAGGGTTTAGTTTGAACTCTCTGAAATAAAAACAGAAAAAATACTTGACAAGAGATATTTTTTCTGGTATTCATAAGCTATGTTTTTTAGCGGAAAAGGATCAATAGGGTTAGATATCGGTTCGAGCTATATCAAAGCGGTGAAGCTCAAGGAATCAAAAGGCGGCTATGAGCTCGAGCTTTGTCATCTTCATTCTCTGCCCCCTGAACTCATTGTAGACGGGTCAATTATCGACTCTCTGCGCCTCGTTGACTCTCTGAAGGAGATGATCAAAACAGCAGGAATCAAGTCGCAGAACGCTGCTATCTCTATTTCCGGTCATTCATCGGTCATTATCAAGAGAATATCCCTGCCTGAAATGTCAGAGGAAGAACTTGCCGAATCCATTAAGTTTGAGGCCGAGCAGTATGTGCCCTTTGATATTGAGGACGTTAATCTGGATTTCCAGATCCTGGGCCCCAAAGATGAGCCGGGCCAGATGGATGTTATTCTTGTTGCTGTAAAAAAAGATATTATCAATGAATATATTCAGGTAGTTAAAGAAGCCGGCCTTACGCCGATTATTGTTGACATTGATTCGTTTGCTCTCGAAAACATGTATGGTATCAATTACGAGATTGAGCCCGGGAAGAACATCGCCTTGCTCAATATCGGTGCAAGCACTATCAATATGGGTATCCTGAAGGGCGGCATTTCGGTCTTTACAAGGGACAGCTCTCTGGGTAGCAATCTGCATACAGAGGCACTGCAGAGAGAATTCAACATTACCTATGAGCTTGCAGAAAAACTGAAGCGGGGAGAATCGGTTGAAAACGTATCTCCTGAAGATGCAAACGCAGTGATTGAATCGGCCTCTGAAGAAATCCTCAGCGAAATCAGCCGTTCCTTTGATTACTACCGGAGCACGACGGTTCACGAGGATATAGCTGAGGTCATCCTCAGCGGCGGCTGCGCTCTTATCAGGAACTTCGCCTCCATGATTGCAGAACGGTCGGGCATAGAGACAAAGATTGCAGAACCGTTCAGAAATGTCAAAATTCCCAAGAAATTTGATGTTTCTTATATTGAGGAAATCGCTCCCATGATGGCTGTAGCGGTTGGGCTTGCCCTCAGAAATCAGGGCGACAGATGATAAAAGTCAATTTAATATCAACGAAAAAGAAGAAAAAGCAGAAGCCTGTTCCGGCTTTTCTGATTTACACTATTCTCCTTACCTTAATTGTCGGAGCGGTATTCCTCTATATCACGTACCACTTCAGCTCCACGGTTTCAGCCAAGGAGGCGAAAGTCAAGGAAAACGAAAAAATCATTGCTGCATTAAAAGAAAAAATAAAGGCTGTTGAAGACTTTGAAAAGCTGAATAAAACGTTTCAGCAGCGCAAAGATATCATAGAAGAACTCGGGAGAAATAAGTCCCGTCCGGTCAAGATACTTGATGAGATCGGCGCGCTTCTGCCCCCTGGAGTTTGGCTGACGAGTGCAGACATTAGCGGGGCGAACCTGTCGCTTTCCTGCATAGCCTTTACAAATACTGATGTTGTCAATTATGTCAATAATTTGAAAAATTCCCAGATTTTTACCGACATATATCTCCAGGAATCCGTGCAGTCCAAGGTCGGTTCCACTACTGTTTATTCATTCAAATTAACGTTCAAGGTGAAAGCATAACATGGCAATCAAACTTGATATAAAGACCTTGCCCTCTTATGTGAAAGTAATCGTTGCCGTGCTCCCGTCGATCCTTATTGCTGTCCTGGTCCTTTTTCTGGTGATTAGTCCCAAGCTGAAACAGATTAAAACTCTTGAGGCCCAGATCGATAAACAGAACAACGAAATTGCTGCCAGCCAGACAAAAGCTGCCAAGCTTGAAGTCTTGAAGATAGAAAATGAAAGGCTGATAAAAAGGATCAATGAGCTGAAAGAACAGCTTCCTGATGAAAAAGAGATATCAAGCCTTCTGAAACAGGTTTCTGATATGGGAATTTCAGCCGGCCTTGAAATAAAATCGTGGAAACCATCTGCAAAGAAGACGCACCCAAGCGGTATTGTCTATGAAATACCGGTATCTGTTGATGTTATAGGAACGTACCACAATCTGGGATATTTTCTCAGCAGTCTCACCAAGTTAAACAGGATCGTAAATATTAATAACATGAAGCTCGGGAGCCCAAAGAAAGAAAAAAGCTCAACAGCATTGCAGGTCTCATTTACTGCAGCAACTTTTTCCGCAGTTTCTGATGATGAGGCAGCCAAGGCTCCAGTTCCGGCAGGTGCGAAAAAATGAAGACCGGTAATACGCTCATCATTTTTGCAACGGCTATGCTTATTTTATCTGGCTGCGGCGGCAAGAAACCTGAGGCTCCGAAGAAACCTGAGGCGGCGAAGCCGACACCTGCGGCTGCACCTCAGCAGGCTGCAGTGCAGCCAGCTGAAGTTAAGGCTGAAAAAGAAGTTTATGTCTATGAACCAAAGGATCGCAGAGATCCCTTTGCCTCTCTTGTTGAAATCAAGACCGCCGGACCTCGTCAGGTAGTAAAAGGGGCACCGCCAACTGAATCGTTCGACGTTGACGAGATAAAACTGATCGCCATAGTATCGGATCGGCAGCAGTATTATGCCATGGTAACCCTGCCGGACAATAAATCGTTTACCATTCGAAAAGGCATGACCTTGGGGTTATATGGTGGAAAAGTCAGTGAAATCACTCGTGATACGGTAACGATTACCGAGCAGATCAAAGACTACAGGGGTCAGCCTAAAACCAAGAATACTATACTGAAACTCCGCAAGGAGGAGGAATAATGAAAAAACATAAACTCCTGAAACCCTTAATAGGCATTTTTGTGCTGATAGCGCTGCTGGGTTGCGCAAATACGCAGGCAGTAAAGCAGTCGTCTCAGACAATCGACGCTCCTGTCCTCACCTCTGTCAGGATCGATGAGAGCAGTCTTATTATCCAGAGCAACACGCAGTTTACGTATTCTCTGAGCAAGACAAACGATCCCTACCGGGCAACCTTGGAGATTCCAGACATGAGCGCTGGTTCTGTTATAGACAAGATTATTTCTGACAGCGGCATGGTGACTGAAGTTATACCTCAGCAGATCGATTCACCAAGGCGTATGATGAGGCTCGACATAGTGCTGCAGAGCCCGTCGTCTCTTTCTCCTGAGTACAGGGACAATACACTTATTCTTTCGATTAAGAAGGACGATCCTGTGGTTCTCTCTGAGGCCAAAAATCTTGAAGCTGAGCCGATGCCTTTGGTAAGGCTTGTGGCAGTAGAGACGCCTGCAGAAAAAGAAGCATCACCTGTCTCGTCCAGGGCCACAGAGATAAACAGCATAACAATCAAGAAGTCAGCTGATACCGTGAAGGTAATTATCAGCGGTAACGGTACAATGATCCCTAACGTATTTCCTGTCAATGAGCGCATTGTTGTTGATATCCCTGAAACGGCGTTACGCGCTGCCATACCGACTCAGACTCTGTCCCCACTCAAGGGCATAAGGGCAGGAAAGCACAAAGACAAACTGCGTATTGTGCTTGATCTGAAGGAAAAAACAAATTTCGATGTAACTGCAATCGGCAACACAATCGAGATATCGCTCGCGAATAAGGAAGATGCCCAGCCGCAGCGCGCCGCGCAAACGGCCCCGGCTGAATCTGCAGTCGCTGCAGCGCCTGCTGCTGCCCCCTCCATGGCTGCCCAGGAAATAAAGGCTGCCGCCGCTACACCGGAGGGGGACTTTGCTGGGAAGAAGATATCCCTTGATTTCCAGGATGCTGATATTATTCCCATCTTCAGACTCCTGGGAGATGTCAGCGGATACAATATCGTTGTGAATCCTGAAGTTAAGGGGAAAATAACCTTAAAACTTATCAACGTGCCCTGGGATCAGGCTCTTGATATTATCATGAGGACTTTTCACCTGTCTAAAATCGTTGACGGAAATATCATAAGGGTTTTGCCGACCACAGCTGTGGCGAAAGAGCTTGATGAAATAAAAACCAACAAGAAGGCTCAGGCTGAAGCCGGCGATCTGATAACAAAGATCATCCCTGTTAACTACGCTGAACTGACAAAGCTCAGGGATGCTATAGATAAGGCAAAATTGCTGAGCTCGCGGGGCAGTATTTCACTTGATGAACGGGGCAGCAGTATTATCATAAATGACCTCGAAGTAAACATCGAAAAGATCAATGCACTTATCAAGGAAATTGACATAGAACATATGCAGGCACGCCAGGTCATGATCGAGGCCAAGATTGTTGAAGTTTCATCTACTTATACGAAAGATCTGGGAATTGAATGGGGCGCATTTTTTACAAAAGCAACAGGTCAGGGCACTTCTTCTGTGGGCAACGTTAGCGGCATTCCTTTGGTAAATCTGCCTGCGGTAGGTCCCTCAGGTAATATAGGTTTTGGTTTTATCAACAGGGCCGGAACTTTGGCGCTTGACCTGAAATTGTCGGCAATGGAGACGTTACTAAAAGGCAAGGTTATATCAAATCCTAAAATCGTAACGATGAATAATGAAGAAGCAACGATTACCCAGGGCAGTTCTATCTACCTTGAATCTACAGTGGCGGGCGCGACAACGCCGAGCTTTACGGAAGTCAAAGCGCTGCTTTCGTTGAGAGTAAAGCCGAGGATAGCGCCAGGCGGTGCTATATTCATGGAAGTTGATATTACCAAGGATCAACCTGGGCCGCTTGTTGGCACGAATGTTTCGGTGCTGAAAAATACGGCTAAGACATCCGTGCTGGTAAAAAATGAAGATACTATTGTTATCGGTGGTATCTTCAAGAAGTCAGAAAATTTAACTGACGATTCCATCCCGGGACTGAGCAAGCTGCCGCTTTTCGGGAAGTTGCTCTTTAACAGGGAACAGAATACGAACGAAACCACTGAAATGCTGATATTTATTACGCCGAGAATACTCGATATCAACAGCCTGAAATAGAATTGATGTAGAACAGGTAATTAATTAGATTAATTCTAAACAAGTTAAATACGAAAACTATAATAATTTGCGCATTGAAGGAGTGAACAAAATGAACCGTAACGTTTTAATCTCAGGCTTGATGCTTTTGTTGACCCTGCCGCTTTTCAGTTGTGGCGGCGGCGGTGAAGTCGGTTCACCCGGTTCTACCGGAAGCAACGACACCGGCATAGTGATCGCAGGGGTAACCGTTGTCGGGGTTTCAACAGCGAGTGATACGGAGAAGGACATTGATGCCAATGTTCATGTGTGTACTGTTGATGCCACTACCGGTGATGCCACATTTGAGGCAGGTCTCTTCCGGGTAGATGCGACAATGACAATCATCCCGGAGTTGCTGAACCAAAGTGGTCTGTCGCAGCCGCCTTTCCCGGCAAGTGTCGAGGAATGCACCATCACCTATCTCAGGGCAAATGAAGACCCCTCTGCTCCTGTTATTCCGTCATTGACCATCTATCCAAACTGCATAATCGCAGCTCCTGACCAGGCGGACCAGACAGAATGCACGGTCCAGTTGATTGACATTCAGAGAAAGAGGGACTTCTGGAACGCTATTGTGACCGGTATTAATGTCCCTTCAGAGAGACCCACACACTACGTTGCAAAATACTACTGCAAATATAAGAGTCAATTCGGCACAGGCTATTTCCCTGTTGAATATGATTTCTGGATAGATGACTTTGAGACGTGTAATTAGGGGGAACCATGAAAAATAAACTCTTTTTGACCATACTCTTATTAATGCTGAGCCTGACGATGATCCTTGCCGGTTGCGGCAGCGGAGGATCAGGCAGTTCCAGTGCGCCGGGCGGCGTAAATACCGGCATTCCTACCGTTGTCAAACTGTTGCCAGTTCAATTTATTGCACAGACAAATTCCTTTATCACCTTAAAGGCAAGGGTGCTTGACGGCAATGGGAATGCGGTCCAGAACTATCCGGTTAACTTTACGAACATGTCCTTAACCGGCGTACTGAGTTCAGCAACGGCAAACACAAACAGTCAGGGCAATGCTGAGGTAAGAATATCTTCCACTACTCCTGGGTTTGCGACTATCCTTGCACAGGTGACTGCAGGAACAGGGATAGTGAGAGACAGAAAGACTGTTTATTTTTCTTCAAACGATGTGCTGGCAGCGACCATGTCTATGGATGTGAACAGCGTGCCGGGCAATGCTACCTATAATGAATTGTCAGACATCACTCTTTTTGAGAATGCCACTGACGATACGGCTGAAGTATTGGTAAGGGTTTTTGATGCAGGAGGAGTTCCTGTCGGCGGAGGATGGGGCGTTTCCTGGGGTACGAGCCATGCGGAGGCTATAATTCTCAGGGCTGAGACGGAAACAAATGTATATGGCCAGGCCAAGGCCGTGATCCAGGTCACCCCTGAAACAATCAGGAATACTGATACCCACGTGAATGTCTCGGCTTTTGCCGGCAATGGCTCCTTTAACCTGACAACACTATTCCTGCGGCCAGTTGTGGTTTCCGCAGGTGCGTCGTCACTTACTGCGTCCCCAATCATTGTAAGCACAGGCGGAACATCTACGTTGACTGCTGTTGTTAAACTGAACACAGGGGCAATAGCCCCTGACGGGACGACCGTAAACTTTACCACTACCTGTGGTTCAGTCACTCCATTCGGACAGACAACGGACGGTGTGGCAACGGGTACGTTTACCGCGCCTCTGACAGAAGGAATATGCACGGTCAGTGCCACAGCAGGCGGTGTCTTAATAGGCAGCGTCGATATTACGGCAACGACTACATTCGCAATTCAGCCAGGCAGTCTGACGGTTGACGGTGTAGCAGGAGGCGTCGCGACCTTTACTGTCGTAGGTGGATCGCCTAACTATCAGATCTTTACAGACAGCACGGTGATAACACCGGCCCCCGCTACCGTAACAACAACAGGCGGCACCTTCTCGCTTACCGTGCCTGCCGGGACGCCTGCCGGGACGGTTGCTATAACCGCAAGGGATGCTACGGGCGCGAATGCCTCGGCAACGCTTACTATTACTGGAACGGCCACAGCGTTGACCCTGCTGCCGACGGCGACTACCATTGATTCTACGCCGGGTGGTTCCCTGAATGTGAACTATCTGGTGAGCGGTGGAACGGCCCCTTACACGGTGCATTTTACCCTGCTTAACTATATTGACCTCCTGTCGCCAACACAGGAGGGTAGCGTGGTCGGAGTCGCGGGGACTAACAGTCAGGCATTTATTGTTAGATACTCCTGGATTAACGGCGTGACTGCGAGCTTTACGATGCAGGTGACTGACTCTCTCGGTGCAAATGTGACTACCACAGTCACGCTTGCTCCTTAGCTCAATTGTAACGTAGGTTTTAGATCAGGGCCGGTGTTGACACCGGCCCTGATTTCTTCTACTATGAAGAAAATAGGCAGAGAAGGAGACAGGCAATGAAAAAGACAGGAATCATAGTCATACTTTTCATGATATGTGTGATGACGGGGTCGGCCTCCGCAATTGTTACCCAGGATCTGAATCAGCCCGGCATAACTCCGACGGCGCTCGCGCAGGCCCTCGTGGGCGGTGCTGTCTTCATAACTGATATCACCTATACAGGCTCTAACCTCTCTGCAGGCACTTTTAGCGGCGCTTGGGGAGACGGCCTTGATATAGACTCAGGAATTATGCTCAGTTCAGGGGATATTGCAAATGCCCAGGGGCCTAATACGGATGACGGTATCAGCACTAATGTCGGTACACCGGGCGATTTAGATCTTGATGTGATTGTCGCACCCGACACAACCAATGATGCAGCTGTCCTTGAATTTAATTTTGTCCCGACTGCCACTTATTTCAGTTTTCTGTATGTCTTTGCCTCTGACGAATACAACGAGTATGTGAATAAGTTTAATGATGTCTTTGGCTTTTATCTTAATAAAGTGGGTGACGCTCGCCAAAATATAGCCCTTGTACCCCTGACTGCGGCAGACGCGGTATCCATTGACAATATCAATGCTGGAAAAAATTCTGAATTCTACAATAATAACGATTTCGGAGATTTCCCCATACCTCCCTATCCGACTCAGTTTGACGGTTTTACAACTGTGCTCTGGGCGCAGGGTACCGTTGAAGTTGGCCAGACCTATCATATGAAACTGGCCATCGCAGACACAAAGGACAGCATCCTCGATTCAGCCGTCTTTCTTGCTGCTGCCAGTTTTCAGAGCGAGAAACCGAATATCAGTTCAAACAAAAGCGCTCTAATGTTTCCCTGGAAGAAGCCGGGGACTTCTACACTGCCCAAAACAGTCACCCTGACCAGCACAGGCCCGGGCAATGTGACAATAGCCAAGGTCTTCCTGTCTTCCACGTCGCCTTACAGTAATACCGAATTTAAGATACAGAACGACACCTGCTCTGGTAAAACTATTAATGCAGGTCTTACCTGCACCTTTGATGTCATCTCTTCGCCTGCTGACTATGGCATCAATTATGGGAAGATACGCGTTATCTCAAATGCCTTTAACAAACCGCTGATCGAAATTCCGCTGCAGGGAAGCGGCGAGAGCCCTGTCCCGATCCCTGATATCAAGGCAAATGGTTCGAACGGCCCGCTTACCATTTTCTCAGCAGAAGGTCTGAGCATTAATATTCAGCTCTACCCGGGGAAGAAGAGGGGACTGCCGGCTGACTACTGGGTATTGGCAAAATTCCCGACAGGTGTCTTCTATCAACTCGACTCTGATACCCTGAAGTGGACACAGTGTGTTGGCGCGACCACCTGGGAAGGCTGCACAGGGCGCTTCTGGCATGGGTCACTTGCGGATATATATCCAATGGATGTCTTCAACTCAGCATCTTTGCCGCCGGGTAAGTATATATTTAAAATGAGAGTAGACATGAACGAAAATGGCATTCAGGATGCACCCATTTATACGGATACCGTAACCGTTAATCTGTTATAACGTAAATCAGGTATAACAGAGCGACAAAAAAGGTGGGCCACTCGGTCCGCCTTTTTTTGTCCTTTTGTCTTTTAAATAATGTGATATACTTACCGTGTTTTACGAGAAAGCACGGCAAGAATCGGTAAGGAGGCATCTCAATTAATCAGCTAATCTCCAGGGCTCGTGAGCTCGCAGCGAAGATTGCGGAGCATCTGCATATTCAGGGTGCAGACGATTATATCCTCTATATTCTTGCTGCGCTAAGCCTGCTTATTCTGCTGCTTGTTGCCAAAAAGATATTGACGACTCTCCTTTCGTTCCTTCTCAAACCATTTCAACCCCTGAGGAGGTACTTGGCTGAAAAGAGCAGAGACAGATCAGAAGAAAGGTTCGTCAGAAAAAGAATAAAGAAGGCGCTGGCGCAAAAGGACCACAAATCAGCGGCCCTGCACTGTCAGTCGATTAATGCCTATAACGAGGCTGCCCATCATTATCTTGAGGCTAAAGAATATGCCGCTGCTGCAGAGCTCTATGAAAAAATCGAAGACTTCGAGAAGGCAGCGCTCTATTTTCAAAAGGCCGGAAGCAATACAAGGGCAGCCGAGCTCTATCTCAGGATAAATGACAACAAGAATGCAGCACTTATGTATGAAAAGGGCGGGTATTTCCTGAAGGCAGCTGAGCTGTACGAAAATGCCGGCGATTCACTGAAGGCTGCCGAGGCTTATGAACGATGCTTTATTGAGGAGCGGAACCCATCCTCTGCCATGGGGTCTACAGGGAGCAGATACGCTCAAATGAGCGGTAAGCTCTATGAGAAAGCCGGTCAATATGACAAGGCTGTTCAGATATTAGAGCGGGCACGTCTTTTTTATGAAGCTGCACAGGCATATGAGCTGAAGGGCGATTTCCTTAGGGCCGGGGAATGCTACCTGCACTCAGGTAACCTTGAAAAGGCTGCAGGGGCTTTTGAGACAGGCGGTGATCTCAGAAAAAAAGAGGAGATATTATCGAAGGTATATTATAAAAATGGTCAATTACCGGAGGCTGCATCATCTGCCGAGAAGGCGGGTGATCTTGTGCTGGCTGCAGAGATATCAATGCAAGCCTGCAGCTATGCAAAGGCTGGCGAGTTATATGCGAAGGCCGGCTCCTTTGAGGAGGCTGGCGAGATGTTTCTGAAGGCGAATGATCTTTTGAAAGCAGCAGAAACCTTTGAAAAGGTGGGCAGATATATTGCGGCAGCAGATGCATACCAAAAGACCGGACAAATTAACAGCAAGGTTGCAGAGCTCTATGAGAAAGGCGGGGAATATCTCAGGGCAGGCAGGCTTTTTATGCAGCTCGACCTTATTGACAGCGCGTTGGTCGTCCTTCAGAAGATAGGGCCGGAATCCCCTGAATACAAACCTGCTGCAGTGACGATCGGCAGGATATTCGGGCAGAAAGGCATGACGAATCTGGCTGTAGAGAAGTTCCACAGGGCGATCAGCAATGAACCTGTCAACAAAACAAATCTCGAGCCGTACTATTATCTTGCGCTGTATGAGGAACTGTCGGGGAAGAGAGATACTGCCAGGACAATCTTTAATAAGATCCTTGCCGAAGATTACCATTTCATGGACGTCAGTCAGAGGGTATCGCAGCTCTCACAGTGACCTGAAAACCGGCAACCCACTATGCGCACAAATAGTAATTTATTCGTTTTTGTGCTGCTTTGGCGAAAGAGGTTATTCTCTCTGAACAGAGAAAATGGACTGAGGTTTCATCTCATAACAACCTGATTTGGTTGCCTTTTTTGTTTTATAATGATCTTTCTGGTAATCTATGCGAATGGTGCCTTTTCTTAAAAAGAGCGCGTTTTTGAATGCGGCCGGCATTATTGCCGTGATGTTGGCAGTCTCATTTAATCTGGGTAAGATTCTTGAACTGGTCTCGGCAAAAGAGACTGTGACAAGGAGCGGGGCCAGGTCAGATGGTGCGCAGGATCTGCAATCAGTAAAAAGCTTTGCTTCTGTCGTTGAAAAAAATCCTTTTGGCATAAAAGGTGTTAGGTTCTCAGTCATACAGAAGGAGTCCGGCTCTGCCACTGACCCAAGAGGCCTTGTTCTGAAGGGTGTCATAACGTATAAGCCCGGATATGCCTTTATCGAAAACGAGGGTGCTATGCAGAAGCTTTTCAAGCTCGGAGATGATGTCTTTGGCGCCGGCAAGCTCACTGCTGTGTACCCGGACAAAGTCAGCATTTCGCAGGCTGGCAGGGGATTTGACCTTCTGTTTCCTAATATCAAGTCTGTTGCTGCCAAACCCTCCTCAAAGACAGCTTTTGTGACCCAGCCCATGAGAAGCAGCAAGGAAATGACCTTTGACCGGGAGCATATCAAGAAGTTTCTTGATAATCCCAACGAGCTTCTTACAGGCGCCCGACTTTTGCCGCTTATCAAAGATGGCAGGCAGGAAGGCTTCACGGTGAGAGAAATCAAGCCCGGAGGGATTTATGAGAATATGGGGCTGAAGAATGAGGATATCATTCTCAGGGCAAACAAACTAGATCTGAATTCAGCTGGCGACGGGGTGAAGATATTCAACATGATAAAGGAGTTGGACAGGATGGAACTTGACATATTAAGAAATGGGGTACCTATGACTCAGGTATACCATATCAATTAGGGGGCTATTGTGAAGAAGATAGGCATTGGTTTTCTTGTTCTTTTTCTGCTGGTTTCGGCTGTATATGCCGAACCGAAGAAAAACCTGATAGCAGTGAACCTGCAGGATGTTGAGCTTCCCAATGTGGTCAAGTTCATCAGCGAAGTGACAGGGAAGAACTTCATATTCGACGATACGCTGAAGGGCAAGATAACGATCATGGCGCCCTCAAAGATATCGGCTGATGAGGCCTTTTCTCTCTTTGCCTCAGTGCTTAATCTCAAGGGCTACACCCTGATACCGGCGCCGGGCAATCTGCTGAAGATAGTGCCCTCGGGGCAGTCAAAGACGCTCTCTCCCGAGCCCGGAGAGGGAAAGGCCACTGATGCCTATATTACAAAGCTTATACCTCTCAGTCACATAAGTGCCGAAAATGCCATGAAGTTTTTTCAGCCCCTTGTCTCAAGGGACGGTCATATCTCAGTGTTCGGTACGGGCAATTATCTGCTGCTCGTGGAAAATGCGCTGAATGTCCAAAGAATAGAGCATATTCTTTCTTTTGTGGATCAGCCCCTGATCAAGGATGATCCTGAGATATACCAGATCAAAAACGGCGTAGCAGAGGACATGGCAAAGACAATCAATGAGTCACTGCAGAAAAAGGACAAGGCAGGGATTGCGGGAGACGAGATACGCGTGATGGCAGATGCCAGGCTCAATGCACTTATTCTTATCGGTTCAGGTTATGCCAAAGACTCGATAAAAAAACTTATTACTCTGCTCGACATTCCGCAGAAAGATATGACCGGCAACATTAAGGTCTATTTTCTTGAGAATGCAGATGCCGGTGAGCTGGCAAAAGTGTTAGACAGTGTTGTCAAGGGCATAGAGGAAAAGGCAAAGCAACCCGCGCAACCCGCGGATACAAAAGGTAAGGTCACGATCACGCCGGACAAGGCGACGAATTCGCTCATCGTCAATGCCCCTGCCGGGCTTTACCAGAACCTGTTAGGCATTATAAAAGACCTGGACAAACGGCGCAAGCAGGTTTACGTTGAGGCGATGATTGTGGAGGCCTCCCTGGACAAGCTCAAAGAGCTTGGTGCCAAGTGGCGTACGAGTGCGCGGAAAGATGGCGAGCCTGTTGCAATCGCCGGGTTTGGAACGATGGACAGCAGCTCCATGCTCGAAATCATCAATGGTCTGGCCGGCATATCAGTTGGCGGTATGGGCAACTTTTTCAGTGTGCCGGTCACTGACGGGACGACTACGACAAACCTGACTATCCCAGGTTTTTCAGCGCTCTTTAGCGTCAATGAG